>CALIJJ010000186.1 GCA_938017515.1 uncultured Pseudanabaenaceae cyanobacterium
CGGCTCCGCTCAACCAGCGAACCCCTGACATGACTAAGAGCCGAGGGCTGAGCGAAGTCGAAGCCCGGTTAGCGGGAGATTAATGTCTATCTACTTAGTAAAGCAAAGTAATTCAAACGAAACGAAACTCGTGGAGGCGTACCAGCATGAACTGTTACAAGTTTAAGGCATTCTTGAAAGCTAAAAATATCAAGCCCTCTCCTTAGCCTTTTCCATCAAACCTTGAATCTCTTCTATGGAATACGGTTCTTTCCGAAGATGAGAAATGGCATGGCAGTTAGGGCACAAAGGTTTAAGATCATCAATTGGATCTAGCTCATACTCTCTGCCGACAGATGATATTGCTTTAACATGGTGAACATGAATAAAATTTTCAGCTACCGAACCATAAACGTTTGACAATTTAATTCCACAAGCCTGGCACACAGGTCCATAGTGGGCAATACATTTACTTCTTGCACTACGATCTCGCTCATACCTGTTAACACGGATGCTAACAACAGATCCCTCCAAGTATCTTTGCTCATCCTCTTGAACAATTTCTTCTGCAGTCTGAACTCTCCATGCGGATATCAATTGATATGTTGGAGCTGACGAGATTTGATTGGGAACATTAGTTCGCCTACCAACTCTAATTCCCAGCTCTTCAAAATCGTCAGGAGAGTTGACGACAATAAACCCATTTTTATCAAAAAGAGCACAAGGGTAACATCTAATTGGAGCGTAAAAGTTACCCCATTCACTATATAGAGCTTGCTCGCACTCAATCCCAAGCTCTTGCGACAACTGATTTCCCTTAGCCATTGCGATTCAATAAATCTCTGACTTACATACTTTAATTAATGAGATTATTATGCTACCGGATGATGCGATCGCCTCTATCGATTTTCTACACAAAAAACTTCAAAAAAAATTCCTAACGCTCTCACACAGTTCCTAAAACGGCCCCAGCACTGCTGCCCACTAGCCAAGAGCAAGCGCCGCCATCCCAGCCAAACGCAATGATGCGATTGCGGAGCAAGCTTCCTTCGGAATCGCCCTCCCAAACAAAGCCATTCTCCGCCTTACCGTTAGTTACTTGCTTAAGCAACAGCACTACCACAGCGACCGCTTAAGCCAACCCTTCCCGCACCTGCATGACATTGCCCTCCGGGTCAACCCCATCACAAGCCCTAAACCCCCGAGCCTCCCATTCGCGATCGCTTGGGCCAACCCTCCCACCCAGACTCACCGCCTGCTCACGAGCCGCCGCAATGCTCAAAACCGGCAAACACAACTTAATCGCCACATTCTCACGTACCGCAGGCGGCTCCGTCAGCTCAATCTGATGGGCAATCGCCTCAGGAATCCCGTGAATCACCACCTGAAACCCATCCGTATCCAACACCACATGGTCGCGATCCTCATGCACCACCGCCATCGAGAACATCTCCCGATAGAACCGCACCATCTTGGCCAGATTCTTGGCAAACACAACAGCACTGGGCTTTGGCAACATTGGCATATCCAAGGGAGTCTTCGCGCAACGCTCCCACTATAAAAGGCCAGAAAAAAAGGCCAGAAAAAAAGGCCAGAAAAACCAGAAAAATTGTGTTCGCCGATTTCCCAACGGCATTGGCCCCTGAGCAGTCCAGAGCCTCCGTAGAGACTGCTCCGACCCAGACACCGAGTCTTTCGTCAAGAACCCAAGCTAAGTCCAGATATCGTGACAAATACCCGCTGTCTAGAGCCAAAACCATACACAGGCCGCCTTGCAGCAGACAGATTTTCCTTTGCTCCCGAAATAAGGCTTAATACTTTAAGAAAATCTAAAACGCATCCCGCCTCCCTTTGGATCCCTTTAGACCATTGCGGGAAGAATAAAAGGTAGGTTTGTTACAACCCGAGAGTTATCCCCCCATGCCCAGCAGCATCCCCGAGGTTCACCAGCAGCTCGATCGCTACTACCAGCCGATCAAGCAGGTCATCCTCAGTCGGCAGAACCCCATCAGCGGCCTGCTTCCCGCCAGCACCGCCGTCAACACCCACGGGGACTACACCGATGCCTGGGTACGGGACAACGTCTACAGCATCCTGGCCGTGTGGGGCCTGGCGATCGCCTACCGCAAACACGACATCGACCCCGGCCGCACCTTCGAACTCGAACACAGCGTCATCAAACTGATGCGCGGACTGCTCTTCGCCATGATGAAGCAGGCCCCCAAAGTCGAGAAATTCAAACAAACCCAGGACCCCCTCGACGCCCTCCACGCCAAATACGACACCCGCACCGGCGACTCCGTCGTCGGCGACGACGAATGGGGCCATTTGCAGCTCGACGCCACTTCGCTGTTCATGCTGATGCTGGCCCAGATGACCGCCTCGGGTCTCTCCATCGTCTACACCCTGGACGAAGTCAACTTTGTCCAAAACCTCGTCTACTACATCGGCCGCACCTACCGCACCCCCGACTACGGCATCTGGGAGCGCGGCAACAAGATCAACCACGGTAACGCCGAACTCAATGCCAGTTCCGTTGGTATGGCCAAGGCCGCCATGGAAGCGATTAATGGCCTCAATCTGTTTGGGGTTAATGGGGGTCAGTCCTCCGTCATCCACGTCCTCCCCGACGAAATCGCCCGCGCCCGCGCCACACTGACCTCCCTACTGCCCCGCGAATCCGCCTCCAAGGAAGTGGACGCCGCCACGCTCAGCGCCATTGGCTTCCCCGCCTTCGCCATTGAAGACGAAGCCCTGGTCGATCGCACCCGCAGCAAAATCATCGATAAACTCCAGGGTCGCTACGGCTGCAAACGCTTCCTGCGCGACGGGCACCAGGTCGTCACCGAAGACACCAGCCGACTGCACTACGAACCCTGGGAACTGCAACAGTTCGAGCACATCGAATGTGAATGGCCGCTGTTCTATACCTATCTCTTGTTAGACGGCATCTTTCGCGGTGATAAGGCCCAGGTGCGGGAATATCGCGATCGCCTCGCCTTCGTCGAAGTCAAGCACAACGACATCGCCCTCCTGCCCGAGGTCTACTACGTTCCCCAGGAGCGAGTCGAAGCAGAAAAAGCCAATCCCCAGAGCCAAACCCGTCTCCCCAACGAAAACATTCCCTTGGTCTGGGCCCAGAGCCTGTATTACCTGGGGCAACTGATGATGGACGATCTGCTCAGCCCCGGTGACATCGATCCCCTGGGCCGTCACCGCCGCCTCGGCAACAGCCGCCGCCCCGTCGTCCAGCTCGCCCTACTGGCCGAAGACACAGAGCTGCAAAGCGAACTAGAAGCCTGCGGTCTCGCCACCCAAACCCCCGAGCAAATCCAGCCGGTCAAGCTGCGCTCTGCCCAGGAGCTTTCGCAGTTGTATCACCACATTGGCCATAACGAAGCGCTGGGCCTGACGGGTCGTCCTGTGCGCCGCCTGCGCAGTCTCACCACCTCCCGCGTCTTCCGCATTCGCGGCGAAGCCGTTGTCTTTCTGCCTGCTTACCTCGACCTCGATCAGTTCTATCTGACCCTGGATGAGCATTTCCTCGTCGCCCAAATCAAAAGCGAAATTGCTTACCTGCATCGCAACTGGCGGCAGCTGGGCCAACCCACCAAGACCCTGTTGATCACCCGCCGCATGATGGAAACCGGCCGGGAAGCCCTGATCCCGCTCATGCGCGAGTTGAGTAACGGTCTCTGTGACGGTGTTCCGGTCAAAGTCGCTCCCTTGCAGCAGCTTCTGCTGACCACCGGCATCGAGCGCATTGATGCGTTGGGCGATTTCCAACTCGGCAGCACAGACCCCTCAGGGCCTGCGATTCGGACCGCACATCTGAAACTGGATCCAGCCAAGAATCAACTCCTGAGCAACACTCGGGAAATCCAGCTGGAGCGGGAGACCAACCTAGACGCAATCACCGCTCAACTTCAGGCTTCAGAAAACCTCTACGAACAGATTGAGCTTCTGCAAACGCTGCGCACCCTCCATGGTCTGGAGCATCGTCTTCTGTTGGGCGACGCACAGGTCAGCGTCCACACCCTGTTGGATGAGGTCTATGAAAAAGCGACCCAGCTTCGCCTCTGGCCCTTGGTCCGTCGGGCCGCAGCCCTGCTGGACAAGGTCGATATTGGCCTGTCCGATGCCGTGACGGATATCCTGGTGCGTCGCAAACAAATTGCCGTGGGCAAGGCCTACAGCGAAGCTTCGTTGATTACGCAACCGCTGTCGAACCCGGAGCTGTTAGAGAAGCTAACGGAGTTTTGCCGGGAGGACAGTCGCGATCGCGTCCTCTCCCAAGAAATTCTGCTCTACCTCGGCGTCCTGATCAAATCCGACCCCGAACTCTTTAAGGGCTTCCTCACCCTGCGAGTCGGCTACCTGATTTTGCTGTTGACCAGTCAACTCGGCCAAGAACAACACCTCACCCAAGACGAAGCCTACGAAGCCCTCATGGGCCTGAGTCCCTTTGAGATCAAAACGCAGCTGCGCCAGGTGCTGGCAGGCAACGACAATTTTGACGAGATGTTGCGCCAGCAAGAGTCTCTCCATGTGGCCACAGTGGCCCAAAGCATCGACTGGGTGATTCGCCCGGCATCGGAGACCCTTGATGAGGAACTGGACGACGAGATGCGCGCCTTTTCCCCCCAGGGCTGGCGCCATCGTCGTCAATTGGAAGGGGCATTGAACAAAATCCCCAAGGATTTCTATCAGGGTGTCTGGCAATTAATGAACCAGTGCAAGGGGCTCGTCATTGGCGACAAATTGGAACGACGCAATCGTCTTGACAGTTATCCTCTCGTGCTGGAGATGACCCCCGGCGAAACCAACTTTGCCCTACGCATTGAGCATCTGCTCAACAAGATTCAGGTTCCGGAATATCGTCAGCTCAATTTGGAAGTGCTGATGGAACTAGCGGCAATTGCCCAGGGCAACCCCGAGCTGCGCATCGAAGATCACCTCGTTCTAGATGTGCTGGTTGGTCACGCCGTCCGGCTCAACTGGCTGGAGCAACACCCCGACCACAGCGACAGCTACGCCTCCCACAAAGCGGAGGCCTGGACAAGCTTCTACCAGTCTCCTCCCAAGCACTGCGCCGAAGCCACGGCCAAGGCATTTCGCTATCTAATTGAATCTGGGTACCACAGCGACCAGGACCTGGCATCGGCTGGGAGTCTGTCTGAAAACCTATCCGAGAATCCCGCCGCCACCTCAGCAGACGCCCCGTCGCCGGACTCTGCTTCGCCGGACTCTGCTTCGCCGGATATTGACCCCGCATCCCAGCAACCCACCGCCGAATCTCCCGTGGTCTAAGCTCGCTCTGAGAGACCCCTCTGGACAGCAGGCAGTTCTGGATACCGGGCCTGCTGTCCACGATACGTACATTGCCGTATGATGACGATGCATTCCCCTGCCATTTATTCCTTGCCCAAAGTATTATCCCACTCCAGTTTGTGACCGAATGACTTACCGGTATGGCTCCTCCTCAGCAGATTGGCAGCAGATGCTGCTACAGCACTGTTCACTTTTCGAGGGGTTACCAGCGGAATCGGTAGCACGGGCGATCGCCCATCCGGTCCTGCGCAGCTACCCTTCCAACCATGTCATCGTCTTTGAAAATGACGATGGAGCTTCGATCCATTTCATCCTCAAAGGATGGGTCAAAGTTCGAACCCACAACATGGACGGGAAGGAGATCACGCTCAACCTCCTCAGTCAGGGCGATCTCTTTGGTGAAATGGCTGCTCTGGATCACATCCCCCGCTCCACCGATGTCATCACCCTGGGGGCAACCCAGATTTGCAGTATCCCAGCCCAGGATTTTCTGGACTTACTGAAGGCAGAGCCCATGGCCGGGATTCACCTGTCCCAATTACTGGCCTCGCGGCTGCGCCAGGTCAATCGACGCTTACGGTTGCGCGAAGCCGACAGCACGGCGAGGCTTGTGGATGTGCTCTTGTTTTTGGTGGATGGTCAAGGTCGCGCCGACGGTACGACCTGGCTGATTCCCTCCTTTCCCCACCGGGAACTCAGCAGCCTAAGCGGTCTGGCCCGGGAGACGGTAACGCGAGTTTTGCGTAAGCTAGAGAAAAAGGGATTGCTACTGCGGGAACGTGACGTGATTCGTATTCCGAATCTCACCACGCTGGAGGAACTCGTCGGCTAGGTTCCTGTGGGATATTCCCTCCTGCAACCTTTGGCGTTCTTCACTGCCTCTCATCCCCTGCCTCTCATCTCCTGGCTTTCTCTGCCCAAGCTTCTTCTGCCCAAGCTTCTTCTGCTCAACCGCCCTCTGCCCAAGCTTCCTCTGCCTAACCTTCCCTTTTCCCTGCCCGCGACACCGGCTCATGTCCCAGACTCCTCCCACCAATCCATCATCCAGTTCTCCCCAATCCAACAACCCAGCCGATGAGCCGAAGCCCCCTGTGGATGACTGGCAGGAATGGGTCGATGGCGGTGGTGAAGCGAATGAGATGCACCCGGAGGAGGACAGACATTCGTCGCAGCTCCCGACGCCAAAGATGGGGGCAACGTCTCAGCCCGTCATGGCTGCTCCCCTCGCGACCACGGGCGGGTTACCCGAGAGTCCACTGGCGCTAGTCGAAACCGCCTTTTTAGCCAGCACGACCAGTTTGCTCTGGCTGATCAACTCCTATTTTCCCTTGGGGCCGGTGTGGCGCATCTGCTTCCCCATTCCCATTGCCCTGGTCTATTTGCGCTGGAATCGTCGAGCTGCTTGGATGGCCACGGCGGTGTCATTTTTATTGCTTACGGTGTTTACGGGGCCCGTGCGCAGCCTCTTTTTTGTGATGCCGTCGGGCATGCTGGGCATGTTGCTGGGCTTTTGCTGGCGACGGGGGGCGGGCTGGGGTCTCTCCATTTTTCTGGGGACATTGATCAATACCCTGGGGTTCTTTTTCCGGGTGGCCCTCACTTCGGTGTTGCTGAATGAAGACCTTTGGATTTATGTCACCACTCAGGTCACCAAGCTACTCAATTGGGTCTCTGTGCGGTTGGGGCTACTGTTCCAACCGGATTTGAGCTTGGTGCAGCTGCTGGCTATTTTCCTGGTGCTGGTCAACAGCATTATTTACATGTTTGCGGTACACTTGGCCGCTTGGTTTTTACTCCAACGTTTGGGGATGAAGGTGCCGGATCCACCGGAGTGGCTTCAGGTGCTATTGGAGCTAGAAGTTGAGCGATAGATTGAACGGTCGAGCCTAGTTTTTGCTGGAACCGCTTGCCCGCTAGAACGGATGATAGCTGAACCTGATAACGGTTAAATCGAGTGACTGATGGGCGAGTGACCGATGGACAAGTGACCGATGGACGAGTGACCGATGGAAAAATGCCTGATGGGCGAGTGACTGATGGGCAAAACAGTGCCAATCTCCGTGGCATCAATATCCACAGTGAAACCGACCGTGCCCAAGCCTGGCTGAACCAATTCCAGGGACAGCCCTGGTCTCTTGTCTGCACCTTGGGCTTCACCGAAACGGCCCTGGTTCCCGGTATTTCTGCTGCGGGCAATACGCCGGAGGCTCGGCGGTGGACTGCGATCGCCGACAGTGAATTTCTCCATTGCGGCATCACGCCCCACCCCGCGACCCATCCCCTACCGCCCTTGGATGCGGGTCTTTCCCCAGTTCTCATCACCCGGGCTCTAGCCGAGCTAGAGCAAGCCCCCGTGCATATTTTGAATGCTGGACTACCCCAGTCCACGGCCCACACGGGTCTGGAACTAGGCGGGCAACCCGCCGCCTGTGTGAGCACAGGTCGGGCGATGTCTCTATCCCAAGTCAAGCATCTCTTCCAAGCCGGTTTGTCCTGGGGGGAGCGCTTCGCTCAGCAACTGCCTGCCATGACCTCGACCCACGCTTCGGAAACCCATGCTTCGGAAACCCACGCTTCGAGAAGGACCTATTTGGTCTTGGGGGAATGCGTCGTGGGTGGTACAACCACAGCCTTGGGTGTCCTCACCGGACTGGGGATTAAAGCCGCAGGCCGAGTCAACAGCAGCCATCCCCACTGTAACCATGCTCAAAAGCAGCGCCTCGTGGATCAAGGACTGCGGGCGTCGGGGGTAAATCTGTCTCGGCCCGATCCGTTGGCAGTGGTGGCGGCGGTGGGAGATCCCATGCAGATTGTTGTGGCGGGGATCGCGATCGCCGCCAGTCCCCACTGCGGCATTCTGCTGGCGGGTGGCACCCAAATGCTGGCGGTTTATGCCCTTGCCGCTGCCCTAATGAAGTATCAGCAACTCCCCCCAACCATTCCCCTCTGGAATCCAGACAATATTGCGGTGGGCACGACCCGCTGGGTTGCCCTTGATCCCTCGGGTGACACACCGGGACTAGCCCAGGCCATCGGTGAACAGTTTCAGCCTGGGCCCATGCTGTTGTCCACGGCCTTAGATTTTTCGACTTCGACCCACGCCGCGTTGCGGGCCTACGAGGAAGGCTTTGTTAAGGAGGGCGTCGCCGCTGGGGGGAGCGCGATCGCCACGAGCCTACGTCGCGGTTTCGGTGCACAAGAACTGCTGGTGGAAGTGGATAGCTTTTGCGATCGCTATCACCACTGGCGCCGTCTTCTCAAAAACTGACCCCAAAAACAACCATCCAAAAAAGCTGATTCCAAAGATTCCAAAACGGATGATTCTAAAACGGATGATTCCAATGGAGAGCTTGTCATCTGGAGAGCTTGTCATCCCATGGCAAATCATGGCAAATCATTCATACCGGAGAGCCCTTAGAGAGCCCCTCCCCAATGCCCATCCATGCAAAACAGCGGCGGCTCCAAATGCCCGCCACTCCAAAACCCATTGGCATCTCACACCAACGGGCTCAAAGTTCTATTTAGCGGAAGAGTCTAGCGGGAACGCTGATGCTCAAATCGCATTGACATCGGCAGGGCCTTCAGATGGCATCGTCAGGCGGGATCGGTCAGACGGGATTTTTGGCAGTCTCCCTTCTGAACCATGCCCTAGTGAATGCGCTGGGAGAGGAGTTGCTCCTCCAGGGCCGCAATCCGACTGTAAGCAGCCGTTAGCTGGGCTGTGAGGCGCTGTACCTGCATCTCAGGGGCTAGGCGGTTGGCATCCCCCCGAGAGTCACCATCCACATCATCACCATCTTCCAAAATGTCCTTGTGGTGCTGGCCTGACATCCCGGTTAGACGAGAACTCGTCAAATCGGAATAGTCACCAATGATGCCCGCGACACGACGGCCCTGGCCGTCCTGACGAATGGCATCTAACCCCACTTTGACATCACCCATGGAGTCATTCAGCTGCTCGATAGAAGCCGAAAGCGCAGTGAGCTTGTGCTCAACCGCATTAATTCTGTCCTGTTCAAAACTCATTTGTTTCGCCCTAGAAGGATTGCCTTACATAATTTGAAAACGGTCATCCCCATCACGAAGAGCTGGGATTATGGCTGCAATGGAGAGTACCGCAATGGAAAACGGAAGGCTGTGGGTTGCAGCAATCAATTAGCAATACTGCGGTTTAGCAGCACCGCGACTGTTCAAAGCTGTTCGTGAATCTATGTCCCGTATCGGTCTCGTGAATATTTGACGTTTCTGCTCTCTAACGTATCCATCCTGAACTTATCTATTCTGAAAGTGTGCCAAACGATGAACTCGTAACTTGCGAGTCTTCCCCTAGCGAACTTGATCCCTGTCGAAACTGCGTCTTGCAAAAACACTGGGCTGTAGACACTGCATTTCTTGTCGAGATATGCGGCCATGTGAGATATGACAACCATAGAAGTTACAGCCGTAAAAATTACAGCCGTGCTTTCACTAGAACCATGCTAAAGAAAACCGCTGTTGCCTGAGCAATCCGTATGAATCATTTAACGTTTTAGGGTAAGCACCTCCAAGTTTTATTACGTTTTACAACGTACTTAAATGCTGGTCGCGCACTGAAGCATCCGTGAATTCTGGGACTGAGCGAGGCGTCAGTGCCCCAAAGATTTGCGGTTTTTACGGATTGCGATCGCCAAAGTCATTCGCTTTTCGGCATAGAAATCAGAAAATTTACCTTCTTTTAAGCTTTACTTTCCGGAGCATGAGATCTGCTTCAGTGATCCAGCGCAGATACAAAGTATGTATTTATTTCTACAATGTATTTTACAGAGAGCGCAGGGCTAGCTCCCGAAGCGGTCTCGTCCGTGCAGATACGGTTTTGAGCAATCCTCAAGGCTTTGCTCCTGTGTCTCCAGTCTCGTACCTCAGGATTCGTACCTCAGGGATCGTAATTAGTAGTTCCCCCGAACACCTCCAGAGTGGATGACGGCAAGATGACAGAGCGGATTAGCCCCTTGAATGTTGGACCAACGTCCCTGTTCCTCTCCCCACTGCAGGAGAGGAATTCCCGCCATGGCTCTTATCTATCACCTCGCCAAACATCAGTGCCTAGGATTCCCCAAGGGATGGCGGAGGCTGGCTCTGGGGAGGTCGAAGCCTTTGGTTTTTCCCCCTTGGATGCTCCTCCTCGTTCCACCATTCCTCCGGTCACCCCAAATTGGGATCTCCCCCATGGCTTTCCTTTTGCCAGTGCAGGGACATCCAGTTTAGGGGCGTTCAATGCCGAGACGTCCAGTGCAGAAACCTCTCAGGCCATCGCATCAATGGCGATGCTGCTGTCCCAGGTTTGCTATGTGCGATCGCGGAGCAGCGAAACCGCAGATTACCCGCAGCAGTCTCTCTCCGAGCAATTGGGCTTAGGGGAGGCGATCGTTCCATTCCAGGGGAGTGTTTGGGAAGCACAGCTACATCCAGCGGACCGGGCTCGCTCCCAGCTCTATGCTCAACAGCTTGACTCGCTGGCACAACGGCACCGGCCGTCCCCCCAGCACACCAGCGCCTCCCTCAAGTCGGCTGCGGATGCTGCCCATCGCCCTGCCCCTCCCCCCGCACTGGAATGCCGCCTGCGAGACGCTGATCACAACTGGCGTTGGTTTCGCTTCCAGGAAACGGTGCTGAATTACAACGCAGTGGGATATCCCGAGCAGCTTCTCGGGGTGGTTGAAGAAACGACCCAGCAGCATCAGCTGGAACAGCGTCTTTATAAGGCGTCGTTTTTCGATCCACTCACCGGCTTACCCAATCGGGAGCTGTTGATGCATCGGCTAGAACAGCAGCTCGGCCAGGCCCGCCAGGCTGACCTGGCGCTGGTGTTGATCGACATTGATGACTTTCGCGTCATCAATAGTCGCTTTGGCCATGGCACGGGCGATCGCCTGCTCACGTCCCTCAGTGAGCGCCTCAAGGCTGTCTTGCGCCCCTCGGATATGCTCAGTCGCTGGGACAACGATGTCCTCGCTGTGGTGTTGAGTCCCCTCACCTCCGCTGCTGAGGCTGAACAATGGATTCAACGACTGCGGCAGCAGCTCCGTGCCCCCTTCTCCCTGGGGCCTCGCTCCCTCTTCGTGACGGCGGGACTGGGCATGGCCAGTAGTCTTCAAATCGAACAGTCCGGCCCTTTTTCCCACGGTGTCTTTACGGCCCCTTCAAGCGTAAGGCCTGCGGCTCCCAGTCTGGACCCAGCTTGTTCCCTCTCCCCTCTCCCTTCATCTCCAGAGAAAAATTTCACGCCGCCCGTGGCTGCTTCGCTGGGTCATCCCCAGGCTGCCCGCAGCTACCCCCTGGCAGAACAACTCGTCCAATACGCCGAGGAAGCCCTGGGTACTGCCAAAAAACAGGGGAAGGGGGGCTGTAGCGGTTTTAATCCCAAGCAGCACGAGCACACGATCCAGAAATTTGCCCTAGAAGCACTACTGCGTCGAGCCATTGTTGCTCAACTGGAATCGCTCTCACAGCCGGACTCCGGCAGAACCGCGGCAGCCCGTACCCTTGCCCAACCTCCCACCTCTCCCACCGCACCAGCCACCGAGTCCCCGTCCTCTCTGCCCCGTTACGGCGAACTCCAGCTTTACTATCAACCCCTCGTCGATCTACAGACGGGGGAGTTGGAAGGATTCGAGGCTCTCATCCGCTGGCAGCTTCCGGGCCGCGATTTGCTCTCGCCCATGGCATTTATTCCCTTGGCAGAAGAGACCGGACTGATTGTCCCCCTGGGGGAATGGGTGATGCGTCAGGCCTGTGAGCAGCTTCGCCAGTGGCAACAGCAATGGCCCAGTGCTCGGCAATTAACCATGAGTGTCAACCTGTCGCCACGACAGTTGAAGCAGCCGAATCTCGTGGAGCAGGTGGATGATGTCTTGCGGTCCACTGGGATCGCCCCCCAGCAGTTGCGATTGGAACTGACGGAAAATGTGGTGATGGAGAATCTGCCCCAGGGTCGGGCCATGCTCAATGCCCTGCGTCAGCGGCAGATTTCCCTCAGCATTGATGACTTTGGCACGGGCTATTCGTCCCTGAGCTATCTCGACCGGCTGCCGGTGAACACGCTCAAGATCGACCGATCCTTTGTCCAACGCATGGGCAAGCGGGGCGAGCGGGGCGAGATCGTCCGTGCCATTGTGGCCATGGCCCAGAGTTTGGGCTTGGAAACCGTTGTGGAAGGCGTTGGCACCAGACAGCAGGTCAGTTACTTGCGATCCCTCGGCTGCAACAAGGCCCAGGGCAGCTACTTTGCCATGCCCCTCCCGGCCCACCAAGCGATTCAGTGGATTACCCAGGCGGCATAAAGAAAGCGAGCCCCCGACGTTTGGTTGGGGACCCGCTTCCACTCCATGGGCTAATGATGAAGTTGATGCTTCCTTCTAGTCGGGAGAGGCACCATCCGGAAGTCCTATCATGTCGGCATTGGATTTTCCGGGAGCCACCATGGGATAGCAGTTCTCATCCCGCTTGACTCGTACATCCAGCACCACCGGGCCGTCATAGGCCAGCATGTCGGCGATCGCCGCACTCAGCTGCCCAGGCTCAGAAACCGTCATCCCCTTGACCCCAAAGGCGTCGGACAGCTTGACGAAGTCTGGCATCCCCACCTGCATATTCGATGACGAATAGCGCTCGCCATAGAACGACTCTTGCCACTGGCGCACCATACCCTGCCAGCCATTATTCACAATGACCGTTTTGACCTTGATGTTGTAGTGGGCCAGGGTGGCCAATTCCTGGATGTTCATCATGACGCTGGCATCACCCGCCACACAAATGACCTGGTGATCGGGCAGTGCCACCTGAACGCCGAGGGCTGCGGGAACGCCAAACCCCATGGTGCCGAGACCGGCACTGGAAATCCACTGGCGGGGTCCGTTCCGAAGGAACTGCGCTGCCCACATCTGGTGCTGGCCGACATCCGTGGTGTAGTAGGCGTCGGGGGCCTGCTTATCCAGCTCGGCGATGACCTGCTGGGGCGCAATTTGGTCCGGATAGCTGGGCACAACCAAGGGATATTTGGTCTTCCAGGATTGGATGCGATCGAGCCAAACCTTCGTCCGACTCGCATCCACAGCACCATTCATCTCCCGCACCCGATCCAGCAATTCCTGGAGTACATGGCGGACATCTCCCACGATGGGCACTTGCGGCTTGCGGTTCTTGCCCACCTCGGCGGGGTCGATGTCGATG
This sequence comes from uncultured Pseudanabaenaceae cyanobacterium, assembly GCA_938017515.1. GTDB lineage: Bacteria > Cyanobacteriota > Cyanobacteriia > PCC-9006 > JAAUQQ01 > JAAUOP01. Next base: position 13,519 of record CALIJJ010000186.1, read on the forward strand.
TGGATGACCTTCGCATCGGGGGCAAAGGTTTCGAGCTTGCTGGTGACGCGATCATCAAATCTGGCACCGACGGCGATGAGCAGATCGCAGGTGCTGACGGCATAGTTGGCGTAGGCCGTACCGTGCATGCCCAGCATGCCGACGGAAAGGGGATGCTTCTCATCAAAGGCGCCCTTACCCATCAGCGTGGTCGTGACAGGGATTTGGAACGTTTCCGCCAATTCCTTCACTTCATCGTGGGCCGCAGCGGCGATCGCCCCACCCCCCACATACAGCAACGGACGCTCCGCCGCCTGGAGCAGAGGCAGAGCCTGCTGGATCTGGCGCGGATTCCCTTTGACCGTCGGCTTGTAGCCACGAATCTGAACATCCCCAGGGGTCACAGGGGTATAGTCAAACTCCTCCAAACCGACATCCTTGGGAACGTCGATGAGCACGGGACCGGGGCGTCCCGTTTTGGCAATGTAAAAGGCTTCGGCAACGATGCGGGCCATGTCCTTTGGATCGCGCACCACGTAGGAATGCTTGACCACTGGCAACGTGATGCCAAAGATATCCGTCTCTTGGAATGCATCGGTGCCAATGGCCGCCCGGGTGACTTGTCCGGTGATCACCACCATGGGGATCGAGTCCATCTGGGCCGTGGCAATGCCGGTGACGAGGTTGGTGGCACCGGGCCCTGAGGTTCCGAAGCAAACACCAACTTTGCCCGTGGCACGGGCGTAGGCATCAGCGGCGTGGCTGCCTCCCTGCTCGTGACGGACCAGAATGTGCTGGATTCCACCGGCCTGTTCGGCTTGGTAGAGGGCGTCGTAAATGGGCAAAATCGCGCCGCCGGGATAGCCAAAGATATGCTCAACGCCGTGGCGCTGGAGGCTATCGATTAGGGCAAACGCACCGGTTTTGCGTTGGGGATGCTGCTGAGTATCCGTGGACGGGGGATGAAGGGAGGACTGCATGGCAGGTGACTCGCTCGAAATAAAAAGGGGAGGGCTGCGCAAATTCCTATTGTGCGGTGACTGTGGGCGATCGCACCACGAATCCCGAAGAATCAATGAATTTCGCAATATAAGGCCGAAACACTTAGGAAAAGCTTACAGCGAGACCGAAGGCGTTGTCTTCTGGACGTCCGAATAAATCTGTAGCAATCGCGTCGCCAGGGCCTCGGCGGCGGTCATGGGGGCAGGGATTGGAGAGGGATGGGGCTGGGTGCTTTGGGGCTGAGGTTCATGCCATAGCCCTTTGACCGTTTGGGGCGATCGCCACAGGTCTAAATGCTCCACAGCGGGCTCCGCATAAAACCGTCCTGCACTCTGTTGGGGCCATTCGCTCGTTTGAGCCGTGAAGCGATCGTGGCTGAATCGATCAATGGGAAAGTCTCCGGCCAGGGGAACCCCCCAACCATCAAAGGCGATCAAGGCCACGGTACGACATGCAGCGGTGGGGCCAGAAGGGGTAGGAGTCTGACGCTGCCAGGTGCGGGCTGTTGCGATCGCTCCCACTACCCCAGCACTGAAAGCAATCCAAACGACAGGGTTTCCCTTGTCTTCCCTAGACAAAGTCGCTTCAAAATATTCCGAAACCTGCTGGGGGGAATAGGGCGGCAGATGCTCAGGCAGAACATGCCAGGAAAAGATTGCAGAATTGAAGTTGGCTGGGTTGGTGGGCTGCCGAAGCTGCCCTTGAACCTGGCTCAAAAAAGACTGGGTTAAGTCAGGCGGGTGGATGCCGGGACAGATCAGAAGGTTTAAAGTCGTACGGCTCAAATCCGTTTTGCTCAGGGAGAGAAAATTTTAAAAGACCTTATTAGAAGACCTCCATTGATTGTAGGGGCCTGTATTCCAAGTCCTTGATGGTAAGGGCCTGTATCCCAGGCCCTCAGAAGTCTGCAAGTCGCAGCAGACCCCTAGGGCGCGGCATGCGCGCCCCTACGGCATTAATGCCCGTGTTCGAGGAATTTTGCGAAACGATTTGCTCCAGGGCAACTGCGCATCTAGGACAACTGCGAATCTAGGACAACTGCGAATCTAGGACAGCTGTGAAGCCTGCATCGCCCGCAACACCGCGCCCGGGTCTACCCACTGGCCTTTGTTCTTAAGGCCCCAATGCAGGTGGGGACCTGTGGTCCGTCCAGTCATGCCTACTCGGCCAATGCGACTGCCTGTTTGAACCATTTGCCCTTCGCGGATCTGGATCCCACCGGGGCGATCGACCAAATAGCGCTGTCCCTTGATCACCTCAACCTTGCCATGCATGTGGCAATAGATGTGCTCCCAAGTACCGGACTGCACCACCACCGAGGTACCACAGCGGCTATCATCGCTGACTTCCACGACTTTACCCATCCACCAACTGCGGATATAGCTGCCGTTGGGAGCGGCCAGGTCTAGGCCATAGTGGAACTCCCGCGACGGACCCCCTGTGGCGGAACGGCGGTAACCAAAGGCAGACGTATAGGTTTGAAAATTTTCGACCGGGAATGAAGCAGTCCGCCAAACCGTTTTGGAGCGAGCGCCGAGGGTCTGCGCCACTCTGGTCGCAGGCTCACCGCCAGGGGAGGTCATCATCGTTTTGGCGGGCGTCACATTCATCAGGAATGTCAGGCTCAGCGTGAGCAGAGCGATCAGACTAAGGCCGAATATTTGCCTGGGGAAACGACGCGTCACAGGGATTCTCCTATCGATTTGTAAAGACCGATCTCGCTGTATCATACTGGATTGCCTTGGACTTGCCAGAGCTGCAAGTCTTGTCACTGCATGCCTTTGACTGCACTGTTATCGCATCTTCCCGGAAGCTATGGCCAGTAGACGTTCTCCCGACAATCGTTCTCCCGAAGACCGTTCTCCCGAAGACCATTCTCCCGAAGACCGTTCTCCCGGAGAGCGACGGTCTGAACGATCGGACCGTCGTGCTGCCAGAAGCAAGAACCGCCAAGCAAATTCATCCGACTCTGGTTTTACGGCATTTCTGACGACCGTCAAGGGTGGACTATTGAGTCCGACGACGGTTTTCATCGGGAAACGCCTGCTGCAAGCGCTGTTGACACTGCTGATCGCCTCGTTTTTAAGTTTCATTGTGATTCAGCTGGCACCCGGAGATTACCTAGATTCTCTTCGAGAGAATCCGCAGTTTAGCGACTATGTGCAGACGCTGGAGCAGAAGTATGGTCTCGATCGCCCTTGGATTGAGCAGTACTTCCGCTGGATCTGGCGCATTGTTCGCTACGGTGACTTTGGTGACAGCTTCACCTTCAAACGTTCTGTGACGTCGTTACTGATAGAACGGGTTCCCGCAACGTTACTGCTGGCCTTTTCTTCCCTGGTGATGACCTGGGCGATCGCCGTGCCCCTCGGGATTTACAGCGCCGTTAACCAAAACAAGTGGGGCGATCGCATCCTGCGGGTACTCAGCTACCTGGGCCAGGGCTTCCCCAGCTTCATCACAGCGCTGCTGCTGCTGATCATGGCCCAGTTCCTCACGCCGCTGCTGCCCGTGGGCGACATGACCAGCATTGAGTTCGCGGACTATTCCATCCTGGGCAAAATTCTCGACCTGGGCTGGCACCTGATCTTGCCGACCCTCGCCCTCAGCATTGCCAGTTTTGCGGGGCTCCAGCGCATTACGCGGGGACAAATGCTAGAGGTCATGCGCCAGGACTACATCCGCACCGCCCGCGCCAAGGGTCTGCCGGAAAACCGCGTCATCTATCGCCATGCGCTACGCAACGCGATCAATCCACTGATTACGCTGCTGGGGTTTGAGTTTGGCAATTTGCTCAGCGGAGCCTTTATTGCTGAAGTATTTTTCAACTGGCCTGGTCTGGGCAATCTGACGCTCAAGGCGGTGTTTGCCCAGGATCTGTTCCTCGTCATGGCGTCGTTGTTGATGGGGGCTGTCATGTTGATCGTGGGCAATTTGTTTGCCGATTTACTCCTGTCCTTTGCGGACCCTCGCATTGAATTGGGGAAAGAGTAGCCTGGGAGCTCAATGGGAGATTCGGCCTAGGAGCACCAGAGCTGGGCCACCAGAGCATGGGCACCAGAATGCTATTTGATACAGCATTTGATACAGCCCAAAATCCATCAAGACTTCGTGGGATTTTGTCCCAGTACTTGCATCCTGCCGACAACCCTTTACTATGTTGGCAATCTGAATCCTGCATGGGATTCGGGGGCATGGGTAAAGAAGGGGAATGGCCTCACCCCTGTGGGGGAACGCACCCCCCACGGTCCAGATACCGCAAGGGATTCGGGGGATCGAGCATACGTAAAAAGCTGTGTAACAAACCAGACAGCGATGTTAAGCTGGGCACAAAGCGAGATACCGACGGTTAACCGTTTCGTGGCAGCCACAGCCTCCGTCCAAGACTTCACCCAGTATCATTGGCCAAATTGGCTGGGTGGAACCAAAACCTTTAGCCATCTACCTGAGGTGCTGGCGTGAACCCCCAAAGCGACCAAATCAGAGCACTTATCGATGAAATTGACGAGCTATTGCACGGTGGCTCTAACAGTTTCATCTGGCGATTCTCCGGCGATCGCGCTCGTCACCAAGATGCCCTAGAGCGTCTGCGCCGCTACCTAGCAACCCTGCAACACAGCCTACGCATTCGTAACCTTCCTGGCAGCGAATCTGAGCAACTTCCCATCCTGCTTGGCGGCAACTCCCACAATCCGTTCGCCATCCAGGAATCCGCTCCCGATGCCCTCGTCAGCGACAGTGAAGAAGGCGACGACGCGACGGAACTTGAGGTTCGGCCCCTGGGCTACCAAGACTCTGATGCCCTGTTGGATCAGTTGAGCACGGAACTCTCCCAGCTTCGTGAAGGTCTCCTCGCTCCCCTCCAGCAGGAGGTGCAGGATCTGCGTCAGCAGCGCAATGCCCTGCAAGCAGAGGTGACACAACTGGAAATTAGTCGGGCCCAGAAACAGAGCCCGGATCAAGAAGCCCTATTGCATCAATTTATTGAAACCCTTATGGGTCGCTTGCAAGAGCGCATGGTGAAACAAGTCGCCACCATCCTCCAGCAGGCCATGCCCCAGATTGTCGCCAGTCAAATGGCAGCACTCCCGGCGGCAGAAGCCCAGCAGGTGCAGCAGCTCCAGCAGCGCGCCAATACCCTGCTCAATAATATGGATTCCACCATTGCGGTGTTCTCCGAAACCCTAGAGCAAAATATTCAGGCTTACCAGCAGTCCCTATCCGTTGGCCTAGAGCGCATGCATAGCATGGGCCGCCAGGGCGAGGTGATGGTATCCGGTTTGGTCAATCGTTTGGCTGAGCAAATGGAACACCAGACAGCGGCTTACCTGAAGGCACCGGAGACCCTTTATTCGAGCACCCCAACCAGTGGTGCGTCTGGTGGCGTTTCCTATCCTCAATCGGTTATGGCCTCCCCCGCAGCCCAATCAGCCGCGGCCCTTCGCCCTCCCGAGCCTTCCGAGGATCTGGCCTTGCAACAGGCCCAATGGGAAGCCAATGCCATGATGCCGAAGGCTTGGCAGTCCACCTCCAGCGCTGGCCTTTTGCCAACCCCTGAATCTGAGCCGGTTTCTCCGCAGACCCTAGTGGGTCTCAGCGAAGCAGAACTCCAGGCGGCAGCCCAAGCGAGTATTCCCGCTGCGCCCGCCAGTGACCTGGATGCGTTCTATGCAGGGTTTGATGAGGTTGCAACTGCTGCCCGTCAAGCGTTGACCACGGAAATGATGCCTCAGGCTCCTGTGACTGACGAAGCAGCGATCGTCCCCCCCTCCGCTTCCCGCGACGGCGAACAGCCCCCCGCATCCCCAGCGCCTCGCGGCTATGCAAGCCTAGAGGAAGCCCTCTTCGAGGGAATTCCCGATGGTGAGCTGTGGACCTCCCCCTGGGAAAATGCACCCGATGTTGCCGCAACACTGCCTGCGGAGGATTCCACTGCGATCGCCGCAACACTGCCCGATGAAGCTCACACGATCCATTCCCTCACGGACTTGGTGGCCCGCACCACTCAAGATCTAGAGCAACTCCATCAGCAAGGCGAGCCCGCAGCTCGAACTGGGGTTGCTGTGATGGAACCGGCAGCCAGAAACGTGGCCAGAAAGGGTGTTGCCAACGACCCCGGGGTAACTCCGGTCACGAATCCGGTCACTAAATTGGTGCCAGAGGCCCGGTCCGATTCTCAAAAAAAAAAGCCCCCGGCCAGCCTTCGTCCTTATCTCCTAACCCAACCCCCCACCACCAAGCCAAAACCGAAACAGCAGGGTCAACTACCCACCGCCAGTTAGCCCCCAATCCAGAACAGCCCCCATTGGAGTTGGACGATCAATTTGATGTCCGGCTCTATGGGCAATTTATGGATACACCGCCGTCCACACCAGCGGTAGCCCCCCGAGCCAGCCGTGAAACTGCTGGCTGGTACTTGGGATTAGATATCGGTACCACCGGGATTAGTGCTGTTCTATCCAATCCTCTGACCGGTCAGTCTCATCCGTTGTATTGGCAAACCAGTGGGGTGCCTCTGGTGGATGCACAGGTTGGTGTACAGGAAACAGAACGCACGGCGACGGCCACGACCCGCTGGCGACTGCCCGCGATCGCCCATCTCCCCTCTGACTTTGCGGACCACGAAGCTCAAGCCCCCATCCAGCTTCCCATTCCGGGAATTCCGGACGCAGATGGGGTTCTACTCCGCGATATCAAGGCAGCCTTTGACGTGGGCTTACCCTATCAACCGGAAACTTCAGAAACAGACGGTGACCCTCGTACCCACGACTGGGAACCACAGCTCAACTGGTATTTTCAACCCGCCCAACCCCAGCGCAGTCTGCCGGAGCAGGCACCGATATCACTCAATCTGATCATGCGGGTTTTGAAACAGTTGCTTAGCACACTCAATCCGATGGCTCCACAGGGTCAGGATGCTGGGAGTGCGCCCCGCGATCGCAATCCCTGGCCCCTCCATCACTGGCGCTGCGGTGCCAAGGGCCTCACCACCGAGATCGTCACTCAAATCCTAACCACCCTAGAAGGCATCATTGTCAGTTGTCCCTCGGACTGCAACGAAGCCTATCGCTTCAATGTTCGAGAAGCGATCTTGCAGTCTCAACTCGCCCAGCGTCCGGAGCAAATCAGCTTCCTGGAAGAACCCGTTGCGTCATTGCTCGCTGAGTTTCATCCCAGCCAAGGCCAAACCTTCAACCCCAGCGACTGGCAAGGGGCAACCCTTGTGGTCCATGCTGGAGCCGCCTCGACGGAACTCGCCGTGGTCTGCATGCCCAATGGTCTGCACAATCTCACCCACGAAGATTTCAAGCTACGAAGCTTTGGCTATGGCGAACAGGCATTTAAACAGGACATCGCCTGTCAGCTCCTAGCCCCCTTCATTCCCGAGGAGCAGTTGGGACTAGACCTCGCGATCCTGCCGATCCCCGGAGAACCGGACCTCACGGTACGCTCCCAGCTTCAACGCCAACTCTACCGAGGTCCCGCTGGCAAGATGTTGCTAGAGGCCAGCGTCTATTTGCAAAAAGCCCTCAAGCAACAAGAGCGCATCACGTTTGAATTTGGCCCCTATGCCTGCACCTTCTCCCAAACGGCCATGGACACCAAGGTGATTCAGCCCTTTGTGATGCGGTTAAACCGAGAACTCAACCGACTCTTCAGCGAAGCAGGTGTCAGCAGCACTGGGATCACCCAAATCCTTTGCACGGGCAGCCACGCAACGCTCCCAGCCATCCAAACCTGGCTCCAGGAGACGTTGCCCCAGGCCCGCTTGGTGGGCGATCTGCAGAATCAATTCGAAAATTCTGATGTGGACGCAACCGATGACAGTCCAATCTTCCTGGAGCATCGGGTGGCCTACGGTCTGGTGAGTCTGCCGGTCTATGCTCAGGTACTCGATCGCGCCCAGCAACAGTACAGCGATTACTTTCTCTTGACGGAACTGTTGCGATCGCTCCCCAATGAGGCCCTCACCGCCAACGAAATCCTAGAGCATCTCGAAGCACAAGGCATCAACACCCAAGCCTGCCAAGATCGCATCCTGAATATTCTCAGTGGTCAAATCCCATCCGGACTGATGCCGGAGCCGTCGGATGTGTGGGCTGCGGGGACAAATCCAAATGCACACTACCGAGCACTGCAAATCAAGCCCCTATTCACCCAACCCTCACCGACGAGCTACCAAATCGATCGTGAGCAGCGTCAACGGTTCTTGGATTATTGGAACCAGGTGACTCGCCAGACCCATCAAACCCTGACAGAGCCCTACATTCTGGAACTGGGCGCCACAGTGGGGGCTGTCTAGACAAAAAATTGGCCACAGATTATTGTGCAGAAGGAACAGTGTTTGCTAAACTTAGATTTCCTTCGGGCGATTAGCACAGTGGTAGCGCACTTCCTTCACACGGAAGGGGTCACTGGTTCAAATCCAGTATCGCCCATCACTAGGTTCAACTCACAAATCCCTTCGCGATGCGCGGAGGGATTTGTTTTTGGGTGCACATCCAAAGCAGGTGATGAAACGAGAAGATCGATGGAAGTGCTCCTCGGAAGCACTCCTCAAAGAAGCTGCAAGAAAGTGGACGACTACGACTGTACGTATAAGCCTCAGGCAAACGGCTTAGTTGTCTTAGCAAGGATACTGAGTTGATTGATTGTTAACTCGGTATTGTTACTGGAGATCGCAAGCTGTAAATATGAGACTCAAGGAAGATTAGCCTAAGATAATTAACGGATTGTCTTGAGTTTTGGCCTCCTTTTATGGCATGAGCAGGGCACTTCATCATCAATTTCCATAATTGAGCGACATTCTTGTATGTCATATAGAGATGGGATAACATCTGTTGCTGATACAGAAAATAAGACAAATAACCCGTAATTACTCGAATGGAAGAAATAGGCATATTGGTCTAGATAGGCATTTCTGTGGTCTGGGCAGATTGATAGTAGAGCATGTAACATTCCTTTTCTTCCCAAAGGGATGCTGGGGAGTCGGCCCCTAGAGATGATTGCTCGATCGCCTGTTTAATCTCCCTAAACCTAATGATGAACCAGTCTTTCAATGCTTCTGGGGTCAACACCCCGCGCTCTGCTCGCTTATGGTTACTTGCCAGCTGTAGTGTGCTTGTCAGTCTGAGTCAGTTTCCTGCCTCCGTTTTAGCTCAAGCCTCGAATCCTTCAGTTAATGAGCCCGAATCTCATGGGGCAAAAGAAGATGTGATTCAATCGGAGGTTGCACAGAGTAATGATGTCGCAAGCTCCGCCGATGCGCTCAAAATCCCCGCCAGATTTAGCGCAAGTCATAGTAGTTCCCAGGCTGGATTTGACGGGATTACAGGCATTGGTGGATTTATTCCTCTGAGCCAAAGCCCTGGAGAGAATGTGACTTTCCTGGAAGGCGATCTGCTTTTAGATAATGGGGGGCACTTGGGCTGGAATCTGAGCTTGGGTTACCGTGGGCTGAATGAGGATGGAGACGAAGATCGCTTGCGCGGTGGCTTTGTCGGCCTCGATAGTCACTTCACCGATGAGAGCGATTTTTATCAGCTAGCGGCTGGATACGAGAGCCTGGGTAAAGACTGGGATTTCCGCATCAACGGCTATCTGCCGCTGGGTCAGAGCAAGAATACAATTCGCGACATCGATATCGACACCGGCCTACAAACCTCAACCGGTTTCCAAGCCAATCAACTGGTGTTGACCAGCGTGCGAGAGCGGCAGCGCATTCTGCAAGAGGAAGAAGCCCTCGGTGGTTTCGACGCAGAAGTGGCGACGCAACTGAAAAAGTGGGATGGGGGCGAACTGATCGGTGCCTTTGGTGGTTACCTGTTGACTGGAGAAGAGACCAGCCTAGGGGGCCAACTGCGCTTGGGTACCACGTTCAAGTCCAACTTTAATGCAGGCGTTGCATTGCAAC
>CALIJJ010000187.1 GCA_938017515.1 uncultured Pseudanabaenaceae cyanobacterium
CCCTAGGCCATTGTGCTCAGGCGTCACACGCTTGAACGATGGAGCTAGATGGATTTTTACGCATGAACACAAACTGTCTAAGGCAATGTTATTGGTGCTTCTAGGGAACGACCAATGCTTCAAGGAGGGGTTCTTTGAATCTTTAAGTCAGATTCAATTAGTGTGAAGTTGCTCTATCAAGGTGACCGTAGAATTTTTATACTTCGTTAGAATTACGCAGATTAACGAGAGGGAAATTCATCAAAGCTTTGAAGCCATGTGTATGAGATGGGGCGCACTGGATGATAATGGCGAAGATCGTATCCGTCTGATTTTGCGTGACCCCCTTAACACCATGACCTCTGAATCTGCGACCCCTGAATCTGTTAAGCAGCTCCTGATTTCCGAGGAATTTGGCGATCGCCTCAGTGGCCTCAATCAATTGCGTCAATTGGATCCGGCAGTGGCCTTTGGGCTGATCCGTTCGGCCCTCACCGATACCAATGTTCGGGTTCGCTACGCTGCGGTCAGTCAAGTGTCAACATTGGGACAGCAGGATCCGGCGCTAGCGCTGGAACTGTTGCGCGATCGCCTCTTGAATGACCCGGAACTGGATGTCAAGGCAGCGGCGGCTGATTCCTTGGCTGCTCTCAAGCTCCAGGAGGCATTTCCTGATTTGGAGCAGGTCTATCGCAATACGGAGGAGTGGCTACTGCAGTTCAGCATTGTGGCTGCCCTAGGGGAGATGGGGCACCCCGATGGGTTTGCTCTGTTGGAAGAGGCCCTGACTTCGGATACAGAATTAGTTAAGACTGCGGCGATCGCAGCCCTGGGGGAGTTGGGGGATATGCGGGCTGTACCGCTGCTGATTCCCTTCGCAACGAATGACGATTGGCAGGTTCGAGCCCGAACCGCTCAGTCTCTGGGGCAGCTCAATTCCGATGATGCACGCCCTACCTTAGAAGCCTTGGCCCAGGATTCAGTGGAGCAGGTTGCCCAGGCGGCCCAACGGGGCTTGACGGCATAGCGTGGTTGGCCACCAAGCAGGATCTGGCGATGCGATTCTGCGACTGGCCTTTCCTGCGACTGCTCTTTCCTGCGACTGGCCTTTCTTGCTACTGGCCTTTGACGATAGCGCCAAAGTCCGCCAGGACCCGAGCATGGTTGCGCAGAAGCCCCAATAGGTTGAGGCGATTGGTCTGAATCGCTGGATCAGCGTCCATCACCATGACACTTTTCTCGCCATCGAAGAATTCGCTGACAGCGGGGGCAATGTCTGCCAGTGCTGCGACGACCTGGTTATAGTCTCGAGAGGCTTGGGCCGCTTCCGTTTTCGGTGCCAAGGCCACGAGACCGTCATAGAGAGCTTGCTCCGTCGGCTGCTGGAATTTGTCGGGATTGACGACGGCTTTGGCGTCGAAGGTTGTGGTGTCCAAACTTCCCTTGGCTGCTAGGCGGGTGGAACGGTTCACCGCTTCGTAAATTTGTGCGAGGCGTCCATCTTGGCGGATGGACTGGAGAAAGCGGGCGCGATCGCCCACATCCAATAAATCCTTTAGGGCTCGCTGGGTATAGTCCGCATCGTCTTCGCCCAGGACCGCGTTGACCAAGTCATAGTCGATGTTTTGTTCTTCCTGGAGGAGCGATCGCACCCGAGCCAGGAAAAAGGACTGGAGCTGGGGATGTAGATCCGTTGGTGTCGATTTTAGGTCCGGGAACGTCTGGCTAAAGTTCGCGATGGTCTGACTCAGGAGCTGGTCCAAATTCAGGGGTAACTCTGCAGACCAGGTGACATTGACCACGGCGTTAGCGGCTCGACGCAGGGCAAAGGGGTCCGATGAGCCGGAGGGAATCATGCCGAGGCCAAAGATGCTGACGAGGGTGTCAAGGCGATCGGCAATGCCCACGACTTGACCCGTCAGGCTTGTGGGCAGGTCGTCTCCAGCACCGCGAGGTAGATAGTGCTCGGACAGGGCTGCGGCCACGTCGGCGGTTTCACCGCTGACCAGGGCATATTTTTGGCCCATGATGCCTTGCAGTTCGGGGAACTCAAAGACCATTTGACTGACGAGGTCGGCTTTGCAGAGTTGTGCCGCGCGGCGAATGTTTGTGCGATCGCTCGCAGAAACGTCCAGCTGGGTTGCAACCAAGTCAGCAATAGCTTCAATGCGTTGGGTCTTGGCTGCGACGGACCCGAGGTCTGCCTGGAAGGTTACCGTTTCCAGTTTTGGCAGCAATGCTTCTAGTTTCTCGGCTGCGTCGGCCTTATAGAAGTATTCGCCGTCAGCCAAGCGAGCACGCACCACTCGTCCGTTGCCCTCGGCAATGATGTCAGACTTGGCTGGATCCCCGTTGGAGATCGTGACAAAGTTCGGCAGCAAAATGCCCGTGGCAGCAATGGACTCTGGCGTGACTTTCGCCTTGGTCTTCAGCAGCGGAAAGTATCGCTGGTGGCTGATCATCACGGTGGTGATAACTTCTGGCGGCAGCGACAGGAATTCTGGCTCGAATTGTCCGACCACGGCTGTGGGCCACTCCACAAGGTTGGTAACCTCTTTCACCAACTCCTCAGGCATCTCAGCACGGCTCTTGAGCTTCTTTGCCGCGGCTTTGGTTTGTTCACGAATGACTTGTTCGCGCTCCGCTGGATCCACCATGACGTAGGCAGCACGCAGGGCGCTGACGTAATCGCTAGCCTGGTCAATGGCAACGCTCGTATTGTGGAGGACGCGGTGGCCTCGGGATTGGCGATCGCTCTGCACCGACTGGTTGCTACCGTTTTCGATGGTGATCGGCAATAGGGCATCATCGAGCAGCGGAACCAGCCAGCGAATTGGGCGAGAAAAGCGCAGATCACCGTCCCCCCAACGCATGAATCGTTTGCCTTCCAGGCCATCGATCCACTGAGGAATCAGCTCAGCCAAGATCTCAGCACTGGGACGCCCTGCAATCTTTTTTTGTACGAAGACAAAATCACCCTTCTCCGTCGGACGGATTTCGAGATCGCCCACGGCAACTCCCTGTTTTCGGGCAAACCCTTCCGCAGCCTTGGTGGGCTTGTCATCCTTAAACGCGGCTTTGGCGGGAGGTCCTTTGACTTCCTCTTCCCGGTCCGCCTGTTGGCTTGGCAATCCTTTGAGCAGGACGGCGAGGCGGCGAGGCGTGCCGTACAGATCCATGGATTCGGGGCTCAAAAAGGCCTCCGAAAGCGTTTGAGGAATCAAGGCCTTCCATTGACGGATGGCATCGGAAACGAATGCTGCGGGTAATTCTTCGGTACCCACTTCAAGGAGGAAATCCGCCATGGTGCTGTCTACTGCCGTTTGCTGCTGCCGTTGGTTGCTGTTCGCGTGTCGTCGCTAGAAGGCGCGCGATCGCGTTCTACAGTTTACCGCTTGTGCTGGAATCTCCGGCAGTAATTCCGGCTGCAATCGTCGGATGTTCTCGCTCTGGCGGCTTGTTCTATGGCGGCTTGTTCTATGGCGGCTTGTTCTATCGCGGGCAAGCCTGTCGGTTAGGTTGGCTTCGTTGTCAAAAGATTGAGTTGTAAGTTCGGCATCAGTCGCTGCAAATTTTTAAGCGATTTGCGTTGCCACGGAATTTCATCGTGGGCTCGGACGACCATCTGAACGGTTTTTCGTTTGCGGACATTGATCACAAACTTGGAAAGAAGGCTGATCCCGAGGCTATTGAGAAATTGGAGCTGCTCTAAATTGAGTGTGATGACGGGGGGCTCCGATTCAGCAATCTGATTCAGCAGCGCCACAATTTCTAAATAGTCGGGCTCACCACCGTGTAAACGGATAGAACCTTCAAAGCAAACAGTCGCTTCGCTGGCTTGATAGGTGACGGTATATTTTTCTTGACTAATTTCCATGGTGCTCAACGTGTCTCTGATTATCAGATGTTTGGGATGGGATGATTACAGGTAAAGACGGCGTGTCTTGAAGAGACTCCAAGGCTCTGGCTACGGACTTGATCGTTCTGGAATGCGATCGTTCTGAAATTTGATGCTGCTGGAAAGTGATGGCTCTGGAGCGTAGGGATGACCAGAAATCACGCGGAATATCTGGTATCTTGCGGAATATCTGGGCTCTTAGGGGGACGTTTCCATGGGCAGTTGCACCATGGTTGTCACCGTGATGGTGTCTTGATATTCTGCATCTTGCTCAAATTTCCAGCCCAGCCTCGCGGAGTAATCATTGAGCATGGTCAAAAGTCCGAGACCTGAGTCACTATGATTCTCAGCATTTTCTTCGAGCTGAGTGATGTAAAGTTCTTCGGGATCTGAGTCCATAATCTTCTGAATATACGTTTGAAATGTCCTTGCTGTTTCAGGACAAATACTGTTTTGAGTGATGAATAAAATTCGGTCGATATCGAAATAGAGTTTGATTTGAGTGGAGTCAATGCGTTGCGTATTGCTGAACTTCATTGAGTTTTCCAGCAGCTCGTTCGCGATGAAACTGACTGAATCTTTAATCTCAGCCTGTTGCCTTTCTCGATCGTTGCTTTCTTCTGAGGATGCAAGGCATGTTACGAGGTAGTCAGCTAGGAAATCTGCGGATAAACCATTGTTTTTCCAACGCTTTTGAGGTGGGGCATTGCTGGGACTAAAGTTGAGCACGAGCTGTTCCGGGCAGCTTGGTAATGCATCTAAAAAATCGCCAAATACTTCTACTGTCTTCTGCATGATGATAGAGGAGGCTGATTTGCCCTATAAAGGAATGTTTTCGTTGTCGTAATTAATCTATGGTTTGATTGAAGGTTAGGATTTTCGTTTAAGTACTAATAATGTGATGTCGTCATGGATTTTGCTGCTAGAAACATGGCTGTAAAGGTCCTTGATGACGGCATCTCGAATGTCGATGGCAGCCTGCTCTCGGTGTTGATGAATCAGGTCACACATACGCTCAATTCCATAGAAGTCACCCTGATGGCTTTCTGCTTCAGTAACACCGTCTGTGTACAGCACAACAATATCTCCCGGAGCGATGGTCACTTCAATTTGGCTAATGAAGTCAACGATTTCCTCCTCAAGACCAATGGGAAATCCCAGATCTAGAGTGTCGATTCGCTGCATTTCCCCATCAGCAGGAAAAATAAGAACTTCTTCATGCTGACCGCTGATGCGTAGATGCCCCTCACGGTAATCGACCAGTGCCAGAGTCAGATTTTTATCAGTTTCCATTCGCTGGATATTATGGAAAATCGTTCGATTAACCACATCTAAAATCTTTGCCTGTTCGGTCTCACCACTTTCGATTAAGGTTCGAATTGTTGTTTGAACCATCAGCATTAAAACGCCGCTTTCTAAGCCATGTCCGGTAACATCGCCAATGCCAATGCGAATCGAATCTCCATAGCGAATGACGTCATAATAGTCGCCACCAACGTCCTCTGCGGGGGTCATGAATCCGGCAATTTCAAGATCCTCAATCTCCGCCAACTCCTTCTCTTTTGGCAGAATCATCTGCTGGAGCTTCTGAGTGACGGCTAACTCTGCGCTGAGGCGTGAATTTTCCTGGGAGAGTCGTTGGTTGAGTTGTCGAATTTCATGGTTGGCATCGGCGAGGCGATCGCGATATAAAATCTCTTGATCACGCAATCGCTTTTTCTCAAGGCAGGCATCCACTCGGGCTTTTAAGAGGACTGGATTAAAGGGCTTGGATAGATAATCCTCAGCCCCCATTTCGATGCACTTAACGGTACTATCAATTTCATCGAGAGACGAAATCATGATGACGGGGAGATGCTGCCACTCGCTAGTCCTGAGCCAGCTTAAAACTTGATAGCCATTAATTCCAGGCATCAAGACATCCAACAAAATGAGATCAAATGCCCCGGTGGGAATGAATTTGAGAGCCTCTGACCCACTACCGGCTTCGGTGACGTAATGCCCCTGGCGCTCGACATGGCGTCGTAACAAATCGCGGTTGGTCTCGATATTATCGACGATCAGGATGTGGGCTTGCTCGATGGCCAGGGGGGATTGTGCCTGACTTTCGTCAACCTTACCTCCTTCCAGACTAAGGCTGACTTCGGTCTGAAGCGCGCTGCCGCTGAAGGCTTCCGCCGTGGGAAGCTTATCCCCCTGACTAAGGACCGCAAAATGGTGGGCAGCCTGGGTGATTTTCTCTACATCTGGGAGGAAATCATCTGGACTGATGGAGCTGAGTTGATTGCAGTTCCCTCTGATTTTCTCTGCAAGGGGAGTTAGGGTGGAATTCAGCCATTGTTGAACATGCTGCTGTATCTCACTATCGGATGTTTTGATGCCCTCCGATAGGCAGAAAAAATCCAGGCTAAGCCCTTGACCAATGGTACGGACGAGGTTCTCGTTCTCTGCTCGAATTTGGCTGAGCTGCTCCCCTAGAGCTGTGACCTCCATGGCACTGTTGTCGGCTTGAGCCTGGACGTCTTCGATTTCCTCTAATAGAAGCTCGCTGTAGCCTTGGATCGCATTGAGTGGTGTATACAACTCATGGCGAAGGTGGGCCATCCATCCAGCATAGTCGATGCTGCTCTGGTTGGTTTTGCTCGTGCCGCTGTTATCAGCTATCGCAGTGGTTTGGGCATTACCGTGGGTGGATTGAATCGATTCGGCAATGGGCCTAGGTAAAGGTGACATAGGATTATCCATCAGACTGCGTCTTCAGCAGGGCTTCAATCTTTCCCAGAAGGCGCTTGAAATCGACGGGCTTGGTGTCGTAGTCGTCACAGCCCGCCTCTAAGGCTTTTTCGCGATCGCCGGACATTGCGTGGGCTGTCAAGGCGATAATGGGGATGGATTCCGTTTGGGGATTGAATTTGATGTGGCGTGTGGCTTCCCAGCCATCTAGGATCGGTAAGCTCATATCCATCAAGACGAGGTCTGGTTTTTCGGCAATGCT
Organism: uncultured Pseudanabaenaceae cyanobacterium; assembly: GCA_938017515.1. Taxonomy (GTDB): domain Bacteria; phylum Cyanobacteriota; class Cyanobacteriia; order PCC-9006; family JAAUQQ01; genus JAAUOP01. The sequence goes on from CALIJJ010000187.1 coordinate 6,873, forward strand.
CATGGTGACGCCGAGGGCACCATCTCCAGCAATGGCGACCTCGTAGCCCCGCCGTTTCAATCGACGCGACAACATGTCCTGATTCATTTCGTTATCTTCGACCAATAAAAGCTTTGCCATGGGGTTCTCTGTGCTCCTTTGTTGATTGTTTGAGTAATTGGGCCTCCGCGCCGAGATTAAGATCCGTTAGACTGCCGCAACCGTTTTCGGTGGTGTTGGCTCTCGATCCTCTGCCCCCTCTATCTTTTCGGCTTCATGCTCCTGCTCTTTCTCATCGGAGTCGGCCCCTTCAGTCTGTCCAGCCTCAGAGACAGCGGACTGGGCGAGTGCCTGGGTGAGCAGCTCTTTGACTGTGTTGAGAAGTTGCTGTTGCTCACACACACCCTTAAGGAAAATCTGCTCGACTTGACCCTTAAGGACTTGCTGCTCTGTTTCATTGAGATCCTTTGCAGTCATCACAACGATGGGAATTTCTGCCTGGAGCGGTTGTTGTTTCAGCCTCTGAATAAACTCAAATCCGTTCATCTCCGGCATCAGCAAATCAAGAATGATGAGGCCGGGACGATGGTTTGCGATCGCCTCCAGAGCCAACTTGCCATTGCTTGCCTGTCGGACTTGCCAACCCTCTTTGCTGAGCTGATTGGTTAAAAATGTGCAGGCATCAGGATCGTCATCAACGACCAAAATATCTAGCCCTTCATTGAGAATGCAGGTCCGCTGGAGCATCTGGCACAATTGCTGACGGTCCACGGGCTTGGGCAGATAATCCGAAGCTCCTAAGGCATAACCCCGCCTTCGTTCATCGGCAAAGGTCATCAAAATAACAGGGACCTCAGCTAGGTTTTTATCTGCCTTTAACTCGGCCAGAACCGTCCAGCCATCCATGTCTGGCATGATGACATCCAGCGTAATCGCCTCCGGCTGAGTTTGACGGGCGAGTGTCAGCCCTTCCCGACCGCTTCCAGCGGTTTGGACTGCAAACCCCTGCTTGCTCAGAAAGCGGTGCATCATATCTTGGACCGCCGGGTCATCATCAATGACGAGGATTGTCTTGAGGGGCTTAGTGGGAGCTGACTCGACGAGGATCGTCTCACTCTCCGCATCTGGAGACTTCACTTGACGGGGTAAGCGAATTTTAAAGACTGAGCCTTGACGCAGTGTGCTCTCAACCGAAATTTCGCCTCCCATCATGGTGCAAAATTCCTTCGTAATGGCTAGCCCCAGCCCTGTTCCCCCATATTTTCGTGTTGTTGATGCATCTGCTTGGCTGAAGGCCTGGAACAACTTACTCTGTTGCTCAGAAGTCATGCCGATCCCTGTATCTCTGACCTGAAAAAGAATTGAGTCTTCGCCATTGATGATGAGAGAAGAGACATCTAAATAGATATTTCCTTTGTTTGTGAACTTGCTAGCATTACTGAGTAAGTTGAGCAAGCTTTGGCGCACTTTGGTTAGGTCGGCCTGCATCTCTGGGAGAGAAGGCGCACAATTGACATTGAGGAAGTTACCCTGTTTCTCAATGAGTGGATGAATGGTTGTTGTCACCTCCTGAATCAGATCCTGAATCGAGAAAGACTCGATGTAAATCTCCATGCGACCCGCTTCAATCTTGGACAGATCGAGAATGTCGTTGATGAGATTGAGCAGGTGTTTGCCAGAGGTGTGGATTTTGTTCAAGTCCGGAACAAAATCATCGACGCCCAGATCTTCCGCCTCTTCATGTAGCATCTCGCTGTAGCCAATAATGGCATTGAGAGGGGTGCGCAGTTCATGGCTCATGTTGGCGAGGAAATCGCTCTTGGCTTGATTTGCCTCCTCGGCTGTCGCCTCGGCCCGTCGTGCCTCTTCAATACTTTCGGCTAATTCTGCTGTTCGCTGAGCAACTTTCTGCTCAAGGGTGTGGTTGTAGTCTGCTAGGGCTTCCTTGGCTCGCTGTAGATCGACCTGGCTACTTTCTAAGTCTTCCGTTTTGCCTTGAATCATGCTGGCCATCTGATCAAACGCCCGAGAAATCGTGGCGAGTTCGTCGGTACCCTTTAGCTGGGCCCGAACGCTAAGATTGCCTTCGGATAGCAGGTTACTGGCAGAGACAAGCCGAGCCGCACGACGGGTCAGAACTTCCTCGAAGAAGAACCAAATGGCAGCGCAAAGCACCATTAAGACGATGGTGGATTCTAGCGATCGCTTGAGGGCGTCGGAATAGGTTTGGCGACGGAGTCCCGTCAGATCGTAGTCGAGATAGAGAACCCCCATTTTAGAAGGCAAAATTTCCCCTGGATCCGACTTGAATGCCACTGGATAGATGGCATAGACCGACTGATGATCCTCAGCTAAGATGACCTCGCCTGCTTGGGTTAACCGAATCCGCTCGAAGTCATTTTTCCAATTGGCCGCCGAGGTTTTCTCCACCGGCAGATTCTTGAGGGAGTTGCGCGTGGTGAGAATTGCGTGGTCCGTTTCATCAAACAGAACAGCAGAACTTAGGGCAATTTCATCCTCCAATTGGCTAATCATCAGAGCTGCTCCGTCGCCATTGACGCGGCGATAGAGATACTCCAGAATGCCGGAGGTGTTGTCCCCTAAAAATTTGACATAGCTGCTGACATTCTCCTCATTGCGACGGTGGGCTAGGGTTACCTCACGCCGAAAAGAGTAGATGCTCGAAACGCTGCCGAGTACAAGCAGAATGATGGGAATAGAAAACCGCAGAGGTGGAGGAAATCGCTTAGGCATAGCCTTGGAATCCATGATTGGGATGGGTCGGCAGCTCGAGGGAGCAGGCCAATCGAACAGACTAAGAGGACCAGCCGAGAGAAAGAGGGTCTGAGAAAATGTTGTCCTGTTAGCGGAGTGACTTCACGACCTGGGAGTCCATCAAAGCACCGGGCTCTACCCGTTTGCGCAGCAGACCACTTTCCAACATGATGTCCACCAGATGCTCGGAACTGGTAACAAGCTGAGAATCTTCACCCCCCAGGAGTTTCTGGTTCTCTTCGAGCGTTGGGACCCTTACGCCTTTGAGGGAGGTTAGAAAATCTTGAGCGGGCATGTCGTATTGAGGTGACAGAATCTCCGCCGATTCCTTGGGATTCTCTTCAAGATATTTCTGCGCGTCAAACCATCCTTCTGTGAGGTGCTTCAAGTTGCGTTGTTTACTCTTGAGTGTCGATTCATGGACACCCAACACATCCACAATCTCTCCTGGGATTTGGCTGCTATCAAACAAATGGTTGGCACCTTCTGCCACGAGTCGAGAACTCATGGGTTCAAAGGTGACTAAACCATCTACCTTGTCCTTATCAAAGGACTTTTCATGCTCAAAGGTTGCCAACGGTACAATTTGAAGATCTTTCGTGGAAAGATTGACGGTTTCCAGGGCCCGCGTGAGAAAAAATGCACCCAACCCCGAAGACTCTACACCGACTCGCTTACCTGATAGCTTGCGCAAATCATCAATGTCGGACTTGCCTAGAATGGCATCGGCACCGTGGGAGCTATCAATGACCATGGTGAAACGAATGTCCGGCATGGTCTCGGCAATCGGCATGGCATCATTCATCGTTAAGGCCACAGCATCTAGCTCTCCGCTGCGAAAGGCCTTGAACATCGCACTATTAGAGGAATAGGTTGTGAGTTGGACGTCTTTGGAATCGTAGTAACCCAAGTTTTCGGCGAGATAGAAGCTAGCGTATCCAGGCCAAATAATCACGCCAACTCGTAGAGGGGATTCCCGGGTTTGGAGACAACCAGGTAGGGAAATTGTGCAGAAAAGGGAGAGCAACAGCAGCGATAGCCAGCGAACACTAAAGATTTTACGGACTGGGGTGATAAGGCCCCTTAGGAAGGATTTAAGACGTGGTAGATACAGCATTTTACACCTTTTGAAATTTCAGTAACTGATGCGAATGGGAGGCGGAATTTATGATCTTATTTAGTTGGGGATAAATCCTGAATGATTTGGTTACTAACGAGGTCGCCTAACCGATAAAGCTTTCGCAGCCCATGGTTTTGAACTAAATCTTCCTGAATCTTTTTCAGACTTTCTTGAAGCCATGGAGTTTTAAGGGAAAGCATCTCTAGATTTTCTTCCAGGCTAAATTCCTTCAGTCCTTCCATCGCTTCAATGAGCTGTTCTGTGGAAAGCTGGTTGCGGGATGTGAGACGCTCTGCAGCATCCTGAGGATTTTGACGATAGTACTGACCGGCTTGAAACCATCCCTGGATGAGACGCTCGAGTTCGGGCCGATGGCCAGCAATCGTGTCGCTACGAACCATCAGAACATCTAGAATTTCGTTGGGAATCTGCCGACTGCTAAAGACATCTTTGGCACCTGTGGCCAGAAGTCTTGAGCAGAGTGGCTCTTGGGTCACAATGGCATGGACGGATTCTCGCTTAAATCCATCCATTTGACTGGAAATATCGAGCGGCAAGACGTTGATATCTTCCATCGATAGCCCTGCCTCTTCTAAGGCTCGCGTCAGCATGACCGTGCCCCGACCGGATGCTTCAACACCAATCGTTTGGCCTTTTAGATCTTGTAAATTTTCTATGGAAGGCTGAGCCAGCATGGCATCTCCCCCTCGGGAGGCGCTCAACATCAGCACGTTGCGGAGGCTGGCATCTGAGTCGGCCAGGATTAAGGCATCCCCGAGAGAGGTTGCGAGGGCATCGACTTGTCGATTACGGAAGGCACGACTTTTATCTTCAGATGTGGGGTAGTTGACGAGCCGAATCGGCTGCTTTTCGTAGTAGCCGAGACTTTCTGCGAGATAGAAGTTGTCGTAGGCAATGCCTGCGCTCGTGCCGAGTCTTAGGGGCGGTGTGCTCCGCAGACAACTCGACACCAATAAACTTAAGGTGGTGGCAATTCCTAAAATCACTAGGTTGATCCGAGGGCGCCGGTGCGATCGCCGATGCGAGCACTTTGCGCCACTCGGGGAAAACCAACCACCGATATACGGTAGAAGCAAGCGTATCACCCTTATTCCTCTTCAACGGATTGTCGGAACATGACTCGTGGGCCGTGCTGAGGTCTTGGACGGTGTTTGGCCTGCTTGGCCCGAACCGACTCAATCGATCCCATTTCAGGGGACAGACACGGGTTTTATATGTTGATAGATTGCCCAACGCAGCCGATTTAATCCCATATCTGTGAGTTGTCAGTGGAAGTACAGATAGGGAAGGGAGATCTAATTTTGAGAGACGTACTTTTACTCAATTTCCTCTTTTGAGGGTTATATATGATGTCGAGTAGCGTTCATATTTTGAGATTTTAGAGACTTCAAAATTATCGATGCATTCCGGGAATTTCGATTAGAACGCTGGTATCCAGTCTGTAAGAAAATCGGCCAAGAATGGCTTGATTAAATAGAGAAATTCTTGAAAACTGTAATCTTACCAGAGTTAAAATGAATACGCTTAACGATATTACTCAGCATGAGGTTGAAGCGCTTAAGCACGACTATAATATGTCGGATGCTCACACTCACCAGTCCCAATCTCCAACCCAGAGGAAAATTGTAGAGCGCCTTCCTGAACTCTGGTACGATTCTGAAAATCGTCGTCAGTATGACATCGAGCAGGATTTTCTTCAGAGCTTTTTTCGGGTGCAAGGTCGTCCTTGGGCAATGAAAAATAACAACGCGATGATTGTCTACGCTGCATCAATCGCGATGGCCATTACGGGCAACTATTTGCTGCGTAAGAAGATGACCGTGGGATTGATTCATCCTTGTTTTGATAATCTGGTGGATCTCCTCAAAAATATGGAGGTTCCCCTCAGCCCCATTGAAGAAGAGTGGCTCTATGATTCTGAGACGCTTTACAGCAACCTTGAGCAGAATGTGACATCCGACGCGATTTTCCTGGTTGATCCCAACAATCCCTCTGGATTCTCACTCTATGGTAAGAGTCGGGCGAGTTGGCAGGAGCTCATTCGATTTGCCAAGGAGAATGATAAGCTCCTGATCTTCGATTTTTGCTTTGCCGCATTCATGCTGAATGATACGGGCATTGAGACGTTTGATGTCTATGAAATGCTGGAGACTTCAGGCGTTAGCTATATCGCGATGGAGGACACCGGAAAAACGTGGCCACTTCAGGATGCGAAGGCTGCGATTCTGAAGACTAGCGCAGATATCTATGATGATGTCTACAATATTTTCACAGCCTATTTGCTCAATGTCTCTCCCTTTGTTCTCAACGTTGTAACCCAGTATATCTGTGACTCGGAGCAGGATAAGTTTGCTTCAGTGCATGGCTTGCTACGTCGCAATCGGGCGATCGCCGAAGGCATTCTCAAGGGCTCGATTCTCGAACCGATCACTCCCATGGTCAATGTGAGTGTCATGTGGTGCAGAATCAAGAGTCCAGCCATTAAGGCCACGGAACTCAAGACTTACCTGACGCAGTTTGGCATCCATGTGTTGCCCGGTACCTACTTCTTCTGGCATGAGCCAGAACGCGGTGAGTCCTATATTCGTCTGGCATTGGCTCGTAATACCGAAATTTTTGAGCCTGCGATTCGTTCTCTCCGTGATGCTGTTGACCAATACGAAAGTAAGCCCTCCCATGATCACACTGACTGGTGTATTCGTTCCGCTGGTGACGCCCTTCTATCGGGGGCAGTTTGATTCACAATCGCTGATTCGGTTGATTGAACAACTCTCGCCCCATGTGGCGGGCTTTGTTCCCTGTCTCAGTTCTGGCGAGGGACAGCTCTTGTCAGATTCAGATTGGGAGGCGGTGATTCGGGTGACGCGTCAGCAAACGCAGAAGCCTGTGATTGCTGGTGTCAAGCGCGATCGCCTAGAGGAAACGCTGAAGCTGGCGGCCAAGGCCGCGGAGATGGGCTGTGATGCCGTAATTTTGCCGGTGCCCTGCTCCGATGAAGATCAAATCGTTGAGTATTTTGAGACGGTTGCTGAGGCGATCGCCCTGCCCATTGTCCTGTACAACACCGAAGAGCATTCAGTTCAAACGACAGCTGGGATTCGTCGCTTAGAAGCGATTCCAAGGATTATTGGCATTAAAGATTCTTCGATGAATCAGCCTTTCTTTGAGGCACTTTGCAAGCTTCGTTATGGAGGAGACTTGCGTCTATCCGTGCTTCAGGGATTTGAGCATTTGCTGAAGGTACCTGCGGGATGTGATGGCTATCTCATTGCCCTTGCCAACCTAGAGCCAGAGCTGTGCCAGCGAATGTTCCAGGAAAACTCGACAGAGATTGCAGCCGAGATTGAAATGCTTTTCTGGCGATACAACCTCGGAGGCGATTGGTTTGTCAGTATGAAGGCCTTTTTGGCTGCGAGACAAATGATTCGTTCTGCGGAACAAGTCAACCCTGCGATTGTTCCCTAGGATGACAAGTCAGATTGAATTGCCTGGGTCTTTGTCGAGACGACGAGTTCTATTTTGAATTTAAAGGGTTATTGACCCATTAGACCTCTTGCGTCAATCGTTTGGCCCTCACCCCAACCCCTCACCCAAGCTTGGGTGAGGGGCGTTTTGACTTCCCTTTCTTCAGCATTGGGGGCAAGGGGTTGGGGGATAGGGGCGGCTGTCAGGTTCGTGCAAGAAAGCTATTGTATCGGCATAGTATCTAACTCGATACTATGCCTTTCTGGCTGTCTATCATTTGTTTTGGCTGACTGGATCTATCACGATTAATCAAGTCGTAAATCTATTTAGTTTACTGTGAGCAAATTCGGATAGAGGTGAATTGCCTAGAAGAGTGAAGTAGCGATCATGACTCACTTATTAGACTTTCACCAATATGCTGGGCTGGATCTTCTTGGCTTTAGCGGTGTGCTTGGATGCCCTAGGTACATTCGCCGCAAAATATGCAAATGGCTTTACTGCATTGGTGCCCTCAATCATTACGATTGGTGCCTATGTCCTTTCTTTTACGGCACTGACTTTCTCTCTTAAAACCATCGATATCAGTTTGGCTTATCCCGTTTGGACAGGCTCAGCTATCTTTTTGGTTGCCATTATTGGAGCTGTTTTCTTCAACGAAACTGTTAACTTCTTTAAGGTATTTTCAACTCTTTTAGTGGTGTTTGGCATTGTTGGCCTGGTTGTGAGTAGTCAACCCGCTGCTGCGACCTGCCCACCCAATACAGAGGCAAAGACGGGGGAAGCAATAAATACTTCACAGAACGTGGCAGCGACTCCGGTTTTCCATCGCCTAGCCGCTCCCTCGTTCTATGCTGCTCTCCAGAACTATCCACCCAATGTCATTAGCCTAAAGCCAGAATTTTCGGATCCGGCCTAAGTGATGCTGCTCGATCGGGATTGGGTTGTCTAAAGTTGTTTATGAAACGACCCAGTTGACTAGCGTTCTGACGCCATATCCCGTCGCCCCGGAGGGGCTATAGCCATTTTCCTTGTCGGCCCAGGTGGGTCCTGCAATGTCAATGTGGGCCCAGGCAGGAGTGTCTTTGACAAATTCCTTGAGGAAGAGAGCCGCCGTGATGGAACCGCCTGCGCGAGGCCCTGTATTCTTCATGTCGGCAATGGGAGATTTGATACCGTCAAAGTACTTTGCCTCCAGCGGCATTTGCCAAACCTTCTCGCCTGCACTATCTGCCGCTGACTTGAGGGAGGCCGCGAGATCATCATCAATACTCCAGAAGCCTGCAATGTTGCCACCCAGAGCCACGATGCAGGCGCCTGTCAAAGTTGCTAGATCAACAATCGCATCAACGCCGAGTTTGTCGGCATAGACGAGGGCATCGGCCAGGGTTAGGCGACCTTCCGCATCGGTGTTATTGACCTCAATTGTTTTGCCATTGGAAGCGGTGAGGATGTCTCCAGGACGCATGGCATGGCCGCTGATCATGTTTTCTGTTGCGGCACTAATGAAGTGAACTTCCACATCGGGCTTGAGCTGGGCGATCGCCTTGGCTGCACCCAATGTTGCCGCTGCACCCCCCATGTCCATTTTCATTGTTTCAATGCCGCTGCCGGGACCCTTTAGGTTGAGACCGCCGGAATCGAAGGTGAGTCCTTTACCAACGATCGCCAGCTTCTTACGGGCGGGTTGGCTGGGTTCGTAGACCAGATGAATGAATTTGGGAGGGAGGTCGGAGGCCTTCGCGACCCCGAGAAAGGCGCCCATACCCAGAGCTTCACAGGCGTCTTTCTCCAGAATGTCTAGCTTTAGACCATGGTCGTCGGCGATCGCCTGGGCAAGGTTGGCCATGGCAATGGGATCCATGTCGTTGGGGGGAGCTGCCACCATCTCCCGCGCCAGAATGACACCGGAGACAATCTGTTGAGCTTTGACGATGGTTGAGGCTTGATCGCCCAATCCCAGTAGGGTTACCTGAGTCAGTACATCGGGGGTTTCTTCCTCATCCTCCTGCTTGGATTTGAAGCGGGTGTCCTTGTGGGAGGCGAGCTCAAATCCTTCGACCACGGCTTGGGCCGTCGCGGCGGAATCCTCTGCGATAGCGGGCATTTGAATCCCGAGGGTCTTGCATCGCTGGGATGCTTTGGCGATCGCGGCCGCCCCACGGCGCAGTGTTTCTAGCGTGAGGGACTCCGATTTGCCTAATCCCACCACAATGAGCTTCTTCACCGCTGCCTGACCACCGACACGGATGGCGACGGAACTATCGGGTTTTCCTTTGAATTCAGCATCGGCGATCGCATCGCTCAGGGCACCTTCCAGGGCTTTATCTAAGGCTTGGTACGCCTCGACAAGGGAGCCATCCTCCTGGATGTCGGCTTCAAAGAGGCCCAGGGCCAGGCCATCACCAGTCCAATCCATTGCGGAGGTTGAGTTCGATTGAAAATCCATGCTTAAGGTCTTCGTCGGAAAATAATAGGATGTCGTCTCCTAGTCTGACGCGATTCGGTGATTTGAGGCTAGGTTGGTTCAGAATTTTATCTGAGAGATGGAAAATTTTTGTCGCTGCTCAGATCGTCAATATCACTGAGTGACCTAGATCACTCAACGAGAATTCTGAAAGCCAGTGATAACTGGCTCCCCTGGGTCAATCTGATTTCAGGGTTTATTGAAGCTTTACGGATCGTCGTCAGAAGTAGATAAAGCTTCTCTGGTGTAAACGCTTAGTTTTTAAAGGGTCTTTAAAGTTTTAAATAATACTTACTAAATCCGTAGTTAGTTTGCTGTGATGGAAAAACACGGGTCGTTTTCTACAGCATGCGGGCATTCATCGAAACCAGGGTGTTTATTCACTTTGGCCCATGCTTTTGTGCCTCTCTACCCTTAACTAAGGCGATTGCATGATTCGCTACTCTGGATTTTTCTTCTCACTGGTTATCCTGGGCGCTAGCCTTCCGCTTCCCGTTGTTGCGCAGGGGGGCAAGCACCTCAATCAGGCAACCATCACGGCTCTACGTAACCGTGTCCATCTAAAACCCCAAAGCCTTGCTATTCGTAGGGCGCGTGCCCAGGACACGTTGAAGCCTGGCGATCGTTTAGCGACCTCTCAGGCATCCTTCGCGGAGTTGCGTTTCAATGACGGAACGTTGACTCGCATGGGGGAAAAGGCGGTTTTTCGTTTTTTGCCCAAGATGCGTACGGTGCGATTGAGCCGTGGCACGATGCTGATGCTGATTCCGCCGGGACAAGGGCGGACTCGGGTCGTGACCCCCAACGTGTTGACCGGCATCCGAGGCTCAGCGCTATTTGTCCGCTATATCGAAAAGACAAACACCACGTTGGTAGGCGCATTAACCACCAGCGGTATTGAGGTTTCTACGGGAGAAGGGACGCCAAGGCAGATCCTGAAGGCAGGGCAGATGGCTGTGGTGGTGGATGACCAGATTGAAGCGCTCTATGAATTTGATCTGGCAACCTTTTACAAGACCAGCCCCCTGGTAGAAGGCTTAGATTTAGATGTGCTGATCAAGGAGCCGATTGAGGACAAGGATACTGAGCCAACGGACGTGATGGATGCGCTGGCTGAAGTCCGTGAGGAAACCTGGGAGGGGCTCGTTGCTCAGGAGGCTTTTGCCATCACAGATGTGGGTGTTTTACAGACGCCTGGATTTGTCAAATTGCCGTCTGAATCTGGGGTTGCCCGTGTGGCGCGAGGGCGTCGCGATGCTTTCGAAGCCCCCATTGCCAAGGCAACCCCTCTCGTCAATCGTGCAACGCCGGAAAATACTAGCCTTGAGGATCTAGGAGGTGTTCCCAGTGCTTCTTTGGGGCTTTCCTTGGACGAGCCTAAACCGACCCCTTCAGCTCCCATTGGCCAAGGTCCAGCAGCCTCTGAACAAAGATTGCCAGCACAGCCCACCACCGGGGGGATTCTTGCAGAGCCTACAGTTCCGGTGGCAGAACCCCCAGTGCCAGAACCCCCAGTGGCAGTTACGGCCCCTGGGGCGATAACGACCCCAGCGCCAGTCACGATCCCAGTGCCAGTGCCAGAATCTGATCTTGCTGCAGGGCCGTTGCCTAATGCTGATCCCACCCCGGTCGCTCTTCCTGGCATTGAGCTAGATCTTGCCCCCATTCTTGAGAGTGAGCAGGGAGATCAAACGCCAACAGACGTGGTTCTCACCCCTGTTTTGCCAGAGGCTGATACTGCCTCTCCCGCAGCTGATGTCCCAGGTGTCGAATCTCCTATTACCGAATCTCCTCTGATTGATGTCCTCCCAAGCACGGATGTTTTAGGGGAGGGGGACGTTTCTCCGGATGTCTCAGAGTCGGATGTTGATGGTGTGGAGTCGGTTCTGTCGGAGCCCGAAGTTACGATTGAGCCCGAAGTTACGATTGAGCCCGAAGTTACGATTGAGCCCGAAGTTACGATTGAGCCCGAAGTTACGATTGAGCCTGAAGTTGCGATTGAACCCGAAGTTGCGATTGAGCCCGAAGTTACGATTGAGCCCGAAATTCCTGCCCTCGAAGTCCCTGAGCCTGAAATGGTTTCTCCGGAACCTGACGCTTTTCCAGAGACCGTTTCGTTTCCAGAGACCGTTTCGGACCCCTTACCGGACTTAGATCCCTTACCAATTACTGACGATCCTCTCATTGATGGCGGTGTTGAAGCTGCACTGAGCGGGATCAATGATGGTGGTGGGATTGAGAATGACTTAGGGATTGAGGATGTTCCGGCTGATCTGGGACTGGATGAGCCGGGGCTCATTGCGGACACGGTTGCTGATGATGTCGGAGTTGATGCAGCGCTATTTGATGCAGCGGCTCCGGTGACGGATTTGCTCACTGAGCCCGTGCCGACTCAAATACAGCCGGAAGCGGATCTGGCGACTGATGCGATCGCCGAGCCCGTCACGGTTCCGGACATCTCTGAACCGCTGCCGGAAGGGTTGGAGACAATTGTGGAACCAGCACCTGAGCCCGTTCCTGTAACAACGGATATTCCTGTCACAACAGACGTTCCTATGATGGAAATGCCCGTTGCGGAAGTGGAGCCTGAGGGGGAACCGTTGGTTGTGCCGCAGCCTGAGATCGCAGAAGATCCCCCGGTCGTCAGTCCTGATGAGTCCGTAGCCGATCCGGTGACCGCCCCAGATCCGGTCATTGCGCCAGCTCCGGTGACCGTGCCAGATCCGGTCATTGCTCCAGAAACGCCCGTCATCGATACGCCTCTCGGTCCTACGCTGGACGGAGGCTAGGCCTAATGCAGGGGCGGGGAAAATTGAGCAAAATTTTGAATACGCTCAAACCCGAAACTTCCTCTATTGTGATAACATTAGCGATTGTGACTTCTTGAATCAGGCATTCGATAAATGGCCCTAACCCAACAGCAAAAGCAGGAAATTATGAGCGAGCACCAGGTCCACGAGACGGACACTGGTTCTGCTGACTTGCAGGTGGCAATGCTGTCTCGTCGCATTAAGCAGCTGAGTGATCACCTCCAGAGCAACAAGAAGGACTACGCGTCTCGCCAGGGTCTTTTGAAGATGATTGGTCGTCGCAAGCGCCTGCTGGGCTACATTCAGAACAAAGATGTTAATCGTTACCGTGAACTGATTCAGAAGCTTGGTATTCGCGGCTAAGCGGATTTTGGATCCAATCTTTCTGATACAGATCGTTTGACATAGACATCTTCCGGCCGACACATTTCTCGTAGATAGGCATGGCAACGGATTCGAACGCTCAGGAAAAATCAAAGCAGGATGGGGCAGAGCGTCTGCCCTTTGAGCCGAATAAGGGCCGTAAAAAGAAAGAGGCTGCCCAGGCAAAGCAACCCAAGAAGCAGGAACCCCGCACGGTAACTGCTGATCAGAAGGCTGCGAAACGCGATCGCAATCGCAATCTCACCCTAGAGGAAACACGCATTCCTGATGTGGTGGGCAAGCGCATGTTGCGTCGCATGGCCGTTTTTTCTGGGGTTCCTGCCTTTCTGGGGGTCGCAACATTCTTTGTGGCTTTTTACGTCATCTCCAATGGCATTTTGGATTTTCCCAACGCGTTTGTCGTGGCAGTGAGTATGCTTTTCTTCGGCCTTAGTGTCGTGGGGCTTAGTTACGGTGTCCTGTCTGCCTCTTGGGAGGAAGATACGGACGGTAGCCTTGTGGGCATGTCGGAGTTCTCGCTTAACTTTGGCCGCATGCGCGGAGCTTGGCGAGATTCCCGTGAGGCTAAGAAGGCTGGCAAGGGTTGATGCGTCAGTCACTGACCGGCAATTTGTGTGGGTGAATGAACCCAAGATTTGGAAAAGGACCTCAAAGGAGGTCCTTTTTTATGGCGATTTTTATGGCGATTTTTCACCGATTGCTGTGGGAAGAAGGAGCTGATGAGCCTATTGCCAGGCTTCCAGTTCGTTGACCCAGTGATTCATGAAGGCGATGATCTGCGATCGCCGCGCCTCAAACGTTGCCGCAATCCAAATCATCAGCAGACCTAGCACAATGCCAATGGCCCAGAGCAACAGAGACTCGTCCTGAATGAATTGCCAAACCTGGAGCAGCACTTGGATGAGAAAGGCTGCGGTGCCGACGTAGAGAAAGGCGCGGATGCGAAGACCAATACCCGCGAGAATGAAGCCGAAACTGAGGGCGATCGCCACCAAACCAGCCCCAAACCCTTCCCAGGGGCCCAACCCAACCTGCCCCTGATAGAGCGCGGTAAAGCAAACAATGCTGCTGCCCAGACAGCGCAAACCATGGCGTAGCTCTCGTTTCGATTGCAGATTGAGGTCCGGATCGATCTGAGCCCCGTAAAGTACTGTGGCTCCCAGCAGCCCGGCGTACCAGAGGCCATCAGTTAGCTGAAGCTGGTCAAAGATTCTCAGCATGGCCCAATCCACCAGAGCAACGCTGAGATAGCTCAGGCGGATGGCTTTGTCGCTTTTGTTTTGGGCCACGGATAGTCCGGCGTAGAAAACCGCCACCAGCAGCAACGACTGGATGGTGATGTCCCAGGCGGTGAGTAGGACGATGATGATGGGTAAGAGTTTGGCCCAACGGCGGCCCGGTCGAGGAGACCAGCCCAAGCGTCGCCAGGGGAAGCGCTGGAGCAGGATGGCGACGGGACAGGCGATCGCTGCGGCCCAGCCCAAGAGTAGGGGCCAGGGGAATATCAAGTGAATGCCATAGCCCACCGCTGAGAGCAGGTGTACGAGTCCCCAGTCGCTCCAACCCCAGCCTCTTAGGTTCGTTCCGATGGATTTAGCGGCTTGGCCCCGGCTCTGGAGCAGCGCATAGGTTCCGAGCACCGCCATCGTCAGCATCCACAGATAGCCGCCGGTCTGACTCAGCTCCCCCGTGGTGCGTAGGACAATCGCCATGGCCGCAAACAGGCTGCCGATGCCCCAGTGGATATGGGTGAAGGGTCGGAAGCCGGGACGATCGAGGTGGAGATAGGGGAGGAGCCAACGCGCGAAGAGCTGATTGCCTAGTGCTAAACCTGCTCCCAGGAGTCCGAGCAAAACAATGCCATCCCCGGCACTGCCGCCACTGGCCTGGGAGAGTTGATAGATCAACAGCTCGTAGGCTCCGACGGAAAATCCAGCTAAAGCAATATAGGTGATGGGCGTCAAACTCTGGCGACGACGGCCAATGCTCAGGCCGATGAAGGCGGCCGCCATGGTGAACAGTCCGCTCAAGGCGTCGAAGGGGTAATGGCCGAGTACGCCGCCCAGGAGCGCATAGCTCAGGGGAATGCTGTGCCACACGTTGGAGGTAGCATGTTGCTCATCCCTGTTGAGGCGCGATTCCCCCATGGTCTGTACCAGTAGCGCTGCGATGAGATTGGCGATCGCTAAGCCTTCGACCAGCTCTGTTAGCTGACGGGTTATTGTTGTGCCTACCACTGCGATCGTAAGACTCAGCAGCAGTTCTGAAGTCAACGCTAATCCGTAGGCGGAGAGTGGGTTGCGAGCCACTTTTAGGGTCAATGCCATGGATAAGGCCGCGATCGCAGCCGTTGCTAGCACCCAACCCGATGATGGGAAGCGTTGGGGCACTATGGTGTTGAAGGCATCGAGATAGTCATAGCTCAAGACCTGAAGATCAGAACCGAGCATCCAGCCCCACCTGCCCACTGTATAGAAGCTGAGGACTTTGCCGAGCAAAAAGAGGGTAACGGGGACAAAGAGCGCGATCGCCCACCCATTTGTCACTGCGGCATAGTGTTGCTTGAATGGGGAAGATTGACGACGCAAACCGCCCCAGAGCAACCCCCAGAGCGACCCCCAGAGAGACCAGAGAACGAGGGCGATCGCAGCCAGCGCAAACATCCACTGCTCTCCATTGCCCAACTCCGGCTCACCTCGGAAGGCTAAACAAAAGCTAAAGGCTACGCCAAAGCCAACCGTCGCGGCTGCCGTCAGTCGGGTCGGCAGCAAGCGGCTGTGGACACTCATCAGTAGGGCGGTCACGCCGAAACTGGCTAGACGATAGGGGGCATCGTCCAGCGTAAAAGGTTGTACCAAAAACAAAGCCAGAATGCCGCTGGCGCGAACCGCATCGGGTTGAGGGCAGCGGTCAGATTGCACCATCGCGAGGAGCGCGATGGGCACGACCCACCAGAGCAAACTCCAGGGCGCTAATCCTGGGCTCAGCGTGCTGTCTGAAATGGCTTCCGCCAAGGCCAGCAGGTAGGCCAGTCCGGACAGAGCCAAACCGCTGTGCCAAGCACTGAGACGCCAGGAGTCGGGGCGATCGCGCCAGTCCAGCCCAGGCATTAGATCCAGGCTCAGCAACCATTCCAGCAGACTGCCGAGTAACGTCAAGGCCAGCCATCCCCTGACGCCAACGCCATCAAAAACAAAGCCAAACCAGCTCAGTAGGGCTCCCCAGGTCAATAATTGGGTCAGGTAAGGCCAACCTTGGCCCAGATTGCGGCGGCGCAGGCTCCAGCCCAGCGTTAGGGCTGACAGCGTCAGGTTGAGCGGACGCATCAGGTCATTGCCCAAGCTGAAGACCACCAGTCCTGCCCCCAGGCTCAAACAGAGGAAGTTGGC
Organism: uncultured Pseudanabaenaceae cyanobacterium; assembly: GCA_938017515.1. Lineage (GTDB taxonomy): Bacteria > Cyanobacteriota > Cyanobacteriia > PCC-9006 > JAAUQQ01 > JAAUOP01. The sequence goes on from CALIJJ010000187.1 coordinate 23,280, forward strand.
CTGTCTGACCAGCTTGGACTCGCCTTGTCTGCGGAATCGCTCGCCCAATACCAGGAACAGCAGCAGATAGGGGAAGATGGTGACGCCAACGACGGCAAAGGGCATACCGCCGCTGCCTGCGATCGCCTCGATGCGATCCACCAATGCCGCCCGCAGCTCCACGGGAGCAAACCGTCGAATCAGCCACAGGCTCTGCAATCCTGCGAGAAACAGCAGCGTCAGATCGAACGGCAATCGCAGTCGTTTCAACCGCTCTGCAACAATGCCCAGGGCCAGAACACTAATCGCAACGGGTTGCCAGGGCGGATCGATGGGCAGGGAGGTCAACCATCCCAAAATCATCAGGCCGCTGCCCACGGCGAACCAAAGGCTGTAGGTGACAGTGTGGCGCGATCGCCAGGCCAACACTGCACCGCAAATACCAAACGCGAGTCCCAACTGTGCCAGTGGCACCTGGGCCGCCAGTAGCGCCCGTCCGGCCAGGAGTAGGGCTCCGAAGATCGCAATCAGCGTTGGGGAAGGGATACCGAGGCGATCGCCACTGGTTGCTGCCGCAGTCCCGGTTTTTTCTTCGGGCTCTGTCTCAGCATCTTCGTCGGTGTAGACGATGGCGATGGCGGTTCCGATCATCCCGATATAGCTGGCCAGCAACGGCATGATCGCGATCGCCCAGCCCCAATGCAGCCAGCTCAGACCAACGGTAACGAGGGCAAGGCGCTTAGGTGTGGGGGTGCGATTCAGGCGGGGCCGCAGCAGGTTGAGGAGAATGGCGGTGAGGGCGATCGCTGCACCGAGTCCAACGACCCATCCGACGGGGAATTTCCAGAGGTCAAACCCATCGATCGCCCAAAAATTAATCGGCACCAGTAGCAGCGTCACCCGCTGCAACATCCGTGCGGTCAGTCGCAAATTGGCTTGCCGACCCGCCCATAGACCCGCTCCCCAAAAGGCCACGGTGTAGGCAAACAGAATCAGATACTGCCCCACCGCTGAAACGTTTTGCCACTGGCTGGCCGCGAGGACAGCGGAGGACACCACGACCAGAAAGACGCCCAGGAACAGCAGCCACAGCACACTCAGTTCATCCATAAAGGATTGGAACCAGCGGCGCGGTGCGGGGACTGGTGATGCTTCGGAGCGTTGGGAGGCTAGCACTGGCTCACGGGAGCGCAGACGCTGTGGTGCGGCCTGCTCAGATCGTTGCTCCGTGCTTCGTGCGATGGCCTGTTTGCTGGGCTGTGGGGGGATGATTTCTGGTACCCGACAGCACAACTGTTCCCGAGCAATCAGCCGAATCTGGCGCTGAGTGATCAGCTCCAGTCGGAGTAGTGCCTGCAACCCGTTCAGTAACCTGGGGTCTTCGGAGGAGGCTTGAAGTGTGAGGGGGATGGTGCAATGGTCTTTGCCAACCGCTGCGGAATCGCGACGGTTGGCATCAGAATCGGAGACCGGGGCCATGGGCGAAGCTCCTGGAGCGCTAGCCCCTAGGATGCCCGAAACTTCAACGTTGTAGGAAGATGACTCGTGACAGTTTTAAGAGTGCCGACCCGATGTAACAAATCATGTCGCTAGGGTTAGGTCTGGAGAGCCTTCGCAATGGCCTTCTTGATGGCATCATCAAGCACCTGACTCGATTGAGTTTTTTCTTTGAGTTTGGCCTGTTTCTCTTTTGCTTTCGCCTTCCGTTCCTCTTCCTGAAAGGTTTGAATGGACATAAAAAGGACAAAAAAAGTGAGAAAGAGAGGTCCAACTAAAGGCATGGTTTTTTCCTGTGAACAGGTTTGATGAAATGCGCTGACAGCATCACCTTTCGCCCCAAAATTAATTCACAAGCATGCTTTATCCAACCCTTGTCAAATCGATAATGAAGATGTTTTTTTGCAAAATAGTTTCTATTTAAAGAAGAAATTTTCGGAGCGATGCCTTTCCCTGCCTAGAGATGGCCCCCGATGCTTTTTCCCCATCGCCTGTTGTTTGCTCAATCCTCACGGGGTTTCTCCCGTCAGCGTGAGCAATGAAATTTCTGGTGGGCAGAATAAACGTCCGGGGGGATATGTCCCCAGACCACGATTGACATAGAGCCAATTGGAACCAACCCGATGCAGGCCTGCCGCCCATTCCCAGTGGCGAATCACATGGGTGAAGCTCCGCATCTCTGCCATGGAACGCTGCACTGGCGAGGGAGACGCATCAATTAGGGACGCGAGCAAACCGAGCACCGGTATGCCATTCGGTAAACAGATTTGTCCGCCATGGCTATGGCCAGACAGTTGTAGGTCCACCCGCCAACGCTGCAATGTTTCGGCGGTGTCGGGGTTGTGGCTCAGGACGAGGCGGGGAATGTGTTCTTGGACTTCGGCTAGGGTGATGGCTGGGCGGAAGGAACGTGAGTAGACATCTGCCAGTCCAATGAGGGCAAAGTCTTCCAGCCCCCCCGGCCCCTGGCCAAACGGATAAGCCACCTCATTCCACAGCACCCGAATTTCGGCTTGGGTCAGGGCCTTGGTAATCGTTTGGCGCGAACCGCGATGGGCGAGGTCATGGTTGCCGAGGACGGCGTAGGTGCCGTAGGTGCTGCGCAGGTTGGCGAGGCTCGGGGCAAGGCGATGGATGGGGCTGGGGTCAGCGGTGACGTAATCTCCCGTCAGGCAGATGAGGTCGGGAGATTGGGCATTGGCTAGGGCAATGGCCTGGGCAAGCAATGTCTCTGATAGACCGATGCCGTCGAAATGAAAGTCCGAGAGTTGAACAATGCGCAATCCCCGCAATCGTAGGGGTAAGTTGCGGATCTGAATTTGTTGCCGCTCTAGGGTCAGGGGGCCTGTGGGAGGCGTTAATCTCTCGAACACAAAATCTCGCACACAAAGATTGACGGGGGAAGATTGACAGGGGAAGCATGACTCTGCCCCATCTTCACAAATGCCCTCTCGGATTGTGGCTGATGCGAGAAAAGTTAACCTTTAGAATAGGAGTGTCACTCAGGGACCCGCTCCATGCCCCGCAAGCCCACGCTCAGCTACGATCGCGGTACGTTGATCCTGCATCCCCCGCCCCGGGGCAATGCCTGGGTTGAGTTTGTGGAATGGGACGATCGCATTGAAAAATTCCGGGTCCCGGCCCGTCGCTATCGAGAGCTGGTGCAAACCCTTCGAGATGCCAATACGAGCTTTGAAGACAAAGCGGGCGCGTTTGAACCGTTGGATTTTAAGTCTGACATTGACATTAAGCCCTTTCCACACCAGTCCGAGGCTTTGGTTGCCTGGAAAAAGGCCGATCGCCAGGGGGTCGTTGTTTTGCCCACCGGCTCTGGCAAATCCTACCTGGCTCAGCTGGCGATGGATTCGACGCCGCGATCGACCCTGATCGTGGTGCCGACGCTGGACTTGATGCATCAGTGGTACGCGCAACTGGAGAAGTCGTTTCCAGGTGTGCAGGTGGGGCTGCTGGGTGGGGGCTCGCGCGATCGCACTCCCATTCTCGTTGCCACCTATGACAGTGCCGCCATTAATGCCGAAAACCTCGGCGGCAAATATGCTTTTCTGATCTTTGACGAGTGCCACCACCTGCCCAGTGACTTCAGCCGCGTCATTGCTGAATACAGTATTGCCCCCTACCGTCTGGGGCTCAGCGCTACGCCTGAGCGCAGCGACGGTCGTCACGAAGATCTAGCGCAGCTGATTGGTCAAGAGGTCTATCGCAAGACGGCGGAGGAATTGTCGGGGCAGACGCTGGCGGACTATGAGGTACGGCAGATTAAGGTGGAGCTGACCGATGAGGAGCGGGAGCGCTACAACGAGCTGATTGCCCTGCGCAACGCCTTCCTCAAAAGTGCCAATATTTACTTCGGCAGTATTAACGGCTGGCAGCGGTTTATCCAGGCCAGCGCCAAGTCGGCGGAGGGTCGCAAGGCGATGTTGGCCCATCACCAGGCCAAGGCGATCGCCCTGGGTAACGCAGCCAAACTCAAGGTCCTGGAAGAGCTGCTGGCGGAACACTATCCCGAGAAAACGCTGATTTTCACCAACGACAACGCCACGGTCTACCGCATCTCCCTCGCCTTTTTGATCCCGGCCATTACCCATAAAACTCCGGTCAAGGAACGCCACGAAATTCTGCAAAAGTTCAAGGCTGGGGACTATAAAACCTTGGTCGTAGCCAATGTCCTGGATGAAGGGGTGGATGTTCCCGATGCAACTATCGCGATTTTCCTGGCGGGCACGGGCTCAACGCGACAATTTATCCAGCGCCTCGGGCGAATTTTGCGCAAGGGCGCCAAGCCGGGGAAACGAGCCATTTTGTACGAGGTGATTGCCGAGGATACGGTGGAGGAGCGGGTCTCCCAGCGGCGGCGGAGCACAAGCAAGCGGCGGGATGCGGCAGAAGCTCAGGATAAGACGCAGCTAGAGCTGTTATCGGGGTCTAAGTCGAAGAAACCCTCGAAAAAACGCCCTCGAAAAACAAAGCCGACCACGGTCTCGCCCTACGAAATTCGTCCTCCCGCGACCCCTCGTGCTGCGGAGGATGACGATGACGATATGGATTGGTAGGGGCCAATTCTGTGCCCTAAACTCTGCCCAAATCTGACAATGCACAGGGACTACAATAGAGATGCTCGCCTGATGCGCTAGGGACTGGCTCATGCTTTCTTCTGATTTGAAACAGACTTTGCCCCCGAGCAGCGAATTGCCCTGTTCTGACGACACGCCTGTGGATAACGAAGACCAGAATTTCGTCCCGAACTATCTGCTGTTTCTGCTGGAATATCTCTGGAAGAACCGCCAGGACTGGTATTTCGGTGTGGATATGGCGGTTTATCACACGACTGGGGCAAATGCGCGCGTTCCGGTGGTTCCCGATGCGTTTTTGAGCCTTGGGGTACCGCGTCAGCGGAATGGCCAATCCCGCGATGGCTATGTGGTTTGGGAAGAAGACGACATCGTGCCCGTGCTTGCGATCGAAATGGTGTCAAAAACCCCAGGGGGAGAGTACGACACCAAACAGGAGATTTATCGCAAGCTGGGTGTACTTTATTACGTGGCCTACAACCCCAAACAGTGGCAACGGGATCGCCATCTTCCGTTTGAGATTTATAAGCTAGTGGACGGAGCCTACGTTTTGCAGGTGGGGGAGCCGGTTTGGATGCCAGAACTGGGCTTAGGTATTGGTCGTTGTCCGCTTCCTGATGACCCGCTGGGGCGCGAGGTCATGGGTTGGTATGACGCGAATGGAAATCGTCTGCTGAGTGAGGCAGAGGCACAGGCGCAGCGGATGCAACTGTTGGAACAGCGGCTGCGGGAACTGGGAGAAGATGTTTAGAGGGATTTACAACGCGTCCGTCCTTCAGGGATAGTTGCCTTATTCAATTGCTTTTTAATTCGCAGAAAATAAGGAGTTATTCCATGGGCTGGACCAAAGCCATTGCCGCCGCTGATTTACCCGCCGACGCACGCCAGGTCGTGAGCCTCGACGGTCAGAAAGTATTGCTGCTCAACCACGAAGGCACCATCCACGCCGTAGCCAATAGCTGCCCCCACATGAAGCTACCCATGAAAAAAGGCAAGATTGTCGATGGAGCCCTAGTGTGCCCCTTCCACCGCAGTGCCTTTGACCTCTGTTCCGGTACCCCCCAGAGCTGGACTCCCTTCCCCCCCGGAGTCGGCAAAGTCATGGGCATGATCAAATCCGAGACACCTTTGCCTGTGTTTGCGACCAAAGTCGAAGACGGTGAAATCTGGGTGGAGGTCGGCGCGGCGGCTTAGTGTTGCGGCTTAGTCCCATAGAGCCTGAAAAGCCTGGACAGAAGTCCTTTTCCAGGGAATTTCATGGGACGAAAAGTCCGTGATTTCTCCCTGGGGAATCAACCCAGACCGAGACTAACCTAGGGGCGTCCGACGGAGCTTTTTCCGGACTGTCCCCCTCAGGTTGTGCCGATGCAGTTACCCCCCGCCGGCAACTCGGTTGCTAATCCCAATATTTCTGCTGCTCTTTCTGTTCTTGGCCTGGTGATGGTTGGGATGGGTTGCTTCGCCTCCGGGTGGTTGCTGACCCTCTTTCAATCGCCAGGCTTTTTGTATGGCGCTGTGTATTTATGTCTGCTGTATCTCGTTTGGCAGACCACTGAAGCCTTGTTTCTTTCGGGTTTCGGCCTGACGCTACTGTTGTTTGTCGCTGTGGCGCGGCGTCCCTGGCCAGTGCAGTGGGATGCCATTTCGGCTTGGAACTACCCACGGATGTGGGCGACGACGCTGCTGGGGCTGTGGTTGCTGGGTGGGCTCTTTTTGGTGGGTGTGGCTCAGACATCGCGGATGTGGCAGCAGCGGGGCGATCGCCGTCTCTGGCGCATTGTCCTCGCGCTGCTCTGCGGCAGCGGATTGGGCCTTGGTGTGGCAATGGCATTTTAGATATGCAGAACTCAAATTCCCAGGATCCAAACTCACAAGACCCAAGATCCCAGCGCAGTCTGCTTTCCGCTGAGGACTATCTCGACCAGCTGTTACCCAGTACGAGGGCAGCGCTTGCTCCCGAACAACTGAACGACGTGCGTAGCGTCATTGCCCAGGCGCTCCCGAATCCGGCTCCGAAGGTGTTGGATGTTCGCTTCGGGATCAATCTGCTGTTTGCTCGCTACTTTGTCGTGTTGTTTCTGGGCAAGGAGCGACGGCAGAACGCACGCGATCGCCAGCTTTCCTGGTTCAATCGACTGGCCAATGGGGCGATCGCCCTCTTCCTTGTTCTGAGCATGAATCTTTTTGTCAGCCTCAGTATCGCCATTCTGCTTTACCTGATCAAATCCGCTGTGGGCATTGACCTGTTCGACAATAGCCACCTGAGCGATCTGTTGGGTTGACGATTCATTTCTGGGTTCGCCAATGCGGATCTGAAGGTTTTAGCTGAAGGTTTGATGGCCAGTTCTTCTAAACCTGACAGCTAAAACTGAAAGGTTGTCCACACAGCCTCCTGAGACGGCAATCGGTTAATGCGGTTGCCAGTCGAGTCGGGGCTGACCTGTCGGGCAACGATGCGGGATGGGGCTGGGACTCGGTCGCTGACGGGCTCACTGTAGCTGGGCGGGATGGCTGGGGCTGGACGGGCCGCGGCCAACTCGACGCGAAACTGTCGCTGGAGTGCCTGCACGACAGCCAGGTCATCCTTCGCGGCAAACGTCGGGCTGGTTCCCGCAAAGGCCAGACGGGTGACTTCGCTGAGGCAAGCGTCGATGGTGCGGGCGAAGGCATCGCGGGTGAGGCTCTGGCGAGCCGCGAGGGTTTGGCGATCGCCCACGGAACCGCAGCCATAGCGATTGACGAGGTACTGGGCGGAACGGTAGGCCCAGTCGTCGGGATGGACCGCGTTCATCCGGGTGTTTGTCTGGCTGTTCGTCCGAGAGAGGGCCTGGGTGTTGGTGGATTGATGCGTGCTGTGCTGGGGGGTGCTAGCAGAAGCAGCGCTGTAGCGGCCAAAGCGTTGGGGGGCGGAGAACGCTGGTCTCTGGCCGATGGAGCTGAGCGGTACGGCTGCTCGGGATGCTACTGGCGCTCGGGATGCTACTGGTGCTCGGGATGCTACTGGCGCTCGGGGAACAGCCATGCGCTGGACTAGGGCTGCTTCTGCGGTTGCAACGGAGGCGATGGTCGGGGATAGGCTGGGGCGACTGAACTCGGGAGCCCCAGAGGGTGATGGGGTCACTCGATTCGAGACCCCTTGATTTGAGACCCCCTGATTTGAGACCCCTTGATTCGAGATAACTGGAACAAATCCTGGCTGACTCACGGGATTGAAGCGCTCCGGTACAAACCTGGGGGGACTGACGGGAGTCCTCCGTGGCACGGGGGCGTTCATCATCGCCGTGATCAGGGCTGTTTCTCGCCTCAAAATATCTGGGGTGGCCAAGGTTGAGACATCTGCTGGACCCTGCTGGGTTGCAGCGACCATTCCAACAGCGACAAAAGCGAAGTCAGTCATAGCTTGGCACGAATGTTAGCGCGGAGAAGCCTAGCGTTGATGCTGTTCGTCGGTTGAACCAACACCAAAACGGCACAGACCCGACATGTTTCGGTGTCCTATTCTCCTGTGTACTCCCAGTCATACTTACTCCAGCTATCAGGACCTTCGTCAGGAAAGTTACGAGAAAATCCGTGCGATTGCGGGGGGATTTTTCTCTGGAGCAGTGGCTTTGCCCGTGTTCTAACGGAACGGGATGCACCAATTAAGAATCGTCAAAGCGGTTTCCGTTGGGTTGGAATCTATCTGACACTAGCTCTTACATAAAAGCTTGATCATAAAAGCCCGCTAAAAATCTCTTTTCTTTTCTTCTTTGAGATCTTATGAAACGTAGACAGCTCATTAACTACAGTGCCCTAGCATCCAGCAGTGCAATCATCGGTGCCTGCAGCACTTCGACGCCTGTGACGAGTCAGACGGGTGGCGATTTGCCCCGTGTGGAGTGGAATATGGCGACGAGCTGGCCCCAGTCCCTGGATACGATCTATGGCGGGGCTGTGACGGTGTGCGATCGCGTCCGAGAAATGACCGGGGGCCGCTTCGACATTACCCCCTACGCTGCGGGAGAACTCGCACCGGGTCTCGAAGTCTTGGATAACGTCCAGACAGGGGCGGTGGAGTGCGGCCACACCGCGAGCTACTACTACGTGGGCAAGAACCCCGCGTTGGCCTTCGGCACATCAGTTCCCTTTGGACTCAATGCCCAGCAGCAAAATGCCTGGTACTACCACGGTGGTGGCCTGGAGGAGATGCACAAGCTCTACGCTGACTTCAACGTGATTAACTTCCCGGCGGGCAATACGGGCGTGCAGATGGGCGGCTGGTTCAAAAATCAGATTGCGTCGGTGTCGGATCTAAATGGCCTCAAGATGCGGATTCCGGGATTGGGCGGCAAGGTGATGTCGGCGCTGGGTGTCAATGCCCAGGTGTTGCCCGGTGGCGAGGTGTTTGTGGCGCTGGAGCGGGGCGCGATCGATGCAGCGGAGTGGGTGGGTCCCTACGATGACGAAAAGCTGGGTCTGAACAAGGCGGCGGAGTTTTACTACTATCCCGGTTGGTGGGAGCCAGGACCGACGTTGGAGGTGCAGGTCAATCTGGATGCCTGGGGCAAGCTGCCGAAGGAGTATCAGGAGATTTTTAAGACGGCAACCTACGAAGCCAATATCAGTATGTTGGCTAAATATGATGCGCTGAATGGTGAGGCGTTGCAGCGCTTGGTGGATGGCGGAACAAAGCTGACGGCCTACAGCGATGAAATTTTGGCGGCGGCTCAGAAAGCGGCATTTGAGCTGTATGAGGAGAGTTCCAGCAGCGATGCGGCCTTTAAGGGCATCTATGAGCAGTGGAAGAAGTTCCGCGGTGGGGTTTATAGCTGGAACAAGATCAATGAGGTGAGTTTCGCTAGTTTTGCCAGCGAATAGAGTTGTGTGGAAACGGATGTAAATGCATCTGTAGGGATGAACCGCGTTCATCCGGCTCAGGCAAAAATATGTACGAAATGTACAAACAGCCGGACGAGCGCGGCTCGACCCTACAAGTCTGGATAGAACTGGGATTTCATGCGATCGCAGTACGCTCGCAGGTTCTCAAACCCCTGGGCATAGGCCTTCAGGTCCGACTCAATCGGCACGTCCAAAATATTGACCAAGAAAGGGTAAGCCGTGGCATCGAGGGTGGTGGGTTGGTCGCCCAGGGCATAGGGCTTGGCGCTGAGGAAGTGGGCGATCGCCTCCACGTCCCGTTTGCCCATGTCATAAATCTCGTCGCGGCTGTGTCTTCCAATGCCCTGACCGTTGAGGTTCGCTAACGTTCTGCGTCGGGCCACGGTTGCAATGACATTGCGCAGCACAGGGGGAAGGTCATTGAAGTAGAGATTTTTGATCTGAGGCCAGTATTCCACCCAGCGGATGTAGAGTACGACCCAGTAGAGATGATCCTCAAAGAGGCGCTGCATCCCTTTGGCCGCACCGCGATCGTAGGCACTGAGGTGTTGGTCGAGGGGATCGTTGTAGGTGGTTTTGAGGTACTCGATGATCAAGCTGGAGTCGGCGATGGTTTTGCCCTGGTCTTCGATGAAGGGGAGTTTGTCCTTGGGGGCTTTTTGTAAATACTGATTGCCGGTGCAGTTTTCGAAGTCTCGACCGGTGATGCGTAGGTAGGTTTCCAGCTTCATGCAGAAGGGGCTGGCGTTGGGGATACCCCAGCAGGGTTCGAACTGATAGAGCTTGAGGGTCATGGATGGTCTTGGTGAGCTGCACTGGGATTTTAGTACATGGGAACTGTTTTGTGCGATCGCCTCCATCACATGTGCTGCGATAAACCGTCTGTATGGCGGTTCAGGTTGCAGTTTTTTGGAGGCTTACCCTAAAAAATCGCGATTTTTCTCTGTTTAAAATAAATTTGTCTTGCGAGGGAACTCTAAAGCATGCGACTGCTTTCAGTTGCGACCCTTACCCTTGCTGTTATGTCGACACAGAACACAAATTCTCCCACCGTCCCTGGCTATGACCTGGGAGAGCTGTTGTATCAGGGGGCCAGAACGGTGGTTTATCGGGCGTGGTCAGCACGAGAGCAGCGGTCTGTGGTTCTGAAGCTGCTTGATGCGGAGTATCCCAGCTTGGGCGAACTGGTGAGATTCCGGAGCCAATTCCAAATCGCAAAAAATCTACCCATTGCCGGCATCTTGGCTCCTATGGCCTTGGAGCCTTGGGGCAAGGGCTATGTATTGGTCATGGAAGATCTCGATGGCATGGATTTGGGCCAGTATGCTCAGGAACACCCTCTCTCCTGGCAGGAGGTTTTGGAAATCGCTCTGCAACTGGCAGAGATTCTCCATGAACTCTGCAAACACCGAGTTATTCACAAGGACATCAAGCCTGCCAATATTCTGATTCACCCCCAGACCAAGCAGGTTAAGCTGATTGACTTCAGCATTGCTTCACTGCTGCCTAAGGAGAGTCAGGAGATTCAGAGCCCCGGCGATCTAGAAGGGACTTTAGCCTATTTAGCACCAGAGCAGACGGGGCGAATGAATCGGGGGATTGACTATCGGGCCGATTTCTATGCCCTGGGCGTAACGCTGTATGAGCTACTGACCAGCCAGCTACCGTTTCAGACCGAAGACCCCCTGGAGCTGATCCATTGTCATATGGCTAAGGCTCCGGCTTTGCCCCATCAAGTGAATGCCAGAATTCCAGTGCCAGTGTCAGCGATCGTGCTGAAGCTGATGGCAAAGAATGCGGAGGACCGCTACCAGAGCGCGCTGGGGCTGAAGCATGATTTGGAGACCTGTTTGAGCCAGTGGGAATCGGCGGGTCAGGTGACCCAGTTTGAACTGGGAGAGCAGGATGTGAGCGATCGCTTCCTCATTCCCGAAACGCTCTATGGCCGAGAAGCAGAAGTCCAGACCTTGCTCAATGCCTTTGAGCGAGTCTCCAAAGGTTGCTCAGACCTCGTACTGGTTGCCGGTTTCTCAGGGATTGGAAAAACGGCTGTTATTAACGAAGTCTACAAACCCATCACGCGACAGAGGGGCTACTTCATTAAAGGGAAGTTTGACCAGTTTAATCGCAACATTCCCTTTAGTGCTTTTGTTCAAGCTCTGCGTCATTTGGTAGGGCAACTGCTGAGTGGAAGCAATGCAGAATTACAAGACTGGAAGACCCAAATTCTGGCCGCATTGGGTGAGAATGCCCAGGTCATCATTGACTTGATTCCAGAGCTGGAGATCGTTTTAGGCCCGCAGCCTGCGGTCCCTGACCTCACAGGAACGGCGGCTCAGAATCGCTTTAATCTGTGGTTTAGCAAGTTTATTGAACTCTTTACCCGCTCCGAACATCCGTTTGTCATCTTTTTGGATGACTTACAGTGGGCTGATTCTGCTTCATTGAATCTGATCAAGCACTTAATGGAGCAATGTGCTGGCTATTTACTGGTATTGGGAGCTTACCGAGAAAATGAGGTTTCTGCGGTCCACCCCTTAATGCTGATGTTGGATGAACTCAAGAGCCAAGGACCAGCCATCCATACCCTCAGCCTGAAACCGTTAGAAGAAAACGATATCTGTCATTTAGTGGCGGATAGTCTGCGGTGTTCAGGAGCGGTTTCTGGCTCGTTATCCAAATTGGTCTATCAAAAGGCCCAGGGGAATCCCTTTTTTACGACTCAGTTCCTACAGGGATTGCAAGCGGACGGCTGGATTCGCTTTGATGCCGATGCAGGTCACTGGCAATGCGATTTGAGCCAGATTCGCCCCTTAGCCCTGACCGATGATGTGGTGGAATTCATGGTGCAACGGTTGCGGCAGTTGCACCCAACGACCCAGAACCTTTTACAGATATCCGCTTGTTTGGGGAACCGGTTTGACCTGGAGACCTTAGCTGTCGTCTGCGGGAAATCTCAAGAGGATGTCGCGAGTGGATTGTGGCCCGCCCTCCAGGCGGGTCTGGTGATTCCAGAGAATGAAACCTATAAGTTTTTTCGGGGAGGCGAAGCTCAGCAAACCGATGCTCGGCAAACCAATGCCCATGATGTGACCGTTGCCTACCGCTTTCTGCATGATCGGGTACAACAAGCAGCCTATACGCTGATTCCAGAGCAACAGAAGCCGAAAACCCATTATCAAATTGGCCACTGCTTACTCGAAAATATTCCCCTAGTAAACCAGGAAGCACATCTGTTTGAGATGGTTAACCAAATCAATCTGGGCCGAACCCTGATCGTCCATGCCGATGAAAGGCATCAGCTAATATCGTTGAATCTGCGGGCGGGCATCAAGGCGAAGTCAGCCACCGCCTATGGCGCTGCCATCGCGTATTTTGATATTGCTCTGGAATTATTACCAGAAGATAGTTGGCAGCAGAACTATGCCTTGACTTTAACGCTCCACGAAAATGCCGTTGAGGCAGCCTATCTTGCGGGGGATGCGACAAAGATGGAGGCGATCGCCCAAGTCGTAACGGCACAGGCGAAAAATAACCTGGATATGGTCAAAACCATCCAGGTAAAAATGCAATTTACCATCGGTAAAAATCAGCCGCTCATCAGCATTGAAATCGCCCGGAATTTACTCCAGTCTCTAGGCTTTACTCTGCCAGACTCTCCGACGATGGAAGATGTTCAGCAGGCGCTAGCCACCTTAAAGAAAATTGCAGCCCAATTCAGCTTCGATGGAATTCTGGCACTGCCCACCCTCACCGATCCAAAGCAATTAGCGATCGTGAGTACCTTAATATTGCTCATATCGCCAACGATGATTACAAATTCCAATTTATTTTTATTCATTGCTCTGGCCATCAATAAAATTTCTTTGGAATATGGTAATTCTCCCTACTCT
>CALIJJ010000188.1 GCA_938017515.1 uncultured Pseudanabaenaceae cyanobacterium
AGTTGACCAGTTTCTTTGACGAGGACTTCTGGCTTAAAAGCTCTCAATCTATTACTCTGTCTAGGTTCTGGCGTCTTGACCGGAGCAGTGCCCCGTTCAGCGCTTTACTAAAGTAACCCGACCTCACTTCTCTGTCAACACCCTGGTGAAAGTTTTTTTGGAAGGAACTGTAAATCTTGCGGAATCGGGATTTTTAGTACTTCATCACACAAAAATGGAAGGCCAAATTGTGATTAGCCCACAAAATCCTGGAGGGACTGACCAGGGTTGTTGTCATAATTGTGGGAACCGCATTCCGCAGAGGGAGTCCTGTGAACTTTCAGTCCGTTATTGCCACGTTGAATCAGTTTTGGTCCGATCGCGGTTGCCTCATCGCTCAGCCCTATGACACTGAAAAGGGTGCAGGAACCAAAAGTCCCCATACATTTTTGAGAGCGATCGGGCCGGAGCCCTGGTCGGTGGCCTACGTGGAACCTTGCCGCAGACCAGCCGATGGCCGATACGGAGAGAATCCCAATCGCGGGCAGCACTATTACCAGTATCAAGTTCTAATCAAGCCCTCCCCAGACAATATTCAAGAGGTCTATCTAGAATCCTTACAGGCATTGGGCATCGAACCGGCTGATCATGATGTTCGCTTTGTCGAAGACAACTGGGAGGATGCCGCCGTCGGAGCCTGGGGTACAGGTTGGGAAGTCTGGCTCGATGGGATGGAGGTGACGCAGTTCACCTATTTCCAGCAATGTGGCGGTTTAGATTGCGATCCTGTTTCCATTGAGATCACCTATGGTCTGGAACGACTTGCGATCTACTTACAAGGGGTTAACTCGATCTTTGAGTTGAAGTGGAATGACCAGTTGACCTATGGCGACATCTTCTTGCAAAGCGAGATCGAAAATTCAACCTATAACTTTGAGGGCTCAAATCCTGAGCTGTTGTTCAATCTATTTCAGCTCTATGAAACGGAAGCGAAACAGCTCATGAAGCGAAAATTGGTGATTCCAGCCTATGAGCAGGTGCTGAAGTGCTCCCATACGTTTAATTTGCTCGAAGCCCGGGGCGTTATTTCCGTGACGGAACGAACACGTTATATCGGGCGAGTTCGGGGATTAGCAAGAAAAGTGGCTCAGCTACAGTTAGAGCAGCGCGAGGCGTTGGGTTTTCCATTGATCAAGACGGGAAAGGATAGTGCGGCACCGGTCAAAACCGCTGACCCCGTGGCTTAAGCGCTACTAATTTCAGCAATACCTTTAATATTTGTAAAGACGGACCACGGGTTGGCTTCCGTCTGAGGGCGATCGCGTATCCCCAAAACCAAAGACGCGCAAGACGCATCAAATTTTAGAGAGGATATCGATCATGAATATTGCTGAAATGCTGGAGCCCATCGCGGCCTCTTTTCGGAGTCTGGGAATTCCAGAACCCATTACCCACTGGGGACACCCCGCGATGATGGGAATCGTCGTGTTTGTCATGGGGTCTTACACCGCCTATGCAGGCTGGAAAGGCCGGTCGGCAACGGATGCTGAGGTCGCAGCCAAAAGTAAAGCCGATCACAAAAAGCTGGCACCGCTGGTTTTCCTATTTATTGCAACGGGCTATACAGGAGGCGTGCTTTCCTTGGTGATGCAAAATCAGCCCATTTTCGAGAGTCCTCACTTCTGGACCGGCTCCATTGCCCTTGGTTTGCTGGCCACCAACGGGCTGATTTCTCTGACAAAGTTTGCGGGAGAGAAACCACAGCTCCGCTCCGTCCATGCCTATGTGGGAAGCGCTGCAATGCTACTGTTGGTGGTCCATGCAGCCTTCGGGGTGAAGCTAGGTCTCAGTTTCTAGGCCCCCGAACTGCTCTGCCACCTTTAGCGAAGAACAATAGGTTAAACATGAAGCCCAAGGAAGGCTGGTTGCTACTGCTTGCTTATGTCGCGGGTTTGCTAGCGACAGGTCTTCCTTGGATGTATCAAGACTTTCCGCTAGCGGGGGTCTTTTTATTTTTGGTCGGTGCGATCGCGGCCCTAACCCTCCCCAGATTCTGGTGGAAAAGCCCTCAGCCTCGCATTCTCTTCCTGGCCGGATTTATTGCCCTATTCGCCACGCTCTATTTAAGTTGGCGAATGCCTCACCCCGGACCCAAGGATGTCAGTTTACTGATTCCCCCCGAGGGAGAAGGTCAGTCCTTGCCGATTGTGACGTTGCGCGGAGAGGTGGATAGTTCACCGAAGCTAACCCGCAGCGATCGCGTCCAGCTCTGGCTCCAAACCACTCGCCTACTCGAAATTACGGGACGTACCAAGGCAGAGCAAACCACTGACACGGCTCGGGGGCGGGTGTATGTCACCGTTCCGCTCTTGCAAGGGACAGGATTGTATCCCGGTCAAATCGTCGATGTTACCGGCGTCCTCTATAAACCCCAGGCGGAAACCTATAAAGGTGGGTTTGATTTTTCGGAGTATTTGGCCCGCCAGGGTGGGTTTTCAGGATTGAGCGCCACCCAGGTGGCTGACACGGGACAGCGATCGCAACCCGGCCCCCTCTGGAAACTTCGTCGTCGCGTCATCCAATCCCAAACGAAAGCCCTAGACAGTCCACGCGGCCCCTTACTCAGTTCCATGGTTCTGGGACGACGCAGTGTCGATTTGCCCTTCGCAACCCAAGATTTGTTCCGTCGTGTGGGTCTCTCCCACATCATTGCCGTCTCTGGTTTCCATGTGTCCTTAGTGCTGGGCTTTGTCTTGCAACTGATGCGGCGACGCTCAGCCAAGACAACCTTTGCCGCAGGAACCCTCACCTTACTACTGCTCCTGCTCATTACTGGGTTTCAGCCTTCGGTACTGCGCGCCGTTTTAATGGCTCAGGCTGCGCTGGTGGGGCTGATTGTGAAACGAAAAGCAAAACCCATCGGAGCCTTAATCGTCGCCGCAGGGTTACTGTTGCTGTTCAATCCGCTGTGGATTTGGGACCTAGGGTTTCAGTTGAGCTTTTTAGCCACCCTCGGGCTTTTGATTTCGGCACCGGGGTTGACTCGAGGGCTGGACTGGTTGCCCTTACCTTTGGCAGCGGCGATCGCCATTCCCATTGCCGCCACCCTCTGGACCCTGCCGCTCCAGCTGTTTCATTTTGGTCTGGTCTCGCCCTACAGCATTTTGGTCAATATCCTAACCACGCCCTTCGTCACCCTCAGCAGTGGATTAGGCTTTTTGAGTGCCGGATTCGCCATCATCTGGCAACCCGCAGGCGAATTTATCGCCATGCTCGCGGGCCCTGTGGTCAGCAGCTTGATTAGCATTGCCCGATTTTTTAGCAATTTACCGGGTAGTAGCTATGCCTTGGGCAAGCTGACGCTACCTCAGGTGGCCTGTCTCTATGGCATCTTGCTGTTGTTTTTGTGGAAGGCAATTTGGCGTCGGCGGGGCTGGATTGTGGCGATCGCCCTGGCAATGCTGACCATCATGCCGATGCAATACGCCCAAGCCGCGCGCGTTCAGATCACCGCATTATCCGCCAAGCCTCCCATCTTAGTGATCCAAGATCGCAACCAAACCGGATTGATCAATAGCGGCAATCCAGCCACCGTCCGCAGCACCGTGATGCCATTTCTTCAGCACCAGGGCATCAATCGACTGGACTGGGTCGTCACCACCGTATCGACCAACGACGATCGACGGGGGTGGCTGCGGCTGCTCAACAGCATTCCTGTGAATCAGTTCTATGAACTCAATTGGACAGCCACCCTTGCTCCCCCCCAAACGGCGATTATTCCTCCCATTGACCCAGGAACAGCACCGGCTCTCACAACGCCACTCACCACCTCCGCTTCAGATGCAGCCCCCAATCCTGCAACAGCCTCGCCCACACCGGCGGCTGAACCCTCAATTCCCAATTCGGATGTACCGGAGAGCTGGATGGTTCAAGCCCTGCAGGCCGTCCTCAGCGGTCACGATGCGACCTATGCCTCCATTCAGCCAGGCCAGAGCCTCAATGCAGGTCGAGGTGTCATCACCATCGACCCCAGTAGTCCCAATACCTGGCACTATCAGCGAGGCGAGCAACGCTGGTTATGGATGTTTAATTTGGATCGCAGTCGTCAGGCGGCGATCGCGAAAAGTATCGCGTTAGACCCCGTTAGTGTCCTGTGGTGGTCCGGCGAAGAGCTATCGCGGGAACTGATCGAAAAGATTCAGCCCAAGGTGGCGATCGCCGCCGCCAAAACCCTACAACCCGATACGCTCCGCCTCCTGCTCGACAACGAAATTCCTGCCTACTGGACCGGTCGAGACGGCGCCATCCAATGGACACTTCCCAACAATGTTCAACCCACTCGCGAAGTGCTGGAAGTCGAAACCTCTCCTCTCTGACCTCACTTCTAACCCTTGCCTCTAGCCCTCGCAATTAGCCTCTAATCCTTCTCTCAATCAAAGAAGAAGCCTGAACCGGTCCCAGCCAAAGCGATCGAAGCTGCTATATTGTTTAACGTCACCAAACTGGAGAGGTGGCAGAGCGGTTGAATGCGCTTGACTCGAAATCAAGTATAGGGAGACCTATCGGGGGTTCGAATCCCCCCCTCTCCGTCTTAATCCTTTAGGTTCGCTTTACGAGCGGTTTTCAGCCGCATCAGCTATGGCTGCGTCCCCTAAATATGCACTCATCCATGAGTGGCTCACCCCCAAAGCAACAGGGGGGTCGGAGCTGGTGGTTGAGCAAATTCTGCAGCATGTGGAGGCAGACCTGTTTGCGCTGATTGATTTTGAATCGCGCAATCCTGAGAGCTATCTGTATGGACGGAGCATCGGCCACACATTCCTACAGCATTTTCCAAAGGCAGAAAGCGGGGTCCAGAAATACCTCCCCTTGTTGCCCTTTGCCATCGAACAGCTTGATCTGCGCGGCTACGATGTCATTCTCTCGTCCTCCCACGCCGTCGCCAAAGGGATTCTGGCAGCCCCCCAGCAACTGCACATTTGTTACTGCCACAGCCCCATGCGCTACGCCTGGGACCTCACCTATGAATATTTAGAGCGCAGCAGAGCTGGGAAAGGCATTCCTGGAGTCCTTGCCCGCTATCTACTCCATCGCATCCGCCAGTGGGATGTGATTTCGGCCAATCGAGTGGATTATTTTATTGCCAACTCCCAGCACACGGCCCGGCGTATCTGGCGCTGCTATCGCCGCAGGGCAGAGGTGATTTATCCCCCCGTGAACCTGAAGCGCTTTCCCTTGCACCGGGAAAAAGAAGATTTTTATTTGGTCGTCGCCAGACTGGTTAGCTACAAGCAAGTGCCGTTAATTGTGCGTGCCTTCAGCCAACTGAAGCTTCCCCTCGTGGTTATTGGTGGAGGAACGGACTTTGAGGAGGTGGAGGCGATCGCCAAAACAGCCCCCCACGGCAATATCAATATCCTGGGTCCGCAACCCAATGCCGTCGTTGAACAATACATGGCCAAGGCCAAGGCATTTATCTACGCCGCCTGCGAAGATTTCGGCATCAGCTTAGTCGAGGCCCAAGCCTGCGGCACCCCCGTTATCGCCTACGGCGCTGGGGGCGCCCTAGAAACCGTCAAGGATGCAAAACAGCATCCAGATCTTCCGACATCTGAGCACACTGGCATTTTGTTTGATGCTCAAACCGAGGCATCCCTTATTACCGCTGTGGAACACTTTGAAGCCACAGCTCATCAGTTCCAAGGCGACCACATTCGACATCATGCGGAACGCTTTTCAGAAGCTGTATTTGGACAACGGTACTTAGCATATGTTGAAAACTGTCAAAGACAATTCCTCACCCACACGCCTCCAAATCCAGTTGAAATGAGTCTATCCCCACCATGATTTGCAACAAAGTCTGGGGGATAGACACAATCAATTGTGTCCCTTGAGCAACAGAAATCCTTCATTGAAGGCTATGATCAGCCTGATTCTTTTCGCCAGAGCCGAGGCCATTGGCCTATCGCTCTACGTTAGGTTTCGTGTGGTGTGAACGGAATATTCGTCATGACTGGGAACCGGCAAGCTATTGCTGAAAAACGAGAGCGATCGCTGGCGCGCAAGCCTGCAACTTTTCCAATTTTTTTCCCTTCTCGCCGCCAGAGCCAGGGACTGCTGCGTTACTTAGACGGTCCTAAGACTAAACGGGGCTTTGACATTGTTTTTTCAGCATTGGTCCTGACCCTAGGGTCACCGCTTTACCTGCTGGTTGCGCTCCTGGTTAAGATCGCATCGCCAGGCCCAATTTTCTATGCACAGCGACGCGTGGGCAAGAACAGTCAACGATTTACCTGCATCAAGTTCCGCACCATGGTGGTAGATGCAGAGCAGGTACTAGAGACGCTCGTCAACGAAAACCCTGAACTTCATCAGGAATTCCAGCAGAACTTCAAACTCAAACAAGACCCTCGCATCACCCGCATCGGTCAATTCATGCGTATGACCAGCCTGGATGAACTCCCCCAGTTTTGGAACGTTCTCAAGGGCGACATGAGCGTTGTCGGACCTCGTCCCCTCGTCCCCGACGAACTTCATCGCTACGGCAGCGCTATCCACACAGTCCTTCAGGTCAAACCGGGCATCACTGGGCTGTGGCAAGTATCCGGCCGCAACGACATCCCCTACGAACGTCGTATCCAGATTGATGCTTCCTACAGCCGCTTTCATACCTTCCAGATGGATCTCTGGGTCATTCTCAAAACAGTTCGAGTCGTTCTTTTCCCGAAGGGCAACGGAGCCTACTAAGTCAGGGCTTTCGCAATAGTTCGCAGTAGCAGCGAGAAGAGCCCAATTCCCTTCTACCGAAGAAAGTACGCATAGTCTCTAGAGAAAATTGCTACATTAGACGATGTACGAGTCCGTATTTTGGGCAGCCTGAAGGATAAGAATCTTGAAACATCGTTGGCATTCCCAGGCAGTCCTATAGGCCCGAGAATTTAAAGCAACCACGGTGTTTTAAGCAAAGCATTTATCTACATCATCAAAGACACGAGAGGCAAGCATGACGAGCCAGAAGCGCGCCCTGATTACGGGGATTACAGGTCAGGACGGTTCCTATCTGAGTGAGCTGCTATTGGAAAAGGGCTATGAAGTGCATGGCATCATTCGCCGCACTTCGACCTTCAATACCGATCGCCTTGACCACATGTATGTGGATCCTCACTCTGAAGAGGCCAAACTGTTTCTCCACTACGGCGACCTAACTGACGGCACGACGCTGCGTCGCCTGGTTGAGCAAGTTCAGCCCCAAGAGGTCTATAACCTGGGTGCGCAGTCTCACGTGCGCGTCAGTTTTGATGCTCCTGAATACACAGTTGACTCCGTTGGCATGGGCACGCTGCGTATTCTGGAAGCCGTTCGCGACTACCAGCAACGCACGGGTAGTGAAGTTCGCTACTACCAAGCGGGCTCTTCCGAGATGTACGGCAAGGTTCAAGAAGTTCCTCAGTCTGAGAAGACACCGTTCTACCCCCGCAGTCCCTATGCCTGCGCCAAGGTCTACGGTCACTGGCAAACCATCAACTACCGTGAGTCCTACGATATGTTTGCCTGCAATGGCATTCTGTTTAACCATGAGTCTCCCCGCCGTGGTGAAACCTTCGTAACCCGTAAAGTGACTCGGGCGATCGCTCGTATTGTTGCAGGCACCCAGAAGAAGCTCTACATGGGCAACCTGGATTCCAAGCGTGACTGGGGCTATGCCAAGGACTACGTCAAAGCCATGTGGCTGATGCTTCAACAGGAAGAAGCAGATGACTATGTCGTCGCGACGGGGGAGACCTATTCCGTGCGTGAGTTCCTACAAGTCGCCTTCAGCCACGTCAACCTCAACTGGGAAGACTATGTGGCCTTCGATGAGCGCTACCTGCGTCCCGCAGAAGTGGAATTGCTCATCGGCGACCCCACCAAAGCCAAGCAAAAGCTGGGCTGGGAGCCCTCCGTAACCTTTGAAGGCCTCGTCAAGCTGATGGTAGATGCAGACCTGCGGGCACTCGGCCTGGTGCCTTTGAACGGTAGCCAGCCCTCCCCCGCAACCGACATCGCCACCACTCGCACCATCGTCGGCAGTCTGAACTAACGTTCGGTCCGTCCTAGGTTCATTGGTCGGTTGGGTCACGCAACGCACGCGCCCAAAAGCCAACGCCAGCGCCACTGGCTTCGGGTACGCAACGTTCTAGCCAGCCGGCCAATGACAAGCCAGTTAGTAGTCAAGGGTGCGCCACATCTCAATTTTTTACTCAAGATGGAGTCGCACATCATCATGTCAGCCCCCATGGATCTCAGCAGCAAGAAAATTTTGGTTACCGGCGGCGCAGGCTTCCTCGGAAAGCAAGTCGTCGACCAGCTAGTGAAAGCTGGTGCACAAGCAGAAAATATTTTGGTTCCCCGCTCCCGTGACTATGACCTCTGCGAAATGGAAGCGTGCAAGCGTGCCGTAGACGGTCAGGATGTGGTGATTCACCTGGCAGCTCATGTCGGTGGCATTGGTCTCAACCGCGAGAAACCTGCAGAGCTGTTCTACGACAATTTGATGATGGGCACGCAGTTGATTCATGCGGCGTATCAGGCAGGCGTTGAGAAGTTCACCTGCGTCGGCACCATCTGCGCCTATCCCAAATTTACGCCGGTTCCTTTCAAGGAAGAGGACATTTGGAACGGCTACCCCGAAGAAACCAATGCCCCCTATGGCATCGCCAAGAAGGCTTTGTTGGTACAACTTCAGGCCTATCGTCAGCAGTACGGTTTTGACGGCATTTATCTGCTGCCCGTGAATCTGTATGGCCCTGAGGACAATTTTGACACTAGCAGCTCCCACGTGATTCCGGCGCTGATTCGTAAGGTCCATGAGGCGAAGGAGCGGGGCGATCGCACCATTCCCGTCTGGGGTGACGGCAGCCCCACCCGCGAGTTCCTCTACTCCACCGATGCAGCGCGCGGCATCGTCATGGGCACCCAGTCCTACAGTCACGAAGACCCCATCAATCTGGGCACGGGCTACGAAATTTCCATCCGCGACCTAATCACGCTGATCTGCGAGGTAATGGAATACGACGGTGAGCTAGTCTACGAAACCGACAAGCCCAACGGTCAACCCCGTCGCTGCCTCGATACCGAGAAGGCGAAGGCAGCCTTTGGCTTTGAAGCTCAGATGGAGTTCCGTGAAGGTCTGAAGCGCACGGTGGAGTGGTACCGCGAGAATGCAGCACCGGCCCCTCAGTTGGCTGCCGTTTAGACCCATCCGGCTCGCTCGAAGGGCCAAAACCGGAATAGGGCACGACCGCGCACATTGGCCTCCGGCAAAAATCCCCAAACGTGGGAGTCGTTGCTGTTGTTGCGGTTGTCGCCCATCACCAATAAGCTCGCTTCGGGGACTCGATAGGGTCCCCATTCGTATTCTGGGGCAGCAGCAATGTAGGGCTCTTTGAGCGGATTTTGATCCACGATGACTTGGCCATCATGGACTTCCACCACCTGGCCGGGCTGGCCGATCACCCGCTTGATAAAGACTTGGTCCTTGCCATAGCCATATTCCTGCAAGATCGCTGGTGGCTCAAAGATGACAATTTCCCCAGGCTTGGGCGGGTGTAGGCGATAGGAGACCTTTTCGACGACGAGGCGATCGCCCACCACCAACGTCGGCACCATCGAATCCGACGGAATAAAGCGGGGCTCCGCCACAAACACCCGAATCACCAGCGCCAAAACCAACGCCACCGAAATCAGCACAATATTTTCACGCTGTTTCTGCCACAGGCCCGTTCCACTGCCTGACTCGACCGCTCGATCGCCTGACACACCGTCCCTCTCTTGGGAAATATCTGCTTGATTCTGGTTCTGCGGATCCATCGTCATACCTAAGTTCTTTGCACAGACACTGCGCAACATTGCTGCAATTTCTCAATCAGCCTATTGTGGCATCTGGCCCATTTCCCCGCATCCATGCACCCAGACGCTCCGGCAGATCAATCCCCTAAGCAGCAGCCAACGGCGTCTCTCGACTTCCGTAACATCAATACGCTTTGGGCATCGGTGATTGCAGAAACGCTGTATTGCTTGGGGCTGCGAACCGCCGTGGTCTGTCCGGGTTCTCGTTCTGCACCGCTGACGGTTGCCTTGGCACAGCATCCGAAGATTGAAGCGATTCCAGTACTCGATGAACGATCGGCCAGTTTTTTTGCCCTCGGCATTGCAAGGCGCACCCATCAAACGGTGGCGATCGTCTGCACCTCCGGTACCGCAGGAGCCAATTTCTATCCTGCCGTGATCGAAGCGCGGGAAAGTGGTGTGCCCTTACTGGTTCTCACGGCCGATCGCCCACCGGAGCTGCGTCAATGTCACGCAGGGCAGGCCATTGATCAGGTCAAGCTTTTCGGCCATTATCCGAGCTGGCAAACGGAACTCGCCCTGCCAGAAGCCAAGACCCAGCTACTGAGCTATCTGCGCCAAACCATCGTCCATGCTTGGGAGCGATCGCATTCCCCCCATCCCGGCCCCGTCCACCTCAATATTCCCTTGCGAGATCCCCTCGCCCCTTTCCCCGAGGCGGGTCAGCCTGACCTCTCACAGCTCATAACAGCAGAATTCTTTGATGTCTTGCGCCCAAGCTCACCCGCCCAGAGGTTGCTGGCTCAAATCCCCCCAACGTCCCCAATGACGACTTTGGAAGTCACCCACTGGCAGCGCTACGAACGGGGTCTCATCATCGTCGGACTCGAACAGCCCTACGATGCAGTGGCCTATTGCAAGGCGATCGCGAACCTTGCCCATCACCTCGGCTGGCCTGTCCTCAGCGACGCCCTTAACCCTCTCCGCAATTTTCAGTCCCTCAACGCCAACCTCATCTGCCACTACGATCACATCCTGCGGTCTCCAGACTTAGAAACATCCCATCCAACCGACTCTCTCAAGCCCGATTGCGTGATTCGATTGGGCGAACTCCCAACGAGCAAAGTTTTGCGCCAGTGGCTAACAACATTGGACTGTCCCCAATGGGTGATCAGCGATCGCCCCGACAATCTCGACCCACTCCATGGCCCCACTCACCACCTTCGTCTTTCCATTGGCCAACTGAGCCAATCCCTTCGAGACGACCCTTCCCAGTCAACGCCCCCTTCTCCCTTTCTCAAACGCTGGCAAACCCGCGACGAGCAAATCGCCCGCACCTTTGCCCAAACCTTCGCCCAAACCACGGAACTGCGGGAACCCAAAGTGGCTTGGTTCCTCTCTCAACATCTACCGGCAGGGACACCACTGTTTATTGCGAACAGCACCCCGGTTCGCGACATGGAGTGGTTTTGGCAAAAGGGCGATCGCCAAATCCAGCCTTACTTCAACCGAGGCGCCAATGGAATTGATGGCACCCTTTCAACGGCCCTCGGCATCGCCCACGCCAGTAGCTCTCCCCCCAACGAGGCCCGGGCCAGCGTCATGCTCACGGGCGATCTGGCCCTACTCCATGACACCAATGGCTTCCTTCTGGCGAAGACCTTAGAAGCCAATCGCCCCACAAAATACCAACCCAAGCAATACCAGTTGGATGAACATCTAAACAGACACTTGACGATTGTCTTGATCAACAACAACGGCGGTGGCATCTTCGAGTTTTTGCCTATTGCCCAGTTTGAGAGCACGTTCGAGCCATTCTTTGCGACCCCACAATCCATTGATTTTGAGTCCCTCTGCCGCACCTACGACGTTGAGTACTGCTGCATCGAGAACTGGAAAATGCTCGCACAAAAGCTCGAGTTGCTGCCTGAAGCAGGGGTTCGAATTCTAGAAATCCGCACCGATCGCAAAGCGGATATGGCCTGGCGTTTACAGCGCTTTGCATCAGCAGCCCCGCCATCGAGAACAGTTAAGCGAAACGAATACAGCGAAATAAAAGATGCAAATCATTACCAAAATCCACAGGGGGAAACGGGATGATAGAGTTTTAGGTAGGAATTTTATAGATTTCTTTAGTCTGTTCAGGGAACATTTAAAGAACAGGCGATCGCCCCCTTTTCAACAGGTCGGAGGAAGCCGATGTCGGCAGGCCGCTCTAAAACTGGAAGTCAGGCCAGAACCCGCAAGCGAAGTTCTGCGCAAGCTGCTGCAAAAAAAACGACCGACATAGAGGTAAAGAAAGACCCCATGGCTGAGCCCGCCCCAACCAAGGCCGAGATTGCAGCAACAGCCGCAGATGCTGAGGCAACCGCAGAAGCTGCCAAGGCCCTTGCAAAAAAAGCAGAGACAAAGGCGGAAGCCGCTGAAGAGAAAGCTCAATCAGCCGAGAACGCTGCCAAAAAGCTAGCAGTATCTTCTCAGAAGAAAGCGTCGGCAGCGAAAGCAACCGTTAAAGCCACGACGACCAAAGCCCCTCCGTCTTCATCAGCAAACGCCCCCGCAGCCAACCCATCGGCAAGCTCCAAATCATCATCCAAGAAGGTTGCCAGCAAGGAAACCGCCAGCAAAAAAGCTGCCACCAAGGCTACGGCTACCAAAGCTGCGGCGACCAAGACTACAGCCGCTAAGACTACAGCAACCAAGAAAACTACGGCGAAGAAGTCACCTGCAGCTCAAACTTCCCCCCAAAAGACCCCTGCCAAGCGCACAACAACTGCCTCTAAAGTCGCCGCTTCTAAAACAGCTCGTAAAAACAGTACAACAGCGAGCCTTAAAGCGGCACCTGGGCGAACAACAAAGGCTGCGTCCTCGAAGGCTGCATCTTCGAAGGCTGCATCTTCGAAGGTTGCATCCTCGGGGGGGACTCGTGCTCGCAAGCCGATGACCCCTGCGGCACAACCAACCACCTCTGGAGCCGCCTCTCGCTCTAGGTCTGCTGCCAAATCGGCCAATTCGTCCTCAAAAACACTGGAGCTTTCCATGCCTGCAAAATCCACTGCTGCGAAGTCAACCGCCAAAACCACCCGAGGCCGTAAAACCACGACTTCCCGCAAATCAAGCGCCATCACGAAAGCAGCCCCTGCTCAAAGTGCTGGTGTCACGGTTTACCACGAGGCAAAGTGGCTGCCTGAGCACCGCCCCATCGCCTCTAGCTCCCTTGAAATTTCATCAACCTTTGGTGGAAACATCAAACGCCCCATTGAAGCGAGCAGCCTAACGATAGTAGAAAGCTTCCGGCATCCTGAAACCCGCCCCATCACAGCCAACACCTTTAAGATTGCTAAGACTGAAAACATGTCTGGTCCACGGCCCATCATGGAAAGCAACTTGCCCATTGCTCGCATCGACAATGCGTTTGGTGCCCGTCCCGTTGCTCCCAACGATGTGGTTGATGATCCTGCAACCCTGATGGGCTACCTCGACTAGCCCTCATCCGATTCATCAGCCTCTAGCGATCAAACACTAGCGGTGAAAAAAGCGTTATGAGGGACATGGTTGAACCATGTCCCTCTTTTTTGTGCAGACCTCAATCCCAGAAAAGCTCCATGGAAGTTCAGTGGCACGTCGTCAAAACCTACGAAGATATCCTGTATCACAAGTGCGACGAAGGCATTGCCAAAATCACGATCAACCGTCCCCATAAACGCAACGCCTTCCGGCCAAAGACCGTCGTCGAACTCTACGATGCCTTTAGCAATGCGCGGGAGGATCACCGGATTGGCGTTGTCTTGCTAACTGGGGCAGGTCCCCATACGGATGGTAAATATGCATTCTGTGCCGGGGGCGACCAAAGTGTACGGGGCAAAGGCGGCTATATCGATGAAGCGGGAACACCTCGCCTGAACGTATTGGATTTACAACGGCTGATTCGTTCGATGCCCAAGGTCGTCATCGCCTTAGTGGCGGGCTATGCGGTGGGAGGTGGCCATGTCCTGCATGTACTTTGCGATCTAACGATCGCCGCTGACAATGCCATCTTTGGTCAAACCGGTCCCAAGGTTGGCAGCTTTGACGGGGGCTTTGGCTCCGGCTATCTCGCTCGTATTGTTGGACAGAAGAAGGCTCGCGAAATTTGGTACCTCTGCCGCCAGTACAACGCCCAGCAAGCCATGGAGATGGGCTTGGTCAACACGGTGGTTCCTGTGGAACAGCTGGAAGCAGAGGGCATTCAGTGGGCCATGGAGGTCTTAGAAAAGAGCCCGATCGCCATTCGCTGTCTAAAGGCTGCCTTCAATGCAGATTGCGACGGTCAAGCCGGAATCCAAGAGCTGGCAGGCAATGCCACCCACCTGTATTACATGACGGAGGAGGGCTCTGAGGGAAAACAGGCGTTTTTAGAAAAGCGTAAACCCGATTTCAGCCAGTACCCTTGGCTACCATAGACAACATGATGCAAGGGCAACGCATGCTCACCCCTTCGATCTCCAAGCTCAAGAGATCTCCAAGCTCAAGCTTTCCTGTGCAACGAAAAGCCCACTGGACTGCTCCTCATCATTTTGGGCTTCATCATTTTGGTCATCCTAGTTTTGGTGGGGCGTCGGCCGATAATCTGAGACCCGACCATTGGCCTCTGCTCCCTCAGACGGAACCACAGAGGATGCCACATCTTCAGCGGGCTCCCAAACCATTTTGACACCCGAAAGAAGCTGAAGGGATTGATTGAGTGCGGTGAGGCGATCGCCCATCCAACGATTGGGAGGCAGCTGGCGAAAAATCTCAATGCATTCCAACCGACGCCGCACCTGCCCTCTTGCCCCAACCAAAAAGATCTCTCGCTTTTGCATCACAGCATCCTTGAGCATGGTTTCGATCGCCAGCAGCGCCGTCACCCCCAAGCGAGGCACATGGCTTAAATCCAGAATCAGGATCTCATAGTCCTTCACAATCGACATTCGTCGCGCAATCGACTTAGCCGCACCAAAACTCATGGGGCCACTGAGGCTAAACATGAGGATGCGCCCCCTGCCTTGGTGCAGGAGGTCTTTCTCTTCGGGCAACAGCCAATCCCCTCCGTCATCACGGGTAACAGCGTGCATATCCTGCACCTGGATATCTGTGAGCTTACGAATCGTGATGAGATTAGCCAGAAAGACCCCCACGGCAACGGCAGTAATCAGATCGACAAAGACCGTTAATATCAGCACCAAATACATCAATGCTGTTCCCGTCAGAGAAATTTTGTGCGCCCGCGTCAAAAAGCCCCAGTCAATAATATCGATCCCGACCTTGATCAAAATGCCGGCGAGGACCGCATGGGGGATGGGCTCAGTGAGGGGGCCTGCTCCCAGGACAATCGCTGCGAGCAACAGGGCGTGAACCATGCCAGAAACTGAGGTTTTTCCACCAGACTGAACATTAATCACGGTGCGCATCGTCGCCCCAGCCCCCGGCAATCCACCGAATAGACCCGAGACCATGTTGCCAATCCCCTGGCCAATCAGTTCGCGATCGGGCTTGTGTTGGGTTCGGGTAATATTATCCGCCACGAGGGAGGTCAACAATGAGTCCAGCGCCCCTAGGGTCGCCAGCATGATGCTATAGCCGAAGATGTCCTTCAGATGCTTCGCATCAAAGTGCAGCCCGTGGAGCTGTGGCAGTCCCGCGGGAATTTCACCAATGCGCAGAACTGCATCATCCGAGAAAAACAGCACTGAAATCAGCGTGCAGAGCACCAAGGCAATTAACGGGGCAGGCAAAATGCGATTGAGCTTGGGGGGAGCCGCAAAAACAATCAGCAGGGTCAACAATCCCAACCCGAGGGCCACCGGATTGATATCCGTCAACATGGCCGGAATCTGTTGGAGCGACTGCACCACACCTGCAGTGCCGGGGTAACCCAGCAGCGGGGCAATCTGAATTGCAATGATAATGACGCCGATGCCAGACATAAAGCCTGAGATCACGGTGTAGGGCATGAGGGTGATGTATTTGCCCAGGCGAAAGACGCCCATCAAAATTTGAAACAGGCCCCCCAGTATGACGACGGTGAAAGCGATCGCCAACCCATTTTTGGGATCAGCGGCGGTCAGCGATGTAAACACCGACGCCATCACCACGGTCATGGGGCCAGTGGGTCCTGAAATCTGAGAGGGCGTTCCACCAAACAACGCAGCAAAAAAGCCAACACAAATCGCACCGTATAACCCCGCACTTGGCCCAGCCCCAGAGGCAACGCCAAAGGCGAGAGCCAAGGGTAGAGCCACAATAGCAGCGGTAATTCCACCAAAAAAATCGCCTCGAAAATTACCAAACGAGAGGCGGGGAGCGATCTCCTGCAAAGAAATGGTCATGGTAATTGTCTATCCCTGACGGCAGTGCGTCTTGTGCTTGATGCGTCCCTTAAGAGCGCAATTTCAAGAAATTTCTTCACTGTTCTCAATGCCTGACGGTTCTCAACGCCTGAATGAATCGCAACAATACTCGGAAAATATTGGACTTAAGAATTTTGTTCGTCCCTATAAGTCAGCGGACTGAAAAATGGACTCAAGGTCTATGCTGCAATGCCCACGAGCATTCTTTTGAGATGAGCAGCAAGCCGACAGAAAACTTAAATTCGAGCAACACTTCCTCAGGTAATCCGCCAAAAGCCCTCAGACGGGCATTTTGGTCCATGGGCTTTCGTGCTTCAACAATCCCCAAGCATTGAGTTAGGCAGAGCATCATGCCAGCACAAAAAATCCAGCATTTGCATTGGCAAGTGCTGGACAAGCAATAGACTAAATTGTGATTTAAACTTGATGCTAGTGCAACATTATGTGATCCCCAACGACTCACGATTCACTCGCTGCATTCGAGTCTTAGACATCGTATCCATCCACCCACGGAAATAAACCAGATTTTCCGCTTTTTGGTCAGGGTCAGCGGTATTAAACGGATTAGGAGCTAGGCCTTGAATCGCAGCTGAGGTGACACAAAACATAGAGCGCTGGAAACTGATGGCCAACTTAACGCGCACATCACGGCCCTTGCGATTTCCCTTTTCGCTGTAGTGAGCCTCCAGATAATCCGGAACATGACGACTCATATCTTGCATTAATAGCGTCGGAGGAATCCCTGAACCACCAACAGGCAAGGGATCGGCATGGAGGGCGCCGTAGTTAAATTCGTTGGGATCGTGGGAAATCTGAAAGGCCTGGGCATTGTAGGAAACCGTGCCCAAAAATGGCATTCCCTTGAAGAAAATAGCGAGGACGTAAGGGACGGCAGTCTCGCTAATAAATTTAAACTCGCGTTCCTTCGGCAGTAACGTGCAGGCTTGGCCTCGGATCGTCGGAGCATAGGCAATAGGAGTGGCAGCGTCTTCCACCAAACCATTACGAATATGGTCCGTCACCTGGGGGATCGATGTAATTTCGCCCTTACGGTAGCGTGCTGACAGGGTGTTGAAAATCTTGGCCATGATGGTCCAAAACTGCCCCAGAGCACTGTAGTAAACCATCTGGCGAAGATGCTCTGGCATAAACTCAGGAAACAGCTTGTGTAGCAGTTGAAGACCAGGATTTCCTTTGATACGAACCTGAATCGCATCTTCGGCAAGCTGTTTGAACTCTTCACCTTCCAGGTAGGGCATCAAGGCATCATCGCCATGCCAGAGCATCGCCTTCATGCAGTATTCCGCGTACTCGTAGTAGGTGCGATCGTGCAGCATATGCCGCAGCCACTTCTGCGGTGTAACCTCGCCATTGAAGTACTTAAAAAACGGGAAAAACACCAAGCACTGATTGTTCGCGATGTATTTCAGGTTGATGGAATAGTGATCCAAAATAATGCCGTAGGCATCGAGCACTCCCACTACTTCGACCACATTCTCTGGCGTATCCGGCAGCAGCGACTCACTGTTGGTCAGGCGCTCGATATAGCCCTCTAAAGGATGCTGAGAAGAAGATTCGGCCATGCTTGCTTTCACCATAATATTCCCCTTAAATCAACCCGCTTTTAAACCAAAGAGCTGCGAATGAACTCGCTTTCCCAAATTTGCATCCATGAATGCAAATGTGAATCATACGAAGACAACCTGACAACCAACCCTCGACCCACGATATCAAACGCCCCATCAGAAATGGAGGCATGATGAACCTAGGCCGAGCCTAAAGCCACCTGAATCATTTGCAGGGCAATGTTGACGTCCTCCCACAGGTTAGTCCAGGTCGCCAAGACAACCAGTAACGAGCCCACTCCCAGGATGATCGTGACCACGTAGAGCTGAGATTGGCCCGTGGCGCTGTAGCGTAGGCTCTGGCCACTGAAGACCGTGGCCAAACCGACAAAGTTAACCAAGCCATCGACAACGTAGCGATCGAACCAAGAAGAGATTCGCGCGCCCAGGGCAACCAAAGCAACAAACGTCGACTCATAGACTCGATCCATATAAAAGTCGTAGGCCAACAAATCCTGAACAAAACGAAGCTTACGGCTCATGGGTCGTGCCCCATTGCGTGCCAGCGGCAAAGCGGCTCCAACGGCACATCCCACAATCCCAGAAGCCATGATTAATGCCATCGGTATGAGAGATGTGACAGCGGTGGCTTCAGAGAGTAACCAGTGAGGGGCCACCAGCGGTAGCAAGAGCGTCACGATACAGAGAGAAACCATGGGCACCGACATCAGCCAATTCACCTCTGGGGAACGGCGCGTCTTCACTTGAGGCTTACCGCAAAAAATCAGTCGGAATAGGCGCGTCAGATTGAGTGCAGTCAAACCATTAACCAGCACCAAAAGCACAATCACCCATGGGGGCGAAGAGTAGGAACCAGCGACCCAACGCTGAATCGTCCAAAACATACCCAGGGGAAGAACAGCGATACTGCCAATACTGCCCACAATAAATGAAGTGGTCGTAACGGGCATGCGCCGCCCCAAACCGCCCATTTCGGTCACATCCTGGGTCGCTGTCGTTAGGGCAATGGAGCCGACACACATGAACAAAAGGGCCTTCGCAACGCTATGGGCCAGAATCAGCAGCAGGGCAATGTCCGTACGCTGAAAACCCACTGCAATGAAGACCAATCCCAAGAGAGCACTACTGGAATGGGAAAACGAGCGCTTCAGGTCTATCTGGGCGAGCGCCATGAACGAAGCCCCCACAGCCGTAATCCCGCCGATCAACATCAATACATCGGAAGAAATGGGGGAGAGCGTCAAAATCGGCTGGAGTTTAATCAGAACATAGGTTCCCGCAGACAGCACCACCGTGTTCCGAAGAATTGAGGCCGGGCCAGGAGCTTCCATGGCCTCATCCAGCCAAAGATTGAGCGGAAACTGTGCACATTGACTGATGGGACCAGCCATCAGGGCTAAGCCCAGCAGCGTGGCAGACCAGTCCGGCAATGGCTTCAGCATTGCCCAGTTAGACAACTCAGAGAACGTCAAGCCGGGGGCGATGTAAGCCAGGGTGACCATGCCCATGAGCAGAAAAACATCCCCAACCCGCTTGGTCAGAAACGCATCCCGTGCTGCCGTTACAACACGAGACTGGGCATACCAAAACCCAATCAGAAGATAGGTTGAGAGCGTCATCAGCTCCAGCAGCGCATAGCTCAGGACAATAGAGTCACTCAGAGCCAAGCCAGAAAGCGCCGCCTCAAAAAATCCGATGAGTCCGTAAAAACGAGCGAGGGACCATTCTTTTTCTAGATAGCCAAGTCCATAGACCTGAGCCATCAGAACGAGCAACGAAACAAGGGTTAGCGCCCCCAACGTCACCGTCGAAATCTCAAAATTGAGCGTTAGTTCTAGATCCGCAACCTTAAGCCAGGGCACGACGACATGCTGCATCGGCATTCCCCGCAGACCACTAAATGCGATCGTGCTGTGGGCCGCGGACAGGGTGGTCATCAAGATGTTGAAATACACCGCCGGGCGCTGACCATTACGCGGGAATAACCCCAGGGCCCAGACGAGGGAAAACACCGTACCCATCAGTCCGTAGACAGGCATTAGCCAAGCGTAGTCTAAGAAAAAGGCAGTCATGCAACGTGCTCAGGCGTGTTAGGTGCTTCGGTTTAAATATTTTTACCTATTGACGAACACCAGACAAGCCAGGGGATATGGCGAAAAGAAGCAATGACTAAGCTTGACCTGCAACGAATGATGAGATTTGGCGCCAAGACCTCTCCGTTTTCACCCCACAATTAGGGAGCCGGACAGTAGGTTTAATAGGCATTTTCACTCATTCGCCTAATTCGAACGCAATGAATTGGTCCACCATGGCCCTAGGCATGCAGTGGGGGAAAAAGATGCGATGAAAAATTCCAATGCCATCCATTAACGCCATCCATTTAAGAATGAGGGGATCATTGCCGGACAAGGGAAATAGGCTATGGGCTATGGGCTATGGGCTATGGGCAATAATGGCTCAGTCAAACATCTCAGGCAACGTGGCCTGTTACTGGAGCCTGTTACTGGACTTTCCTTTTACTGGACTTTTGAAAGTCAAGGCTGAGTCAAAAAAAATCACTTACGATATCAAAAAATCCGCCACGGATGCTGCTGATGGACTTGCGCCGCATTGCTCGGGAAACCTGCGACACCCTGGTCAACTATCTGACTTACCAGGCCTTTCGCGTCATCCTTGACCAGCTCCAGGAAACGAATCCGGCCCAACACATCTGGCTTCAACACTTTTCTGCGCGCTACTCGTTCCAATACTCCAGTGACTATCTCCAGGCTCTCTACAAAGAAAAGCCTGATCTGGCACTGCGCATCATGACGGTACGAGCAGCCTTGGTGGAAGATATGGCCGATTCTCTACCAGAAATGAGCCGCACCAGCATCAACCAAGCAAATATGGCCTTACGGCGAACTATGCTGGAGCACCTGACTCAAATGAGTGATCCAATCAGTGAGGAAGAATCGCCCCCCTCTTAAACCAAATGCTGTGTCTGAAACAGGGTCAGCCCCTCAGGGGCAAGCGATATCCAATCAATAAACTCGCTCTAAAATCCTTAGAACAAGATCGGCGAAAGCATCATCACCTAAACGCTCCAATGCTTCTTCGAGAATTTCAATTTCGCTGATTCGCGTTTCTGGAGAAAGTTCAATCGCAGGAACAAGGAGCTTGAGGTGCTGAATGAACTGCTGTAAGTCCTCTTCGATACGACGATGTTTCACGTCCAGAACGTCCAATGCACGACGCACAGAACATTCGCGACGGAATTGATTAGCGACACCGTACTCCGGCTGCTCGTGCATATCTAAGCCTAAATTTCCTATGTCAGCATTAAAACCGAGGAATTCGGTGGCGATCGCCCCCCTTGAGGAAAGTTTGTGTTTATTCAGACTTAGAGATGCCAGCCTCGGCTGGGCTTCGCCCAGCGTTGCAGAAGTATGGAAAGCTTTAGGCAAGCTAAGGTAAACCGTGAGTCAGATGAGATTCACAGCAACATCTCAGCGATTCCAAAAGCAAGATGCGATGGCTAAAAATTCAAGGCTTAAAGCATCACGCGCCAACCAAGAACCCTAGCGAGATCACTGGAAAGCAACGATAGTTATCAGCATTAATGGTGAAGATCAACAGCAATAGGAGAGAGAGGCATCACAGTTCTACCAATTCAAAACTGAGTCCAAGGCGATCGCCAAAGGAGAATGTTTCGTGATCGACAACATTGGTATCACTCAGTTCCAAATTATAAAAATCAACCTGCTCCGCATCAAAATAGGGACCCGCATGCCAGGTACCCACATGGAGCTTGATAAAACAATCACCAGGTACGACAAAAGCCCGCATCAGCGCTAAGTCGGGTTCCGACTGGGCAGACGGTGGCGCGACCGCCAAAAGCCAAGACATCCCCCCCAAAGCCCCTAGACACTGAGTACAACGGCGATGACGCGTAATGCGGTCAAAGCAACGTCCCCTTTGGCGTAGGCGCATAATGTAGAACCGAGGCTGACCCGCAGTCAAAACCAACTGTGCATCCTGGGGGCCAAACGAAATCCCATCATCCAGGGGGCGAATGACCTGGCCATAGGGAGCAAAGGTCTCCGAACTAAGAGGTTGCAGCGATAGTGGGCGAGGGAGAGCCGCCTTAGAATCCGGAGTGGAGAAGGAAGGTGCGTGGGACAAGATAATTTAATCTCCTGGCATTTTTTTCAGACGGTAATTAACGAAATAGGCGAGATCGTAGTCTGTCGCGGAAAGTGTGATAACAATTACATTAGAAGAATTTCGAAATTAGGCAGGTGAATGTGTTGTCTGGAACGACAGCCGTCGGCCCTCTGAAAGGTTTGTCAGCGCGAGAAAGTGCGACCTCTGATTCCCTTTCCCATCCAACCCGAATCCTCGTGGTTGAAGACGAAGCATTAATCCGTGAAACCATCGTATTTGCCCTGACAGAAGAGGGCTATGACGTAGAGGTCATTCCCGACGGAAGGGCCGCCCTCGACATCCTTTATCGTGGGTTTGAACAGGATGGAGGCACCAGACTTCCAGACCTGGTCATCCTCGATTTGATGTTGCCCCACGTCAACGGCCTTGATCTCTGCCGTTTTATTCGTCGTCAAGGCAGCACAATTCCCATTCTCATTTTGAGTGCTAAGGGCACAGAGACCGATCGGGTCGTCGGCCTTGAGGTCGGCGCAGACGATTACTTGACCAAGCCCTTTGGCATGCGAGAACTCATCGCCCGGTGTCGGGCGTTGCTACGTCGTGCTCAGCAACATCGTGACGAGCAGGAAAGCGAGGCCATCACCTTCAAGGAGATCACGCTCTATCCCCAGCAATGTCGAATTCTGTTACGAGGTGAAGAGGTAAATCTCTCCCCCAAAGAATTCCGCATGATGGATCTGTTTATTCAGCACCCCAAGCGAGTCTGGTCGCGAGAGCAGTTGCTGGAGAAGGTTTGGGGCCCTGATTTCATGGGAGATAGCAAAACCGTCGATGTTCACATCCGCTGGCTTCGGGAAAAGCTAGAGGACGAGCCCAGTAGCCCCCAATACATCAAAACCGTTCGCGGCTTCGGTTATCGATTCGGCTAGGGCGGACTTCGGGCCAAGCAAACCCATAGAGCAGTCTTCGAAGACAAAGGGCAGTCTCCGAAGCTAAAGACTCGAATCAAGCCGAATGGTTTTGTTTTTGCAGTCTACGTGACGCTGCCATCACCCCGATGCGGCTTAGGATATTGGGGTTTCACCATAAAATCCATCCCGCCGTTCTGGTACTGGAATGCTCGCGTTTATCCTAGGTCTGGCAATTGGCCTGAGCCTGATGGCTGGGCAGCAGATTATTTTTTCTCAACGTCTCAAGCAGTTGTTGGGTGCTTTTGGTCAGGAGAATCTCCCACCCTATCTCAGCCAAACCTCGCGGTTGTTCATGGCCGCCGCTCAGCAAAAACGTCGGCAGCAGGAGCTGCAAACCATCCTGTCCAGCGTTCAGCAGCTGATTAATTTTGCCCCCATTGCCTACTTGCAAGTCGACCGAGACAATCATCTCCTCTGGTGTAATCAAGAAGCATCACGTCTCGTTGAAATTGATGATCCAAGCCCGACGACCCCTCGTCTTTTGTTGGAACAGGTCCGTTCCTACGATCTCGATCAACTCATTGAAGCGAGCCGTAAACAGCAAGCCATTCAACAACGACAGTGGGTCATTCATCCCCTCAAGGCTGATCCGCTCAACCCGGTCAGTCGAAAAAGCCTTTATCTGATGGGCTATGCCATTCCCCTCTCTGATGATCAGGTAGGGGTTTTTCTGGAGAATCGCCAGGAAATTGTTCAGCTGGCTCAGCAGCGCGATCGCTGGGTCTCTGATGTGGCCCACGAGCTCAAAACCCCGCTGACATCCATTCGATTAGTCGCGGAAATGATTGAGACCCGAGTTGATCCCTCGCTTAAGTCCTGGGTCCAGCGACTTCTTGGTGAAGTGATTCATCTGAGCAATTTGGTCCACGACTTACTTGATCTCAGCCGCTTGGAACGTCGAGCCTCCCAAACATTGACCCTAACCTCGACCAATTTGCCTCCGCTCATCCACAAAGCCTGGAGTAGCCTAGAACCCATTACCGAAAGCAAAAATGTTCAGTTCTCATATGTAGGGCCTCAAACCCTAGAACTAGAAGCCGATCAAACTCGCCTCTACCGAGTCCTTATCAATCTCCTGGATAACGCCATTAAATACAGCCCCAAGGCAAGCGCGATTCAAGTGCGCCTAACCCAACTCGTGCCCCAGGACAACGAGCCCCCTTGTGCCTGCTTAGAAGTGATTGATACAGGGCCAGGATTCCCGGACGACGAAATCGATCAAGTCTTCGAACGGTTTTATCGCGCTGATCCCTCTCGGACTCGACCCATCAACAATGAAGCGAGTGGCTTTTCCAGTGGTCGTTCTCTGATCAGTAATGCTCCCGTTACATCCTCCCCCAACGTTCCTAGCTATGAAAATCCAAGCCCCATAGGCACCACCGTCAACGGCAACACAACCTCGAGCTGTGGT
The DNA here is from genome assembly GCA_938017515.1 of uncultured Pseudanabaenaceae cyanobacterium. Taxonomy (GTDB): domain Bacteria; phylum Cyanobacteriota; class Cyanobacteriia; order PCC-9006; family JAAUQQ01; genus JAAUOP01. The sequence continues at coordinate 24,293 of CALIJJ010000188.1, forward strand.
CTAGGTTTGGCCATCGTTCGCCAGATTGTTGAAGCCCATGCTGGTAGCGTCACAGCCCAAAATCATCCCGAGACCCAGGGGGCATGGATCAAAATCACGCTCCCCCTTAAGCCCAGCCCCCTTGTCTCCCCCTCGGAGATATCCCATTCATAACGTCTCAAAGACAAAAGACGATAAAGGAGCAATCCCAACTCCAAGAACGTTCAAACATAGCAAGAAAGGAGAATAGCTATCCTTGCAGGGTGACTCCCCCTAAGACAATGACCCCATTTCCCCATAACAGCTCAAAATAATTGATGTAATATTGGCATAATCAAGTTTTGAGCTCCTTGGAGAGCAAAACCAATCCCATGGCTGAGCGCCTTCAAAAAATCCTGTCCCAATGGGGGGTTGCATCTCGGCGGCAGGCGGAGGTCATGATTCGAGCGGGGCGAGTGTCTCTCAATGGCACTGTTGCTCATCTCGGACAGCAAGCTGATCCCGAGCTTGATGAAATATCAGTCGATGGCCAACTTCTCCGAACATCCCAACGTCCAGAATTACTGTATCTTTTACTCCATAAACCTTTAGGCGTCGTCTGCACCTGCGACGATCCCCAGGGTCGGAGAACAATTCTAGACTTGCTCCCCAAATACCTCCGGCGTAGCCAAGGTATACATCCTGTGGGACGATTGGATGCAAATTCGACTGGCGCTCTTTTATTAACCAATGATGGCGACTTTACCTTTCGCCTCACCCATCCGCGGCACCATATCCCCAAGGTTTATGAGGTTGTGGTTCGGGGTACTCCGACAAAAGCAATACTCGATCGCTGGCGTCAGGGGGTGATTTTGGAAGGTAAGACCACCCGGCCTGCCGAAGTAGAAAAGCTCTGGCAGGATAAAAATAGCACTTCCCTCAAGATTGTTTTGAGAGAAGGTCGGAACCGTCAGATTCGCAAAGTGGCTCTCCAACTCGGTCACCCCGTCATCCGCCTGCATCGAACCGCCATTGGGGCAATTCAGCTCAGTAATTTGCCGGAGGGGAAGCATCGAATCATCAGTTCTGGAGAAAGGTCCAAATTACAGGAATTGTGAGCAATTTTCTTCAAAAATGATGGTCTCTGCTACATATTGAATGGGATATGTTCACGTATAATTACTCAGGGTTTAGGCCCGAATAGAGGAATTGATTGAGTCATCTTCACGATGCAACGAGCGCAGCTTGATAGCCTTACCAAATATTAGTGCAGCCATGAAGGGCAAATCCAGGGTCCAGAGGTTTTTTATGCAGCGTGCGGCCTCCAAACCGCTTCAACTGAAGCAGCTCCAGCAGCAGCAGTTGAGCGAGATTGGGGCCTACCTTCGTCAACAACGGGAGCAGCAGGGTCTATCGTTACCCGATGTTGCTCAGAAAACGTTGGTGCGTCGCTCGATTTTGGAAGATATAGAAACCGGCAACATGGAAGCGTTGCCAGAACCCGTCTATATTCAGGGTTTTGTTCGTCGCTATGCCATGGCGCTCAAGCTAGATGGAGCCCAAGTGGCTGAGGCCTTCCCTCTAGAATCAGCAGCGTCTCCTTCCCGTTCGTTCTGGCGGCAGCTCCCCAGTGCCCAACTCCGACCAGTACATTTGTATACGGCCTATCTCCTTGTCATCGCCTCATCGGTTCAGGGACTGTCTTGGCTGATGAATCGCTCCTTGTTACAAGCAGCGGAGGTGACCCGTGCGGAGCAAGCGACCCAGGTGGAACAGGCTGTAGCCCAAGCTTCAGCAACAGCTGCAGGCATTGGCTCCGCCAAGGTTGGACCCGTGGGTCAGGCGTTTCCAGTCACGGGTGCTTCGCTAGCGGAAGGGGCAGCTGACCTCGCCAAACAATTGGCAAAGGGTGAGAATGCCAATGCAGCAAAGCCTTCGGATAAGCCTGTCCAGGTCAGTCTTACCCTCACCTCTCAGTCTTGGCTTCGGGTCATTGTTGATGGTAGCCAAGCCTATGAAGGTGTGCTTTCTGAAGGGGATCAGCGTACCTGGGAAGCCAATCAAGCCGTTGTCGTGCGTGCGGGTAATGCTGGCGGCGTCATGGTTAAGTTCAATGGCCAACCGCCGGAGCCCATGGGTAATCCAGGTGCTGTCGAGGAAGTCATTTATGAGCCAAAGCAGGTGGCCAGTCGCCCTAGTTCACCCACGTCAGCGCTACAGCTGAGCGTTCTTAGTCGCTTCTAGCAAATTCCACGTTTATCACTTCAACAAGCTGCTTAACTTCAACAAGCGCCTCAGTCAAACCGTTCGACTGAGGCGCTTGTTGTTTCGGAACCTTATGCGTTTCGGAACCTTATGATTTGAACTCGACGTGAGACCCAAGGTGTTCAGGCACGATGGTCTTCAAGTCCGGCCGTACATCTCTGTGACCCAGCGAAAGCGATCGCTCAATTCCGTGGTCAGCATCTCCGGACGATAGCGCCAGGCCCAGTTCCCCTCAGCCTTGCCGGGAAAATTCATCCGCGCCTCTTCGCCCAGTCCCATGACATCCTGCAACGGAAACATCGCCTGGTTTGCAGTGCTGCTGGAGGCCAAACGAATCAGATCCCAGTGGATCCCATCAGGGCTGATGCTGCCCAGATAATTGGCAATATGTTGCTTGGCCCCATCATTGCGTTCGTTGAACCAGCCCACCGTGGTGTTGTTATCGTGGGTACCGGTGTAGACCATCCAGTTACGGCCCCAGTAGTTAAAGGGCAGATAGGGATTGCCGGGGCCAGAATCGAAGGCAAAGAGGAGGATTTTCATGCCGGGGAGATCAAAGCGATCGCGCAATTCCTCCACATCCGGCGTAATCGTCCCCAGATCTTCCGCCACAACAGGCAGGTCCCCCAAGTCCTCGCGAATCTTTTCAAACAGTTCATCGCCGGGAGCTTCGACCCATTCCCCATTCATCGCCGTGTCCTCACCTTCGGGAACAGCCCAATAGGCCCGCAACCCTCGGAAATGGTCGATGCGAATAATATCGACGTAGTCCAATAGGGTACGAAAACGATTCACCCACCATTCAAATTTCGTTTTCTTGAGATAGTCCCAGTCATAAACCGGATTGCCCCAAAGTTGACCGGTTTCACTGAAGTAATCCGGCGGAACACCGGCCATCAGAGCAGGCTGGTATGTCTCGGGATTGAGGCAAAAGTTCTTGGGATTGGCCCAGACATCGGCGCTGTCGTGGGCAACATAGATGGGAATATCGCCGATGATCTGAATACCACGCTCATTGGCATAGTTCTTCAGAGCAGACCACTGTTGAAAAAATTCAAACTGAAGGAATTTCTGAAATGCCACAGCATCCTGAAGTTTTTCCTCCCACATGCGCAGGGCACCGGGCTTGCGCTCGCGCAGCACAGACTCCCAGGCAGTCCAGTCTGCACCGCCTTTGTATTCCTTGATGGCCATGAACAGCGCATAGTCGTCGAGCCATGACGAGCGGGATTGGCAAAAGTCAGACAGGGCCTGCTGTTCTTCCTCATTCACCTGGACTTTGAAGCGCTCAAAGGCAATACGAAAAAGTCCCATTTTGAGGGGAGCAGCACGTTCAAAGTCGGCTTGGTCTGGCGAAAATTCTGGAACGGCTCGAAAGTCATCCTCCCGAAGGAGTCCCTGCTCAGCCAACTTGTCAGGACTAATAAGCAGAGGGTTCCCGGCCATGGCCGAATAGGCCAAGTAGGGAGAATTGCCATAGCCCGGCGTCCCCAAGGGCAGGGTCTGCCAGAGCGATTGACGACTCGCAGCGAGGAAATCAACAAATGCGTAGGCTGACCCGCCAAGATCTCCTAGGCCAAAACGACTGGGAAAGGACGTGGGATGCAGCAAAACACCGCTGGAACGGGGGAAGGACATAGGGCGAGTCTCAAAAAAAATCCGCTCGCGCTAGCCTAGCCCGAGCTTCTTCGCAAATCATACTGCTCTAGGTTGAGGTCGGGTTGTTCAGCATGTAAATCTTTGAAAGCGCGTCCACATTTCTTACAACCCCAACAGCGAAAATTACTCTCCATGACCTATCGCAATCCTGTTCCGACCGTTGACATCATTATTGAGCTGGCGGATCGACCGAATCGACCGATTATTTTGATTGAGCGGCTCTACGAGCCGTTGGGCTGGGCTATTCCAGGGGGATTTTTGGACTATGGCGAGACGGCGGAGACGGGGGCAATTCGGGAGGCGAAGGAGGAGATTGGCTTAGATATCAAGTTGCTGGAGCAGTTTTATGTGTATTCGGACCCGAAGCGGGATGCGCGTAAGCATACGGTGAGTATTGTCTTTTTGGCAGAGGCGACGGGGAAGCCCCAGGCGGGGGATGATGCCAAGAATTTTTCGGTGTTTGAGCGAGCCAACTTGCCCACCAATCTCTGTTTCGACCACGATCGCATTTTGGCGGACTACTGCCGCTATCGCGAGACGGGAGAGCGACCTCAAATTTAGGCTCTCGCGTTTAGACACCGGGTGTTTGTCAATTGGTTGGGGGACAACCTGGAAGCTTCTGACAAAATACCCTGTGTCTGGCTGGGCGTGGGCGATCGCTACACTAAAACAAAGCGCTTGGTTTCCCCCATGGTTTTGCTAGACCACTTCCGTCCTCCCCTCAGCACCCGCCGCCATTGGCATGCGTTCCACAATGCCTGGGCGACGTACTTGGCTACGGATCTGAACCAGCGTTTGCCGGAGGGCTTTTTTGCAGAACCGAATGTCCAGTTCGGGATTGAAATTGACGTGGCTGCGTTTGATGAGACCGCATTTGACGAGAACAGAGATGCTGAGGCAGAGGGGCTAAAGTCTTGGCAGCCCCCTGCACCGAGCCAGACGATTGCGTTTGAGCCGAGTGATGCGGTGGTTGAAATTAATATTCTGGGCAGTAAGGCGGGTCCAACGCTGAATGCGGCGATCGAGCTGGTCAGCCCAGCCAATAAGGATCGACCCCAACAGCGGCAGGCATTTGTCTCAAAATGTGAGTCCTATCTGCGGCAGGGTATTGGCCTGGTTGTGGTCGATGTGGTGACCACGCGGATGGCCAATTTGCACCGGGAGCTTCTGGAGAAGCTTGCTCCGGGGTCTTCAATTCCCCAGGATTTGGGCAAGCTGTATGCCGTGGCTTACCGTGCTGTTGGCTCAGAGCATTCGGCAGAAGCATTGCCATCTCCGGCGCTTCAGATTTGGTATGAAACGTTTGAGGTGGGCGAAGCGTTGCCGACTTTGCCATTGTGGCTGAGGCAAGGGTTTTGTTTGCCGTTGGCGTTGCAGGAGACCTATGAAGAGACCTGTCGATCGCAGCGCATCATAAAACCTCTCTCACCGGAATGAATCACGATTCAGAGCTTTTGTCTAAAGCGATCGCCCACCACTGCGCCCAAGCCTTCAGCCAAGCGTCAGCCAACACGGCCCATGGTCAAATTCCCTCGGGATTGCTGTCAGCTCTGATTCGCCAGGGAATTTTGACATCTGAAGAGGGGTTGCAGCGTGTCGAATATGTTCAACATGCTCACCGAAGAATCAACCGGCTGCTGGCGATTATTCCGTTGCTGTCGCCGGAGCAATTACCAAGAGCCGTAGCGATCGCTCGGGGTTTTCGCAATTCAAATCAACGAATGCTGGCACTGGGTGCTCTGCTGGAGCGGATGCCAGAGCTGTGGGATGAGTTTTGTCAGGCTAAGCCTGGAGCCGGTGAGCGACGTTTCTACAATCAGCTTTGGAGGTTGCCTGCTTACCTTCCCGATCGATTTGTGCCTCAGATGATGGCGTTGGTTGGTGAGTTTCACTGTTCCAACGAGAGGAATCGTCTCTGGCAGCAGCTCTTGCCTCGGGTGTCTGATCCCTCACTTTTGCAGGAATATCTGGCTCGGGTGCGTCAGGAGGAAGATGGAATAGCACGAACAAAGTTGTTAAGTGCGATCGCCCAATCTCTTCCATCGGTTTGGCCTGAAGCCTTGGAATCTCTATCAACCATCCCAAGCGATTACCAAAAGTACTGGGTGATTTTTGAGATTGCTCCTGCCCTACCAGAAGCAGTGGCTGTGCAAGCTTGGGACGTGATACGGAGAACGATGGACGCAGAGCAGGAGAGGGTTAGGGCTTTGGTTCTGCTCATCCCCCAACTGTCGGAAGATTTTTTGCCTCAGGCTATTGCGATCGCCCAAACATTTTTAACACCCACACAAAGGGTTCAAGCCTTCATCGCGATCGCCCCCAGACAGCCAAAACTCTGGCCCAAAATTTGGAACATTATTGACCAGCTCGAATCTGAACATGACCTAAGCTGGTTACTGAGACTGATAGCCGATCTTTCTACAGATTCACGGCTGCCTCGAATCCTGGATACTTTAGACAGAATTGAACATCCCTCGAATCGTTTCTCCGTCCTCTTTTGGCTTGCACAAAAGCACCCTGAACTGTGGCCTCAAGCGCTAACGGCACTGCATCAGTCAGAAAAGGAGGAATCCGAACGGAACGACGTGCTGGGTGAACTTGCTCGGGTGGTTCCGGATGCCATGCTGGCTAACGTGTTGAAAATGACTGAGATCCTGCAATTCGATTACGAGCAAGATGGAGTTATCAGTGTCTTGGCCCCTCGCTTACCCAAGCCATTGTTGCGAGAAGCTTTAGAGATAGTCCAAACCTTTCGGGATAAGTATGAGCGGGCGATCGCACTGGCTGGCCTTGCGAAATATCAGCCCGAACTCTGGTCGAAACTCTGGAGTTTCTGTGCCTCAATTGAGAAGGAATTCATTCGCTCTTCGATCCTGGCTAGGATTTTGCCTGATATTCCTGATGTTCAAGTGCCTCGGTGTGTGGAACTCATCAAAACGCTGGAAGGCGAGTGTACGCAGCTACGATTTTTGTGTGCTCTGGCTCCGAAGCGACTTGAATATTTGGACGACACCATTCAAACAGTTCGCTCAGCATCTGGTGATCTCCATGCTGGACTTCTGTGCAAGCTGGCCCCCTACCGACCTGAGCTTTGGGACGAAGTCATCGAGCTGGCAAACACCATCACTCAACCCGAGCCCAGAATCCATATCCTCAGCGAAGTGGCTCAATATCGGCCTGAGCTTTGGTCACAGATTGTGCAGACAATTCGGCTCATGGACCCAGCCGAGCAAACCAAATCGAGCCTATTGCGTTATGTAGCCTCTCGATTGCCCGAGGACTTGCTGCTAGAAGCGATCAAAATTGCGATGAGCATTTCTAATCCCCACATGCGGCTCGCAGCCGTTTGCCCGCTCGCTCATCGTGAACCTAAGTTTGCTGCAAAAACGATAGACAGCCTTCCTCTCCAAGCACTTCGAACCACACAGAAAACATACGTGCTGCGATGGTTGACTCCAGTCTTACCCGAAGAGCAACTTGCAACAGCCTTCAGCTTCTATCAATCCATTGAACCCACCGAAATTTATGAACGCTTCGATGCGCTCTGCCATTTATCTCAGCGTCAACCCGATTTGTGGCGCGAAGTATTGGCACTGGTTCGTCAGCAACTAGCCAGCCATTCCACTCACTCCGACAGCATGCTGGGTCGCTTGGCCGTAGATTTGCCAGCTCGATGGATTCCGACCCTTCGGGATTTGGTTGAATCGATTGAAGACCCCGTGCTCAAGGCCAGTGCTTCCGTCTCGCTTTTGTCGCGATTGGAGCTGACGGAGATTGGGATGGAAGAATTTGAACGGCTTATGGAAATTTTGGCAGGGGGCGATCGCAAAACCTACCTCAAGAGCCTCCCTCTCATGGCTCCTGCCATCCTGAAGCTTGGAGGAGAAAAGGCGCTAAATGCCATCAGCGATCGCCTAAA
>CALIJJ010000189.1 GCA_938017515.1 uncultured Pseudanabaenaceae cyanobacterium
CTAGCGATGTCAGTGTTGGCGATCGCCCTGGCCAGCACCCTAGGCACAGCCCTGTCATTCACAGCAGCCCGCACGCTATTCGCCCGGGATGGCCTATTCCCCTCATCCCTGGCCGCCCCACTACGGATTCTGAGTCATCTCGTGCTGCTGTTTTGTCGGGCCATCCCAGCGCCGGTGTGGGCACTGATCCTACTCTACGTTTGGTTTCCAGGAATTTTGCCCGGGGCGATCGCCTTGGGCATCCACAACCTCGGCATCCTAGGTCGCCTCCAGGCTGAAGTCATCGAAAATCTTGATCCCGCCCCCCTCAAAAGCTTGCAGACCCAGGGCATCACGCCCCCCCTCATCTTCTGCTACGGCATACTGCCCCTGACGCTGCCCCGCTTTCTCGCCTACGCGCTCTACCGCTGGGAGGTATGCTTACGCGAGACCGTCATCGTCGGTTTGGTGGGAGCCGGAGGTCTCGGTTATCTGATGATGGAACAGGTCAGTAGCTTTGATTACGGTGGATTAACCGTAACGCTAGGGTGTTTTTTACTGCTGACGTTCCTTGTGGACAGTCTCAGCAGTCAAATTCGTCGAAGCTTACGTTAGGGCCATCAAACCTATCGACAAATGGGAACAAACCAAAATTTTTTGAACAAGAACTATTGCATCTTGTCCAAGGATTTGTTAGAACGGAGCCGAGTTTGAGAAAGGATCAGGAATTCCCCAAATTCGGTTTGTATTAGACGATATCGGCTCAGTATTTACACTGTCATTATTTACTGAGAATCAGATAAAGACTCCGTAAAATAATGTTGATTTTGCCGTCTTCGGCTTCATCAGCGTGAATAACGAATCAGTAGACATAGCAGTTCCCTCAGTTTTCTCAGCCCAAGGATCTCAATCATGGCTCTAAGTACGCTCCCCGGCCTCCAGCAATCCCACGACGAAAAGCTTCGACGTGGAGAAGTCCTGGTTTCAACCCGACCCCATACCCCCCACGGTGGGGCTGTGACGGCCACAGCGTATCTCCCGATGTCTCGAGAAGAATTGTGGGAACAACTGACCAACTACTCACGGTGGACCGATTTTTTCCCGGATATTTGCCACAGTGAAGTCATTGACGAAGTGTCACCTAGCTGCCGCCGCCTCACCCAAAAGGCCACGAAGAATTTCTTGGTTTTGAATGTAGAGGTAGAGATTCAGCTCCGCGCCCATGAAGTTAAAGGCAAGGCCATCGTCTTTGAATTAGAAAGCGATAGCAGCAGCTTCAATGATTTTTCGGCAGAGCTTCAACTCAAGGATTTTCATCACGGCACACAGCTCAGCTACAGTGTTCAAGCAACATCCAAAATTCCGATTCCTGCGCTTTTTGTCCAGCAAGCGATGAAGCTAGACCTCCCCCTCAACATGCGTCATCTGCGCAGTGTCCTGCTGGATGCTGAAGCAGCCTAGGTCTGCGGAACAATCCTTTCCTATCGCTGAAACTCTAAAATGCAAAAGGGCCTCCCGAATTGGGAGGCCCTTTTTTAGGGGGCATTTTTTCGTTCCTAGACCATGAACGTGAACCTTGGGGCATCCAGATTAGCCCGTCGCCTGGGAGGCACAGCGCTGGGCTCGACGATGTAATCCCCAAACCATCAGCCACAGCACCAGCAGCTTAGAACCATCAGAAATCAGCGTTGCCCAGGCTGCTCCTTTCCAGGAATAAAGCGGAATCAGCCAAAAATTCAGGCTAATATTGACGATCGCAGCCCCCACATTGACACCACTACGCCAGGACTGGAAACCAGCCCCCGTCAGCGTATCAGCCGCGATCGCCTGCACCCCTAAAATCAACACATAGGGCGACAGCCAGCGTAATACCATCACCGTCTCCTGATACGAATCCCCCAGAATACGCGGCACCAAGGGCGACAGCAGCACAAACCCCAAGGTTGTCGCAGCACCATAGCCCACCACCGCAGGCAGTAAACGCTTCGCAAAGCCAAAGCTGCCGGTAATACCGTTGGCACCATGCTTGAAATAGCGCATGTAGGAATTATTAAATAACACCTGAAGCGGTGTATAGGCCGAGGTGAGAAAACGACTTCCGGCAGCATAAATACCCGTTGCTTGGAAGGAAGCAGCACTGGCCAACATCGTTTTGTCAATATCGCCGTTGACCTTCTCGGCGGAATAACTCAGGGAAAAATAGACCCCCTCCTTAAGATTTTTCAGCGCCATTGAGGGTCTAAAGCGAGGGCCAGCGATCGACTGATGCACAATGGCCACACTGATGGCGGCTGTAATGACAGAGCTTGCACAGTAAAGCCAAGCCCAAGTTGTAAGGTCTTGCCTCCAAACCCCCATGGCCAGCACCACCGCTACCACGAGCTTATTGGCGGCGTATACCACATCAGTCTGGGCAACCTTGTAGAGCAAGTCCACAGAGGAAAATGCATCCCCAGCAATATTCCACAGCGTCAAACAAAAAATATCCGAGAACAAAATCAGAAAGACCACCAGGGTCGAGCCCTTTTCAGGGAAGAAGAGCTGGGTGGCCAGCAAACACAACAGAATCAGCACAAAGCTCGACACCGTTGAGGTCAGTAAGGCATTGCCCCAGTAGTCGCGGAAAAGTTCGCGATCGCGGGACACATTCTTAATCAAAATGTCACCGCTGCCAAAGCCAGCAAACGAAACCAACAGCGATGCCAAGGCAGAAATGCCGATGAACATGCCATATTCCCCCAGGGTCAGCGTGCGCGCCACCAGGACAAAATAGCCCAATTGCATTACCAACCCTCCAAGGCGAGCAATGATCGTCCAGAAGGTCTTGCGGAAAAAGTGATGCTGGGAAATGGCGGCTAGGCGTGCTTTGAGAGACCTGAGATTAAAACGGTCAAACATAGGAGTTGGGGGCGAAGGGGTTGCGATAGATCAATCTGACAAACCAGGAGCAGAGGCAAAGGTGAGAGGCAAGTGCGTCGGCCGTGGGAAGCATGACGATGCTAGGAAACAGCAGTGGCGGTGAAGCCTGAGGAAGGGGAGTGGCGCGATCGCCGAGCATCGCGAATATTGAGGGGCAAGGAAAAGGAGAGGGAGGAATAGAGCAACCAGAAGAATCCAAATCCCATTAACGAACTCTCAGCCAGATTACAAACAATCAAGATATTGAGAAAGACCAAGGGCCAAGTCGAACGGGCATTGGCCTTCAGGTGCAGCCATCGAACAGACCTCAACAGCGTCATAAAATAGCCGACGAAAAACAGACTAAGCCCACCTAAACCGAGGTTCAACGCCATTTCCAAAAATCCATTATGGGCCTCTGGAACCGTCCACATTGCAATTTGAATGACATCCCGAGAGGGACCATTCAGGCCATACCAAAATCCTTTATAGCCGTAGCCGACAAGAGGATTCTGCAGCACCATATCCCAGAGAATTTGCCAAAAGACAGTGCGGCCCGTCAGGGTCAAGTCCTTACCTGTCGTCGCAGCAACCAGCTCTAAATTACTGCTAAACCACATCCCTCCCAGGATAAGGACGGTCACTAAAAATAGTGCGATCGGCACCAGACTCACGAGGCCAAGACGCAGGGAGATATAGCTGTAATAGAACAGCAGCATCGTGATCGCCACTAAAGCCACCGCCAATGCTCCCGTTGATTTGGACAATAGCAGCAAGACAAGAGAAACCGGAACCAGCCATTTGTAACGCTGTTTTTTAGTATCAAACCACTGCATCAAAAAGGTTGCAGCACTGAGGGCCATGATCAAGCCAAAGTGGTTTTTATGAACAAAGATCCCCCGCCATGCACCAGCATGAATTCCTCCCATAATGCCTAAACGCGGCGGCAAAATGGCAAAGACGAGACTCGCAAGCACCGTAATTGTGAAAACGGTGGACAGCATATTGAGTTGCTCCCGCGAGGTGTAGCGCGTCGCAAAATAGAGGCCAAAGGAAGAGGCTGCAACCACACGAACACTTTCAATAAAGGTATTAACCGGGTAGGCAGACCAGAGAAAGGAGCAAAGAACAAGGCCCAAAAGCGCAGCCATAAAAGGATTTTGGGCGATAGCATAAAACAGCCTTTTCCAGCGCAATCCCAGCAGCACATAGGTGATGAAGTAGATCAAGACAAAGAGTCCCGCATTGAGCGGATGGGACGTCTCCCCAAACCCCGCTTCTCCTTCACTCACACCCCGAGACAAAATCAGGGGTAAAAAACCCTCTGAAAAATGAATGAGGGCAACCATCGTAAAGGTTTTTTCAAATAAGGCTAGCCATGATTTCATTAGATCTTTATCGTAAGCTGTCCACAATATCAGTCATAAGGCTATCAAAGCGACCCAGTTTTCAAGAAGAATCCATTTCAAGACTTTCCTAAAAACTGGGCCTTCAATCGATTAACTCTTTTGAGACAGCAATGCTAGCGTTTTCAGCTTGCCTTTAAGCTTTGGAAACGGTTGCAAGCTCCAACGAACAAAGGGCTTCACAGAGGAGGTCACCCATTCCTTCGCTTGGAGTTTGAGCGGTGTCTGTCCCAGGGAGGAAATCAGCCGTGCATGGGTCGCATAGATCCACTTATAAGGCTCATTGCCAATCAGGAAATCAAATTCCTTATGGCCTCGTTTGAAGCTTTCTTCCAAGGCCTCTAACAACAGTAAACGACCCGGAGCATAGGTCGAATAAGCCCGGTCATAGGAGGCAATCCAAGAATAAAGACGCCCCTCATAGTAGAGGTTGAGATCAATGGCAATGGGGCCTTGGGCACTACTCAAACTAGACACCATCAACAGACCGCGATCGGCCAATTCCTGGAACAGACGAATGTGCTCCTCGTGGGCAAAATCGTCAAATTCACCGGAGTTACGATACTGCTCAGACTTCCAAGCCATACAGGTTGCAAGAATCTCTGGGCGATCGTCCCCAAGGATGAATTCCAAGGGACCCACCTCTTCTTCCAGCTTGCGACGACGGCGATTGGAATCTTTCCAGAATTTCTTAGATTTACGCTGTTTGACATGCTGAATAAAAGCATCCCAATCAGCAAAATCTTCCCACATAATCGTAGGTGCAGGCTCATACTGCGCTTCTAAGTCCCCACTGATCCAGTCCTCCGCTGTAATGCACCGTTGACAGACTTTAGGCAGATACTTGAGTGATTTTATCGCACTCGTATCTGGCAATTCATCTTTGTCAAAAGCCTCATAAAAGTCCAGCATTTTGGACTGAAAAGGTAACTCCGTAATCGGTGTCGTTTGATTGACAATGGGAATTTTCCAATATTGACCGTTCAACTCAAACCATTGATTCTCAACGGTCTCCTCTGGGAAATAAGCGGCAGCAAAGGCATTACAGAATTCGTCGCTGGAGTAAAAGTTCATGGAAAAGGGGAATGAGGAACAGGGGATAGAGCCCAAAAAAGGCGGCTCAAACAGACATTGATGGGAGACGGGAGTGATCAACGCAAAGACCCCAACCCAAAATCACTGGGGTTCAATCTGCCGCGCCAGAATGAAGACGCAGCAGGGCCAGGGACTATTCTCTGCCCGTCCGCACCCAAGCGCGTTGGGGACGGAGTAGGAAAGAGAAATAGATCGGAACCTTCCAAAGCACATAAAAGGGCACAGCTAGCAGTGTCTTCAAGGGCAATTGCTCGCGGCCAAACTTGGCCCAGATGGCCAGAACAGACAGTAGCAGCAACAACCCTTCTCCCCCCAGGATCAGGGCAGGCCACCACTGTCCTTGGAAAAAGCCCCAGGGCAATGCCAACCCCGTCGGCAGTAACCACAGCAACACGAGCAGTGACAGGGGAGGAACGCAGAGGTCGAGGGTTAGGGCAACGAGCTTAGCCTGCTTTTGCCGCCAGGCTGCCTTTAATAACTTCGGGGACTGACTCAGCAAGGTCCGTAAATGGCCATGCTCCCAGCGAGTGCGCTGCCCGACTGCCACCGTAGATTGCTCCGGCAACAAGCCCGTGACTTGCCCGGCTCGGCAAAAGAGTGGGAAATGTCCCAGAATAGCCAGATCAAGGGAGAGCTGCATGTCTTCAACAATGTTGCCACTCGCCAGAGGCACACGGCGGAAAACGGACCAGGGAAACACCATCCCGGTGCCATGGAGATTGAACGGCAAGCCCAGACGAGACAAGCCATTGGGCCGCACAAAGGTATGCACCATAAAGGCAAAGGACGAGAGCTGATCCTTGAGTGTGGGCCGGCTAGGCGGATAGAGCAGGTTGGTCACCTGGACCGGACGTTGACTGTTGTAGGCCAGGTGGCTGGCCTGGGCGATCGTGTTCGGAGCCACACGGCAGTCAGCATCGATCACCACAACCACATCGGGGGACGGATCCTGGATGGCACGCCGACCATAATCTAGGGCATAGCCTTTGCCTCGCTGTTTGAGGTTATGGCGTTCCAAGACCTTAGCACCCGCCTGGCGGCTGAGTTTCGCTGTGTCATCGGAGCAGTTATCTGCAATGACAATCAGCTGATCGCCCTTGCGCATCTGGGGCTGGAGCGTCGCGAGCGTTGCCGTAATGCCCAGGGCTTCGTTGTGGGCGGGGATCAGAACAGCCACCTTCGGAACAGGGGCATCGGGATCCAGTTGGGGCGATCGCAACGGCAGCAATGCTGCGGCACATTCAACCGCAAGCATCGTAATGGGAATGAAAAGGAGTAGCGCAGCCAACAGCAGGCTGCTCGTGAGGAAAAGTGTCATGGCAATTTAGAGGGGGTTCATCCGGGAGTATTTCTAGGAATGGAGGAAGTCAAAAAGAAAAATCAGAAGAGACAAGCTCTGGAACTGTCAACCCTAAAGCAGTCTGAAAAAAACATCAGGATTGCAACGTAATGATTGCAACGTGATGATGAGCAGATTAGGGTTGTAAGGCCAAGAGTTCAGAGACAGTCTTGAAACGGTAGCCCTGGGCTTGCAATTTAGGAATAAGCTGGGCGGTTGCCTCAATGGTGAGACTGCGATCGCCGCCGCCGTCATGGAGCAAGACAATAGCCCCGGGCCTGACATGCTCCAGAACATGGGTTACAACAACATGGCTATCGGTGGCCTCATAATCTCGTGGATCGACATTCCACAGCACATGGGTCTTTTTCAGTTGTGACAACATCAATGGTAGCCGAATACGTTTGTAACCAAAGGGAGCACGAAAGTGAATCGGCGTCTCAACCCCAAGACGCTGAAGCAAACGATCCGTACGGCCAATTTCATGGGCAAGGGTCCGCTTCGGCGTCATGATCAGGGGACGATGGGAGTAGGAATGATTGCCCAATTCATGACCCTGGGCCTGAATCTGCTGAGCCGTTTCACCATGGCTTTCCACCTGCTGACCGATCACAAAAAACGTCGCCTTCACCTGAAAACGATTGAGGACCGCCAGCAACTGCGAGGTATAGGGCGGATTGGGACCATCATCGTAGGTGAGCGCAATCACCTTTTCCGAGGTTTTGGCTTGGGTCGCCAGGGTGCCAAAAAGCTGAAATTTCGAAGTTTCAGCCAGTTTTTTGAAACCGAAGGCCAAGAGTCCGGCCACGGAGATCATCCCAGCCAGGGAGATCCAGGAGAAAGGAAGCCCCAAAAAGTCTCGGGAAAGAAGAGTCGCCCAAGGGTGACCCAAAGGGGGAGCCAAGGAGAGACCCAAAGGAAGATACAGACGCGAAGGCGTGATCAAAAGGAAGTCATGAAGCAGGATAACCATGGAAATGAAAGACCATGTAGTTGAGACAACAAGCCTCCAAAGTATTCAGGAGACCCAATCAAAGCCGAATCAAAGGGATGTGGGAGAAGGGATATGGGAAAAGGGATATGGACTGCTTGACCAAAGCCAGAACACAATTGCAGTTCAGGCCAAGGACAAGCAAAACCCAACGCTAGCGAATACTGACCTCCATCTCTCGGGACATTTCTCCCTTGGTATGGTGGGCATTGGGGAAATAACCTCGATTGACGCCATTAACAACTAAGCCCAAGATATTTTGCTCATGCTTGGTGAGAATCTCCTTGGCCTTAGCAGTGCTGTGGCGATCGATCACACCGGGGCGCGTCACCAACAGAATGCCATCGCTGAGACGACCCAAGGCCAGGGCATCAGCGGCCTGGAGCAAAGGTGGCGCATCCAGAATAATGTGATCAAAGTAGTGAGTTGCAGAGCGCACTAGAGAAAACATCGTCTGAGAGGCTAGCAGATGCAAGGGGTTTGCAACGACATCACCAGCTGCCAAAATCCTCAGGTTTTCAACACTAGGACTTCGTTGCGGACGAAACTCCGTTTGACCTTGGAGCACATTGCTCAGCCCCTTGGCCGTCTTCAGTTTCCAAATATGATGCTGAGCAGGATCACGCAGGTTCGCATCCACGAGCATGACGCGACGTCCCTGGCGTGCCATGGTCGCAGCAAGGTTGGCCGCAACCATGGACTTGCCTTCTGCCGGAACAGAACTGGTGACGACAATTACCTTGAGCGATCGCTGGGCATTGAGAAACCGAATATTCTCCTGGATCATCCAATAGGCTTCGTTAATAAACGGAGATGCCTCATTTTCCAGGAAATGCTCGAACTCCAACTGCTCCGATTGCTGGGCAGACCCCTTCAAGGAAAGGGCTTGGGTCGGAATCACCCCCAGGAGCGGATAGCTGAAGGAGCCCTTGATTTCGCTCAGGGTCTTGAGGGAATTATCTCGCATCTCTGCAATCAAAATAGCCAAACTGGCCGCCAATAAACCTAAGATTGTGCCTGCGGCCAGGAACATCACCCGGCCTGTCTTACCTTTATCCGGCAGGGCCGCAGGCTGAATAATTTCAGTATTGCTGGCGGACTTATTCTCCGCTAGTTGTACCTCTTGAAACTTTTGTAGGAGTGCCTGATAGCTTGTTCGTGCCACATCCACATTACGCTGCAGCCGAGACTGGGTTGACTCCAGTTGTGGCATGAGGCTAGCCCGATTGGAATAGTTGGTACGAGCCTCATTCAAGGTGGCAAACTGCTGGCTGAGCTTGAGCCGCTCAATTTCTAGGGAAATATAGGACTCCAGCAACGGTGCCCGAGGCCCACGGTTTTCGAGCAATCCCTTGGGAATGCTAATACGAGACCCCAGGGCCTGCTCAAGCTGGGAATTGAGCGTGTTCTCCAGCATGGCTCGCTTGTCCTGAATGGACATGACCCGAGGATGGGTCGGCAGAAAGACCTGCTGTGCTTCCGCCAATTCCTGTTCGACCTGGGCCAACTCATCCAAGGCACCACGAATCTCTGGAGACTTGCTCAGGGTGTCGATCGCAACGGTCTGACCAAAGCTAAGCTGAAAATTGCTTTGCAACTGAGCGGTTTGCTGGCTCACCCCATTTAGGTCCGCAGAAACGCCAATCATTTTTTGCTGCAGCGCCTCAAGCCCCTGGGACAGTAGCGTGGCCTCCTGGGACAGATCAACAATCCCATTGGCCTCCTTAAACTGTCGCAGTTCCGCTTCAGCCTCCAGCAGTTGCACTTCCATCTGGGGTAGCTGGCTGGCAACAAAGATCCGAGCTTCGCTGGTTTCGGACTGCTTCTTATCCAGATTACCCTCAATATAGAGGCGCATCATGGTTTCAACGGTCTGCAGGGCAAGCTGGGCATCGGGAGCTTCATAGGAAATACGAATGACATCGGTCGGGCCCACAATGGCAATGCCAAGATTCTTCCGAAAATCTTTGACCGCAATGGGCTTCCCCTTTTTATCCTGATGCCCCACTTCTTCAATAATGCGCTGTATAAACGTATGGGAAGTCAGCATTTCCTTTTCTGTGCCCAGGGGACTCTGCTTATCCATCAAGGACTCTAGGCGATCTGTACTCGCAGCGATCCCCGTCAGAGAGGTCGTACGGTCAGTGCGGCGGAAGAGCAATTTGCCCTCCGCAACATAGGTCCGTTCGAGGAAAGGGGCTAGGCAGGCAAAACACCCCAGCGTCAGTCCAAAAACGAGAACACCCAACGAGCGCCGACGCTTTAATGCTGATACATATCCCCTGAGGTCTAGGTCAATGCCTTCTCGATTGTCGATCGTCATCATCTATCTCTCGAAAACTTGGAACAGCAAAGACGAACTGACACCGACTGTGTGATTGTGTGTGCGATTGCTGGATTACCTATGCATTCGTAACCCTTGTCTTCCGGAATTTCTGGATACAACATCGCGATTTCAAACAGGATTTTTAGATTGAATTTAGTTTAAGAAAGATGGGTCTAAGTTGAGCCCTACGTATCAAGCCAATCAGCGTTGACAACAAAGATACAAAAGACAAAATACATCCTCCTGAGCGAAGGCCATTCAGAAGGGTTTGGTCTTTATTCCAGTGCGAAATAACACAAGCTAAGACGATGGCAGGAAATACAAAACTAAGAAAAGATCAGGCACTGCAGGATTTTTCTTCGCTCAATTTTTCCTCAAGACAGTATTACAAATAGCAGTTATCAGACTCAAAAAGTATCGGAAACGACCACTGCGGCAAAGGTTCTATCCCTTGACAGCCCCAACACCTCAGTCCAAGCCACAGCAACAATGTTAATTTTTACACTGATCAATCCGACAAAGATAGGACCTTTTATTTGAGCAAGTTGTCTAGAGAAGCTTGATAAAAAGCGGAAGACTGATGGTTATCTCTGTTGGAAAAATAGATTGCATTGCGAGAAAAAAAATCTCGACAGACCGGGCAAAGTGGCTTCATGAAATGTATCGGCCTCACGCGTCGTCCTTTCAAAGGGTCTCGCAACCCAGAAAGATTTAGCAACACAGTCGCAGCATCATCGTAATGCAAGCACAACTTAGTGATCCACAGAAATTCATAGGTCCGACACCAACGACATCAGCCATTCGTCTGAAAAAATAGCCTTTGATAGTCGCACACTATTCTGAAGTCAATCTGCCAAGATGCCCTTTATTTCGATCGCATTCGCAATAGTTCGCAGTCTAATTATGTCTCTATGAAAGTTTTGTATTCGGCATCGGATCTTACTTTTTTAGTGAGTAGAGGTGTAAGAGTTGCATGGGATCTCTCTGGTCCTGGATCTAAGTTCCAGGCTTCGGCGCTGGGCCTAGGGCACAGGAGATCGCTTGAGATAGATCATCACTTGAAATCGTTCATCCTTCATCTGACGGACATCTGACGGACGAAGAGATAGGTCAAGGAATAGGGTGAGCACTTACATTCATCCTCCAACAGCTCATCCTTCAACAGCCCTCTTCCAACAAGTGTTGATCAGACAACCCTAAGCCCAAAGAACTTTGAAGAGACAACCTTCAAAGCCGATTTCATTTCACTCACCTGCATATCATTAGAGGCATCTTCAATGTTTTTCAAGCCATCACGCACCTACAACCGTGCGTCAAACTTAAGTTGGGCGGCTCAGCCCCATCGTTCCCCAGGCAGCATTAATCGACTATCACGATTCGTCTTTCGGGAAGCGGATCAACTCTGGCTCGACCTATCTGACCAAAAAACCGAGGATTTAGATGCCCTCGCAGCAGATTCGTCCCTGCCCAGCCAACTCAAGCAGTCTGCCACCCAGGGGGTCTACCTCAATTTAGATAATGCACAGCAATCGCTGGAATATTGGGCCGATGTCTGTCGGACCAGCGGCAAAGTTAGCCTCGTGCGCGTTCCCTCTTCTCGCACGGTATTTGCCCGCCAGAGCGATCGCCTCAACTGGAGCCTCAAGCGGCTGTGTGACTGGAGTGCAGCAGTAGTTATCCTCACCCTGCTGTCCCCGCTGCTGCTCCTCTTGGCCCTGCTGATTAAGGTCTCATCTCCAGGACCTGTGTTCTTCCGTCAGTGGCGAGTCGGCCAAAATGGCCAGCTCTTCCGCATTTTCAAGTTCCGCACCATGACCGCCGGGGCCGAGCGCCAGCATCGCTTGGTGATGGGGCAACAACAGGGACTGAACAAGTGTGAGAATGATCCTCGGGTCACCCCCCTGGGTCGTTTCATGCGCAAGTCGAGCCTAGATGAGCTGCCCCAGTTGCTCAATGTCCTGACGGGAGAAATGAGCCTGGTTGGTCCTCGTCCCTGGGCACTGTATGATGCTGTGCAACTGAAGCCCAGCGATCGCCATCGTCTGCGCGCACTCCCCGGCATCACCGGTCTCTGGCAGGTGAGCGTCCGCTCCAAGTTGTTGGACATCGACCGGGTCACAGGTCTTGATCTGCACTACATCAAAACCTGGTCTCTCATCAACGACCTCAAAATCCTGTTGAAGACCCTTCCCAGCGTCATTCAAGGACGTGGCGCTTGCTAAACGGCAGCGATTCGTTTCCGCAATCGCTCATTTGCTGAGCAACGATGGTTCGCCAATTCGCCCCTGGAATTGCCAGGCCTCAACCCTATGTTTCGACGAATGTTTCAGCAACACCGACAAGGCAGCGATAATCAAGGCACAGTACGTTGGCAAAAACGGTTGAGACGACTATCGTACAAACTGCTGCGAACGCCAAGGTTCCTAGCAGTCACACTATGCCTGTTGCTGGTGCTACCCATCGGTTGTGATTCAGCATCCCGGCAGTGGGGGACTGCCGCCGATGCCAGCCAGAAGGGAGAACAAATCCTAGTAGACCAATTGGGCTGGCGGCCCGAAGCCGCCAAGGTCGCCCTATTGGCCAATCCCAAGCGGGGGCAAAATGCCGATCGGCGCTATCAGCCGGGAGAAATCTTTGAGCTGCGGCGCGAAGACGACGGCACAGTGGTCTTTCGTGGCGAGCCAACCGTCTGGCGCGGTGGCAAAACCGATCTATCCTCAGGAGATCAGGTTTGGTCCGCCGATTTTTCAGACTATCGCACACCGGGTCGTTACTATCTCTACGATCCCAAACATCAGCGCCGCTCCTACACCTTTTCCATCGACGAAAATCCCTACGGTGCAGCACTAACGGCAGCGGTCAAAGCCTTTTATTATCAACGCTGTGGCACGGCCATTCCATCGGAATACGGCGGCAACTGGACCCATCCGCCCTGCCATATCCATGCCCACCAAGATCAGGCTGCGGCCAGCTACACCTCCGGCCACTCCCCTCGGGATGTTCACGGCGGCTGGCACGATGCGGGGGATTTTAATAAGTACCTCCCGTTTACGGCCAAGACGCTGTGGAATTTGATTGATGCCTACGAACAGAATCCGGCGGCCTTTGGCGATCGCAGCAATATTCCCGAAAGCGGCAACGGCGTCCCGGACCTCCTCGACGAAGTCAAATGGGAACTGGACTGGATGTTGCGTATGCAGCTCGAAAATGGCTCTGTAGCCAATCGGGTGGCGAGTAACGAGGTGGCGGAGCATTTTCCCCAGGAGGATCGCGATCGCCGCTACTACACCGAGCCCACCACCTGGGCCACATCGGCATTCATTGTGGGTGCAGCCAATGCTTCACGGGTCTTTCGGGGCGTTGAGGGGGTGTATCCGGGCTATGGCGATCGCCTCCTGGCAGCCGCTGAGCAAGCCTGGCAATTCCTCGATGCTCACCCGCAGCCCTTACCCAGCAGTGGCCGAGACTACGGCAACAAAGACCAGCTCAGTCCCGCATCCCAGGCGGATGAAGAGGGCAAGGATGGCATGTTGCGACTCTGGGCAGCGGCGGAGCTCTTCCGTGCGACCCAAAACAAGGATTACAAAGCAGCCTTTGATGCTAAGGCAACCCTCCTCAAGCCCGACTGGTTTGATCCCTATCAAGATTTAGCCTACGTCACCTATGCCCGCACGCCCGG
>CALIJJ010000190.1 GCA_938017515.1 uncultured Pseudanabaenaceae cyanobacterium
GAATCAAAACCTGCGCTTTGCGACGGCGGATGCGGAAGCGATGCGATCGTTTCTGATCGAGCAGGCGGGCTTTGCCACGGAAAATGTTTTGCTCTGTACGGATGATTCTGAGCCGATCGATGGCATGAGGACGCAGCCCTCGCGATCGAATCTGCGCCGCCTACTGCTAAGTAAACTGCCGCCTGCCAGTGCGGTGGATCATTTCTGGTTCTTTTTTAGTGGCCACGGAGTAATCGGTCAGGACAGTCACGACTATCTGATGACCTGTGATGCGCTACCGGAGGATGTGGAAGAGACGGCGCTGGAAGTGGATTTTGTCGTGAAGCAGCTGCGTCAATACCCCAATGTGGTGTTGGTGTTGGATGCTTGCCGCAATCAGTTGAGTACGGGGGGGAAGAGTGGTGCTGGGATTGGCGATCGCACCCAGACCCTCGCGAAGCAGAATGGCATTACGACGATTTTCTCCTGTAGTCGAGGGCAGCAGTCCTTTGAGATTGAGGCGTTGGGCCAGGGGGCGTTTACCCATGCATTGATTGAGGGGTTGCAGCAGCATCGGATTTTGGAGGGGCTGGATTTGTTTTTGCGCGATCGTGTCCCTCAGTTAACTCTGCAACACCGTTGTCCTCGCCAAGTGCCGTTGGTGATTCCGGAGCCGGGGGAGAAGTATCGGCAGCCAGTATTGCCAGTTATTCCGGCATGGGTGGATGGGGCGAGCAGCTTGAAGGACTTGAAGCAATCGGCCAGTGATGCGGAGGCCAAGGGTGAATTTGCGTTGGCAGATCGGTTGTATGCACAGGTCTTGCAGGAGTTCCCGGCGGAGGTGAGTTGGGCTTTGGCGGGGGTTCGGCGAGTGGCGGGGGCGCGATCGGCTGGTTCTGCGGGGACTGCGGGAACGGAGTCAGTCGTGGGCGATTCCTCTGGAGACTTGCATAGTAATCGTTCGGTGGAGGCGGTGACTGAGCCTGAGGTTCAGCCTGGGGAAGCGGATCCCGATGATGCCATTTTGCAGACGTTTTCGTTTGAGGTGGTGACGGTCGATGGGCAGGGGCAGGAGGTGGAGCGGAAGCCGGGGACGGCGCGATCGTTTTTTGAGGAGTTGGGTGGGGGAATTGTGCTGGAGATGGTGCGGATTCCGGGGGGCAAGTTTTTTATGGGCTCGCCGGAGGATGAGGAAGGACGATATAAGAATGAGGGGCCGCAGCATTGGGTGACGGTGCCGGATTTTTACATGGGCAAGTATCCGGTGACGCAGGAACAGTGGGCAGCGGTGGCGCGATTACCGAAGGTAGAACGCAAGTTAGATGAGTCGCCTTCCTACTGTGATGGCAATACCCATCCGGTGGAGAAAGTTTCCTGGGATGACGCAGGGGAGTTCTGTGCACGGTTGAGTCAGACAATGGACCACACCTATCGATTGCCGAGCGAGGCGGAGTGGGAGTATGCCTGTCGTGCGGGGACGCAAACGCCTTTTCATTTTGGACCGACTATCACTCAGGATTTAGCCATCTACAACAGCCCGTCCACAACTGATGTGGGGTCGTTCCTACCCAATGCTTTTGGCCTCTGTGACATGCACGGTAATGTGTGGGAGTGGTGCCAAGATTCCTATCATAAGGAGACCTATGAGGGAGCGCCAACAGAGGGAGAAGCTTGGGTTGAGCAGAATAGTGAGTTGCGTATACTACGCGGCGGCTCCTGGTACAACTATCCGAGGAATTGCCGTTCCGCGTTCCGCGTCGACTTCTATCCCGCGTACCGCAACGGCAGCATCGGTTTTCGAGTGATGTGTGTCTTGCCGAGGACTTTGTAGCCCTCTGCTCTTTTGCCCTCTTGCCCTGGGGGCTGTTTTTCCCTCGCGCGTAGCGCTTCGATTTTTTGAAACTTTTGCCTCAACCATTCACAGAGATCTGTGGCGCATCGATCGGGGGTGCATCGCAAATCTGTCTGGGTTGATGCCTGGGCGTAAAGTGGTGGATCCTTTTCGTCCAGCGCTTGCCCCTTGGCTGATCAGGATTGGGAACCAGAGATTCGGAACCGGAACTTCCCTAGACTGAATGTGGTATGACTGAATCTACCCTGTCGTGAGTGACGTTAGCGTTCAATGCCGCCCGTGCTCTCTGGATGATTCGACTACGGCCATCGCATCACTCTAGGAAATTTTTATGGCTAAAATTACGCTATTAACCGTTGGTTCTCGGGGGGATGTGCAGCCCTTTTTGGCGATCGCCCTCGGTCTCATGCACAAAGGACATCAGGTGACCCTGGCCAGCAACGCCAACTTTGCCGACGTTGCTGGCCAGTTGGGGATTCCCTTTGCCCCCATCGCAGGCGATTTCAAACAGCTCCTCAGCTCTCCCGACGGCATTGAACTGCTGGAGGGCAATCAGAGCATTAATCTGATTGATGATGACTTGCGATGGCAACAGTTGTCCGACGGCTGGAAAGCCTGCCAAGGTACCGACCTGTTGGTTCTCTCGCCCCTGGCCCTGTGGGGATACCATGTGGCCGAAGCGCTGAATGTGCCCACGATTTTCGCGACGTCTGTGCCCGCAGTGGCAACACGAGCGTTTGCATTTTTGCAGTTTGGCGATCGCACCCCCAACGATGCGACGGGGTGGCTGAAAGGTCGGCTCAACGTCTTGAGCTATCGCCTGATCGAACTCCTCTCCTGGCGTAGTAGCCACCGGATTACCCAGAAATTTCGGCAAGAGGTCTTGAAACTCCCCAAGCTGCCCTGGCTCGGTGCACGCTACCAAGCCAACCGCCCCAAGTACTTGTCCCCCATTCCCGTCATCAATCTCTATAGCCCGGAAGTGATTCCTCCCCCATCCGACTGGACGGATCAGGTCCATCAGGCGAGCTACTGCTTTTTGGACCAGGCCGATTTCACGCCACCCCCCGAGCTAGAAGCATTCCTGGCGGCGGGGCCAAAGCCGTTTTACGTCGGTTTTGGCAGTATGTTTTCCCGCGACCCTGAAGCCTTGGCCCGGATGGTGATTGCGGCCCTACAGGCAACGGGCCAGCGAGCGGTTTTCTGTTCGGGATGGGGGGACATTGCCCAGGCCGACATGCCCGAGTCGATTTATCCGATTCGTGAAGTGCCCCACGACTGGCTCTTGCCCCAGATGGCCGGAGCCATTCACCATGGCGGTGCTGGTACAACGGCTGCGATGCTCAGGGCTGGCATTCCGTCCATCGTGGTTCCATTTTTTGCGGATCAGCCGATGTGGGGGAAATGTTTAGAGAATTTGGGGGTGAGTCCAGGCACATTGCCTCGCAAGACACTCACGGGCGCTCAGCTAGAAGCAGGGATTCGAGCGATCGTCCAAGACCCTAGCCTGACTCAGCGGGCTCTGCAACTGCGTGACAAAATCCAATTGGAGAATGGTATCGAGCAGGTGGTGAGTGTGATGGAATCCTATCTCTCACCGTGAAGCAATCTCAAGAGGGGTCGGGG
>CALIJJ010000191.1 GCA_938017515.1 uncultured Pseudanabaenaceae cyanobacterium
GCAGGCGCGGATTTTGAATATCGCCTTCAAAGAGAATAAGAACGGCGTTTACAAGATCATCGCCATCCACGCGAAGCGAGCACGGGGACTGATGGTGGACTTCGTGGTTCGCAACCGCATTCAGGATGTGGAGGATTTGAAGGGGTTTGATAGCGAAGGCTATGCCTTTAGTAATGCCCTTTCGACGACCAATGATTGGGTATTTTGCCGTGATTAGTTTTGCCGTGATTAGTCCAGGGCAGCAGTCTGACGATGAATCGTGAGAGTTTTAACCAGTATTGCAGCAGCCTCCCTGCCACGACCCACGTCGTCCAGTGGGGAGAATCGGATGTTTGGAAGGTGGGCGGCAAGGTGTTTGCCATTTGCTGGGGTGGGGATGAGCCGGTTCCGGGGATTACGTTCAAGACATCGGAAATGGACTATGAAATCCTGCGGGTGATGCCGGGGCTGCGGCCTGCGCCCTATTTTGCAACACGGGGGATGAAGTGGATTCAGCGGTTTGAACCGTCGGATTTTACGGAGGAGGATTTGCAGTATGCGATCGCCGAGTCATACCGTCTTGTGGTGAAAAAGCTCACCCGAAAAAAGCGAACTGAGCTGGGCTTGGAGCTTTAGACGCCTATCTTCTACAGAAATGTCCACTGGTCGAAGGCAGCAGCTTGGCCATGATAGTGACCCTGCTCATCAAGCAAATTCCAAACGATCGCCTTCTCGATCAAGAAGCGTTTGCCGGTGGAGGAGATGCGCACACCGCTGTAATCGTCGATGTATCCCTGTCGGGTCACACGCTCTAGCAATCGCTGACGTTCTTCTCGATTGACGGGTTCAGCCGACTTTCGAGAGGGCAGAACAGTGAATTGTTCCCAGGTTAATTCGAATAAATCCAGGGCAGTCTGGTTACCAAAGTTGAAGATCGGATCGGCTTCAATGCCATGGGAAACCAACGCAAAGGGCGCAGTGAACAGTGATTCAATGGGCGCAATTAAAGTGGACTCGTTTGCGAGGAGGGGCTGACCCATACATCGTTCATAGCTGATGCAGAGCAGATCGGCGTGGGCAGAGTAGAAGTTGCTCTTCAGCTCTGATGGCTCAGGCATGGTCACAATTATCGGGAGTTCTCTAGGAGATGTTAGCGTCACGCAAGCGCTTCTCAATAATTTCGAGATAGGACGCCTCAATTTCTATGCCGATAAAATCAAGGCCAGCCTCCTTTGCAGCCACCAACGTCGTACCAGAGCCGGCAAAGGGGTCAAGAACGATCGAGCCCTTTGTTCTGGGCACAAAAATATGGACCAGCTTCTTCATCAGGTCCAATGGCTTAACGGTACAGTGAACATTGTATTCAGCCACTTTCTCTCGCTTAATATCTTCCAGAATATTGGACTGAAAACCACCATCATCCCTTTTGGTATAAAAAAGTCCAGTTCCATAGTGGAGAAGCGTTTCAGTATAGTTATTTTGGAGGGGTTTCTGAACGACACAAACAGCCTCCCATTCATTCCTCAGGCAGCTATGCCAACCTTCGACTTGTTCGGGATGATCAAAACCCTTTTGCTTTAGTTTTTTTTGCATATTGATCCCTTTCGGGATGCCACTAGATCGTCGATAAACAACGATATCTCGCGCATAAAATCCAGCTTTTTCCAGGGCGACTTGAACATGGGCAACGGTTCTAGTGCTATTGAAGACCAACACCGTCGCACCTGGCTTGCAGACTCTTAAAAGCTCATTGGCCCATTCATAGCACCAGTTGCCATAGTCAAGAATGTTGTCTCGATTGCGCTGATACCAACGCTTGTTCCGAATGCCTCCAGCAAGGCCACTACCGTAGGGAATATGTTTGACGAGGGTCTTACTCTCTTGAATACGATCCTTACGCCTATTTATTTCAGCGTTGTCCCATTTATGCCCAATGAATTCATAGTTATAGGGCGGGTCAGTAATACAGGCCGAAATAAAATTTTCGGGTAGCTCTGCGAGAATGTCTCGGCAATCGCCATTAAAGATTTTATTGATGAATGGCTCGGACATTTGCACTTGCCCCTTTGCAGATTGAGATGTGCATCGGATACGAACAAAACAACGCTTACATCAGAGAGGCTCAAGCCAACAGAGCTATACGCTCGGATAGTAGCCGAAAGATAGAGATAGGAGAAAAGCACCAAACACACCCAATACAGTGAGTGACGAGTAAAGATGCAATCTGTAATTAGATGCTCTACTTTTTTTGATTTGTATCATTCCACAAATCAATTGTATGGCACCAATACCGGGAAACACATACAGACATCCGATCAGAGAAACGATGAAAAGGTCAGAGTCGAAGAAATTTTTACCATTGTAAAAATCATTCACCAACAGACAGTACACACCAAACAGAATGATGTACGAGATAGCGGGCCAACATATTTGAACGTATTTCACAGTGTTGTCTCGGCAAGGTTATCTCGGCAAGATTATCTCGGCAAACTTCTAGCTTTCACCATCCATAGGCCGCTCTGAACCTAGACCATTGATGACACAAACCTAAAAATCAGGGCGCGGAATGCGCGCCCCGACAGAAATCATTCCATCTTGATAGGGGTTGTTGCCTACACCGCAGCGGCAGCGCTTGCTTCTAGCGCCTGGATGATGTCATCGTGCAACACACCATTGCTCGCCACAATGCCTGTGTTCTTTGCCAGCGTGCTGCCCTGGGTGAAGTCCAACGGATTGCCGTGGCGATCGCTCACCTTGCCCCCCGCTTCCTCCAGCACCACAACCCCCGCCGCATGGTCCCAAATGTTCTCCTTGCGGTTCAGGTACTTACCTGAGGGCAACCGCAGGTAGAGGTCCGCTTCGCCTCGGGCGATCGCCCCATACTTACCCAAACTATCCATGCAGAACGGATCTGCCGTAATCCCCACCGCCTTCGCTGCGGCTTCCTGCTCCGTTGGGGTACCGTGGGCCTTCTCCACACTCTGCACCAGACGGAAGTCCGCCTTTTTGGATGCATCATTCACCTTCAGGTCCCGAATCGGCTTCAGATCCATGGCATACATCTTGGCGCCCTCGCCGCGTACCGCCACAAAGAAGACCCCGCGACCCGCCTCCGGATTGGCAAAGTCCACAGGCATGGCTGGGGAACCCACGACGCCAACCTTGACCTCGCCGTCTTCGATTAGGGCTAGGGCGATCGCATACTGGTCTCCCCGCACATAGCCCTTGGTGCCGTCGATCGGATCCAATGTCCAGAACCGCTGGGCCGATTCCCCCTTACCGCGACCGACCCACTCAATAATTTTTTCCGACGTCGTGCCCGGCACATACTCCGACACCATCTCCGTCACCTGGGCCAAGCAGGCCGCCATATCGGGCTTTTGCAACAGTGTCGCGTCCTCCTCACCCACGATCGGGTCATCGGGAAAGGCTTCCGCCAGAACACGGCAAATCATCGCCTGGGAGCCATAGTCCGCGATCGTCACCGGGCTTTCATCGGGCTTTTCGATCGCATTCGAGAGCTTCTCTGCCCGCACCTTTTCACAGAGCTGAGCAGCAGCAGCAGCGGCTTGGAGGGCAATCTGTTGTTCTTTTTCGTAAGCCATTTATTTACCTTAATCGCGGAGTTTGTTTAAGACAGAAATATAGACAAGACACCCGGAGGTCAGCCTCAGGAGATCACTCCAAAGCCCAACAATCCATCAAAAATCCTTATCCAGGGTAATCCACCCCGGGGTCCAACGACCGCCTTTAAGCAATATCCTCCCCCCCTCGACCGTTCTGGGGCCATTTTGCATCTTGTGCGTGGGATGTCTAGCGAGCGGTCACGTCCCACGGTCAACTTCAGGAGTATGCGATTAAGCCCATGACAAAGACGACGGAGAACCCGCAAGAGCAGGCCCTCAATACAGCTCTTGATGAACTCGACCAGTGGTTTGGCCTCGCTGGCGTGACGATGGACAGCCCCGCTGATGCCCTGGCCCATCACCCAGCCCATCAACTCATCGAATATCCTGGTGCCGAACATCCTGGCACCGACTATCCGATAGACAGTGCCAGCAGGCCAAGACACGATACCTCCATCACTGACACCAATGAACTGCTGCTGGACAGCATTGATGAAGAACTCGATTTGTGGGACGACACGACCGAATCAGAGCAATCGGAGTCGGAAACCTCTGGCGATCCAGCCGAGTCAGACAAAGATGCGGAGGCAACTGATTCCGATAGGGAAGACACCCATGCTTCCACGGTGCAGAATGCCGTTATAGACAGTGCAGCAGCCGTAGAAACCGCTGATTTTGCCGAAGTGCTCTCCTGGGCCACCATCAATCAAACTGGTGCCGTCCAGCCCAATGGTGCAAGCCCCATGCAGAAAGCACCTGCCCCCCATGCATCGGTCAAGGAAGATGCCCCCGGCATCGTTGATCCCTTTGAAGCCTTGATGGAAGAAGCGCTCCTGGATGGCTCCCTCGACGAAGAAGCTGACCAGCCCAGCATGACAGACGATACGGCTGTAACCGAGGCATTGACCGAGCGAGAAGAAACGCTGGACGCAGAAATACTAAACGAAGAAACACTGAACGAAGAAGCGCTAAACGAAGAAACACTGGCCCAAGCCACGCTCACCTTCATTCCCAACAATCCCCTGGAAGACCTCCTAGAGGGGGAAGCTGTGGGCAATGCAGCTGATGCTCCAGAACCAGACACGCCCGAGCCTATGACCGGGGACGCTTTGCTGGAGGAAGCTTTAGCCCGGGAAACTTTGGCTCGGGAAACTTTGGCTCAGGCCAACACACCGGAGCAATCAGAAGAAAGTGAGGCTGATGCCAACACCATGGCCTCCGCAGCCGTTGGTTTCGAAGCAATTTTTGCCGGGGCGATCGCCCAAGCCACAGCCCAAGCCCTGGCCCACAGCGAAACCGTCCAGATCCAATCTCCCCCTGAGCCCATTCCAACCGAGGAGGACGCTAGTGAGGCGATCGCCGTCATTGCGCCCGAACCAGATGCGGAGCCCAGCACTGAACCGGATGCAGAAACTGCCCCAGAAACTGCCCCAGAAACACTCCCAGAAACCGAGGCTGCCTCCCCTGGACTAACTCAAACAGAGCCAGAGGATGCCGCCCCGATCGAAGCAGTCACCGAAGCAGTCACCGAAGAAATAGCGACAGAAGAGGAAACTCCAGAAGCTGTGGTTACTGAGGGAGCAGCAGAAGCTGAGACACTCCCAAAAGAAGAAGAAGCAGCGGTCGATGGTGCAACTGAGGCAGAGACAGACGAATCAGGCACCAGCGAGGAGGTCGAGGATTCCACAGCTCAAGGGAGTATGGATGAAACTCTCGTAGAGTCCGAAGAGGCAGAAATGGAGGCGATCGCAGCCCCCGAAGCTGAGTCCGATGCTGCAACTGACTCCAACCCCGAAGCTGAGTCCGATGCCGAAACAGAACCAGCCGCCGAAACAGAAAGCCTCCCAGAAACAGACGACGAGCCCGAAGCAGTCCCCATCGCCGTCATCCCCCCTCCCAATCCCGCTGAGCTGATCGGCTATGACGGCCCAGAAGAAGTCCTGATCAAAACCGCCATCGCCCTCAAGGGCAGCTACGACGCTAGCCGCGTCACAACCGTTCAGGTGAGCGCCGAGGACAAATATGCATTTGAGGTTCTGCTTGACCCCTCAGCCGGTCTCTGGAGCGTCCAACTCAGCAAAGGCTTCTACCAAGCCGGTGCCCGCTGGATACGACTCCAGGCCCTCGATGACCAGGGTCGCGTGATCGCCAGCCGAGTCATCAACCTGATTGTCAGCGCCAACCCCCTCAGCGTTGGCCAAGCCCTCAAGCTCACCGTCCAACGCGACACCTTCTTCAAGGAAACACCGACCGATTCCAGAAGCCTCAAAAAGCTTGCCATCACCCGCGTTCCCGCAGGCACCCAGTTTGTGGTCAAGCGCTATAGCTACACCAATGGCTATGTTCTCGTGGAGCTGGATGCCCCCCTCGGAAACGTCGGCACCACCGGCTACTTCTACGCCAGCCACATCGAACTGCGTAAGGGACAACAGCTCCTTGCCTTCGACATTGGCCAGGTTCCGGTCATCGTGCCGGGCAACGGCCAGGTGTTGATCACCCACGACACACTGCTCAAGCAAAAGCCCGTCGATTCCAGCGATTTGAGCGAGGCCCAAACCTATGCTTTCAACCAGGGTGAACACTTCGAGATTACCGGCTACGCCTGCATTCGCGGTCACTTCCGCGTCACACTCCACACTGAAATCGAGGGCTTTGGCAAAACCGGCTACCTCTATTTCGACCACGCCCAACTCCAGCGCGACGATCAAGCCATCGAATTTGACCCCGATGCGCTCCTAGCTTCTGTCCTGGAAACCACGACCCTCAAAAAACGCCCCGTCAACCTCAGCGACCTCGAAGACAGTGAAAAGGTTTCATTGTCCAAGGGGCAGGTCTACGGTGTGTGGCACTACGAACCGGCAGAAGGCGGACATCTCGCCATCACCTTTAGCGACCACATCCCTGGCTTTGGCAACAGCGGCTACCTCTCCCCCAGCCACATTCAGCTCAACCGAGGTCCCCAGGTGATTCCCACCTTGGCCTCCCAAATGGAACTGAACGTACCTTACTTTGGCCAGCGCGATAACGATTTCCGCCCCCGCGCTACCTGTAACGTCACGGCCATGGCCATGGTGATGCACTACTACGGGGTCCGTGCCCAGTGGGGACAGCTCGAAGATGAACTCTACCAGTGGTGCATCAACAACCATGGCGAAGACTCCCATATAGAGAATGTCGTGCTAGTCAAAATGGCACGCGCCTACGGCTTCGAGGCCAACTTCGCCACCGATCGCACCTGGACCGACATCCACAATCGCCTTCGCCAGAAACAGCCCGTGGTCGTGGGGGGCTACTTCACCGCCGACGGGCACATCCTGACGGTAATTGGCTTTAACAGTAAGGGCTACATCGTCAATGATCCCTGGGGTGATGCCATGACGGGCTATCGCAGTGGCTACGGCCGCAAGCTGTTCTACCCCAAGGCGTACATGGACAGAATGTGCAGCCCCGAGGGCGAGGGCAATATTTGGGCGCACTTTATCGAACCGAAGGCCTAGGATTAAAGCGGCCCCTACGTCTGGGTCTGCTTTTTATCAAGTCCCATCCTATGTACATCGAGTGGTTAAAGTTTCGCGTCCAGCCTGAGTTGCGATCGCAATTCATCGAAATCGATCAACACATCTGGACCACTGCCCTCGCCCAAAACCCAGCCTTCGTTCGCAAAGAAGTTTGGGTCAACCCAACTCAATCGGACGAAGTCATCACCACCATCTACTGGTCCAATCGCGACCAGTGGAAGGCCATCCCCGTGGCCGAGCTTGAACACATCGAACACAACTTTCAATCTGCCCTGGGAGCAGACGTCTACGAACTGATAGAAGCGAAGGAGTATCAGCTGGAACTCGCCTGCTAACCATGGGCCAACATGCTCAGATAGCAACCCATCCCCCCCGAGCGACAGCCTCTATACCGTCCTGATCCGCCTCCATCAATCTCGAACATAGACGGAAGTTACCCAGGGCAAAAGGAGAATCTATGCCTGCACTGAGAACCCACCTGCTCGCTTCCGTTGCTACTCTAGCTGCCGTCTCGGGTCTCGCCTCCCTCCCGGCCCGAGCCGCAAACTACGGCCCCTTGCCCCTGCTTTCTGCTGACCAAATCAACGAAAATTCCACCTGCTATTTGGAAGATGCCAACGGCATCATCGTTGATTTGAGCTGGATTTGTGATGGAGGCCAGGGCAATATTTTGCCCAACATTACCGTCAAAAATGTTGGCAAGCCCAAGAAGGTCACTGCGATCGCCCCTCCCAGCTGTGGGACCGAGCCAGAATTTGCATCCTGCCCCCCACCCGTGATTGAAATTACAGGGGGAAAATATCTAGAAGCAGTGCAAGAACTCAACGCCGCCCCTCTTAATCCCTACGAACACCTAGGGATCAACTAACCCCATGCCCCTTCTTGATACAACGAGACGGGCGTCGAGGCAGCGGGGCTAAAGTAGCCTCGCCATGAATCGCGACTTAGAGGAATCAGAGATATTGACTGAGCAGAGCCTCGATTTCCTCCATCTTAAACTGCTTTTCTAAATCCAAAAGAGGAACCACAAAGGGTTGGTAGGCAACATTCTCATGGAGCAAACGTTCTAACTGTTGTCGAACTTGTAAAGCCCTGCCACGCCGGGCTAATTCTAGTAATGAACCCAATACCTCAACCGGCGGTAGTACGAATTCTTCGTCCCTAACGGATGGGGAAGTCAAGGCATCCTCCTCAATCAGCAGTTCAGCATCCTCGTAACACCATTCCAAATCCAGCTGCTGGGCCACCACTCGCAATAGTTCATGGACATCCACGGGTTTGGGCAGGAAAGCATTCCCCCCCGCATTGATGGCCATCTGTTGATCGGGCTGCGAGACCGAGGCCGAAGAAACAATGATTTTCTGTTGTTTCCCTTCGCTTGAACATCGCACCTGCTGCAACAGTTCAAATCCATCCATGACGGGCATTACCAGATCGGTAATCAACAAATCTGGCTTTAGAGCATTCAAGCAATCCAGTCCCTGTTGACCATCAATGGCTTCACTCATTTTAAAGCCTAGGGGTTCTAAAAGATTGACTAAAACAGCTCGATTTTCCCAACGATCGTCAACGACGAGGATGCTTTTGCGTTCCCCCGTATAACCAATAATTTTTCCTGAACCGTCCTTGGTACTGTGTTCCAACCAGTCCCGTACGATGGGCAGGTCGGCCTGGAAGTAGAACGTGCTCCCCACCCCCAATTCGCTTTTTAGCTGTACCTCTCCCCCCATGATTTGAACAATCTGCTGACTGATCGTGAGGCCCAGCCCCGTTCCTTGGGTTTGACGATGGCGATCGCCCACCTGTTCAAAGGCCTGAAATAAACGCGCCGCATCCTCGGGAGCAATCCCAACACCAGTATCGTTTACCTGAAAACAAAGGCGGCACAGATTTTGATTGGGTTGCTGCTCACTCACCTCGACCCTCAAAGTCACCGAACCATGATCCGTAAACTTAATCGCATTTCCCAATAAATTGATCAGGACTTGGCGCAACCGCTTTCCATCCACCGAAACCCCGTCTGGAAGATCAGGGTCGGGCTCATAACAAAAATCAATCCCCTTTTCTGCTGCACGAACTTGGCAGATTTCAACAACCCCTTGCAACAGAGAAGGCAGGTGCAAGACCTTGGGTATCAACTCCAATTTGCGAGCTTCAATTTTTGCCAAATCTAAAACATCATTAATCAGGGTGAGTAAGTGAGTTCCACACTGATGAATCACATTAACGCCATGCAATTCACGCTCGGGCAGAGCTTGAGAACGCTCCAAAATCTGCGCGTAACCCAAAATTCCGTTGAGGGGGGTGCGCAACTCGTGACTCATATTAGCGATAAAGATGCTTTTGGCTTGGTTAGCTGATTCGGCTGCTTCTTTGGCTTTAGCTAGTTCTGCTGTTCTAGCTTCTACTCTTTCCTCTAATTCTAAATTGGCTCGATGTAAGACTGCTTCTGTTTCTTTGAAGTTGTTAATGTCTCTAG
>CALIJJ010000192.1 GCA_938017515.1 uncultured Pseudanabaenaceae cyanobacterium
GGAATGCGCTCCACAAAGGAATCCACATCTAGCTGCTGGAAGCGTGTGACCCAATCCTGCACATTCCCCGGCCCAGCGTTATAGCTTGCCACCGCCAGCATCGAGTTGCCGTCCCATTCCTCGTGGGTGTAGTTGAGATACCACGTTCCCATCTGAATATTGTCCAGCGGGTCCGTCATCTGATAGTCCGAATCCAAACCCGCTTGGGGAGCCACCCAGTCTGCGGTTTCTGGCATCACCTGCATCAATCCCCTTGCCCCAGCAATGGATTCAATGCCCGGCATAAAGCGGGATTCTTGGCGGATCAGTGCCGTCACCAGCAGGGGATTGAGTTGCTGCTTCAGGGATGCCTTTTGAATGTCGTCAAAAAACGGCAGTGGGTACAGGGCATACCAATAGTCCGCTTGCTTGCTCAGCGCCTCATACTGCTTTTTCTCTTCCGGTTTGTCCCGATAGGCCAAGCTACCAATCATGTAGATGCCATCGAGGTGATCACCCACGGCGAGTCGTAGCAGACCATCGGTGAATTGCTCAGGAACACTGGGCTCCTTGCGGTTGATAAATTCGACTTGCCACAGACGCCAGGCGGCACGTCCTTCGCCGAGGGAATAGAGTTCGCGGGCGGCATCGGAGGCCGAGGGCAACACCGGACGTTCCGTGTGCTTGACCATCTCGGGGGTCAGGGTTTTGACCGAGAGAAAATCTCCCACGGGTAGACCCAGCACCGCCGCTGAGCGCCAAGCGAAGTAGGACTCGGGGTGCTGCTTCAACACCAGCTCAAAAGCCTGGGCTGATTCTCGGTCCTGACCCAATCGCTGCAGCCAGCGAGCCGCCCAAAAACCGGCTTTAGCGGCAACATCATGGTTGGGATTGTGCTTGGAAATGCCGCTGGCTAGCTGCACGGCTTCCTTGAACTGCTGCGCCTCAGCGTATTTCTCTGCCAGCTCCCAGCGCAGGTCAGCCGCGGCATCGGAGTCACTGTGCTTATCGAGCAAAAATTGCCGCATCTGGGAGGCTGATTCTTTGCTTCCTAACTTGTCCAGCAGCCGGGATTTATTCAGCAGGGCCTCGGGCTTTTGGTCGGGATAGCTGGAAATCAACTGGTCCCAGTAGGGTAAGCCCTTACGTCCCTCAGCCATCTCCGCCAGGCGCTTGAGGGAAATCCCTGCTTCTTCGCTCTTGGGAAATGCACTGACCACCTGCTGATAAATCGGGCGGGATTTGCTCTGCTGCTGGCTGAGCTGGAGACTGCGGGCGGTGCGATAGAGATGTTTGGCCGTACGGGGAGCCTTGGCATAGGCGATCGCCCCTCCCTTAAAGTCCAACTGCTCCCAATAGGCAAAGCCAATATCTTCCCAGTCCTCGGGCTGAAGCTTCTCGCCATGCTGCTTGATCAGCGTTTCGAGAATGTTGGGTAGCGCCTCGGTTTTGAGGCCATGGCGGGCCACCAACATCATCAAGGGAATATTGGCGTCGTCCTTGAGGTCAGCGTCTTCTAAACGGCTGAGGATGAGGTCGATGGTGCCGGGATGGCCAGGATATTGGGCGATCGCCTGGTCCCCGTAGCTGCTGTCCTTCTCGTTCAGCGCCACCAAACCATCCACCACCGTAGGGCTGTCGGCATGGTTATCAATTAATTGTCGCCAGGTTTCCGTTGCCTGATTGCTATTGCCCAGTTCCGTCTGAGCTTGGGCCCGCAGACTCAACACATGGGGCGCCAAGAGCTGGTAATCCTTCTCCAAACCGCTGAGCCAGGTGAGCGCTTCCTCTGGGTTTTGCCGCTGTAAATTCCGAGAGGCCAAGACATAGCGGGCGCGACTGCGGGCCAAGTCTGCATCCGGGCGATTGGCAATCAGCTCC
Source organism: uncultured Pseudanabaenaceae cyanobacterium (assembly GCA_938017515.1). Lineage (GTDB taxonomy): Bacteria > Cyanobacteriota > Cyanobacteriia > PCC-9006 > JAAUQQ01 > JAAUOP01. The sequence continues at coordinate 1,861 of CALIJJ010000192.1, forward strand.
AATTGCAAATCATCTAGGTTTCCTAGACCATCACTATCCGGCTGATACCCCTGGGCAAACTCAATGGGAGCTTCAGCTTCGGGGTCCAAGGCATTGAGGGTCGGCAGCAAAATACCGGCTGCAGCGCCTAGGGCCAGCGCTGTGGCAGCACTGGCGAGCAAGATAAAGTTGAGTTTCGGATGCTTCAGCATGGGGGGAGCCGAGTAGAAGAAGGGGGCAGGATGATGACGGAGGCAAGCGGCAAGGGTCTGGGCCAACGGCATGGCCCAATCGCCGGGTTAAAAACTGAGAAAAAAGGAATCAGACATTTTGAACGAGAGGGATTGAACGAGAAGGAGTGAACCAGAGGGGAAAAAATGACGTCGCCGCTCAAACGGGACAAAAGAGCTGGGGAAACGAATCGCTTTTATAGAAACACTTGTGCCGAAAACAACCTCGCCCAGACTGTTGAATAAGATAGCGTGCTAGCGTGAATTCGGAGCAGGGGATTCGGACAGTCGCCAAACTGCAATCCGCCCCTTATCCTTGGACGTTCTATCTGTTAAGACCACTTACAGCCCTCCCTCTCTATCCATGTCTTCACGACTGAGTATTTTTCTGGCCAGTCTGTTTGTAACCCTTGCCTTCTGGATTTTGCGAGGGTTAGGCTTCCTGACATTCATGAAGGGTCTAGTACTCTGGGTCCTCCTCTTCTTCACCATAATCGTAGGGATTCTGGCTACGACCCGACCGCGACGATCGTCCTAGGCGAAAGTTAGAGCCCTTCCGCTTCTTACCGTTGCGGCTTGCCCCAGCAGTGCGTATCACGCCCACCTTGCTACCCACGGTGATGTTGAGCTGGTTGCCCATGAGCATCACCAGACATCCCAAATAGAGCCAAATCAGCAGGATGATGACGGTTCCGAGGGCTCCGTAGGTAAGGCTGTAGTCAACAATTTGCAGCACATAGTCCCGAAAGAACATCGAGAGGAGTGCCCAGCAGAAAGCGGCTAAAACAGCACCGGGGAGGATGGGGGTGCCCGGTTTCCAGCGGCTAGGGCCAAAGCGATAGATCACCGAAAAAGCGAGGGCCACTAACCCCAGGGCAATGGGCAAGCTGAGCCATTGCCAGAGCCGTAGCAAAAATTGCTCGAAGGCCCCGCTTTGGCGAGCCAGGACACTGACCGCAATATCGCTCACAAAAATCAGGAACAGAGCCGCCAGCATCATGGCAATGCTGCCCAGGGCAACAAACACAGCCAACACGCGGTGTTTGAGGAAAGGCCGTCGTTGCTTGGGGGGCACCTGGTGGATTTGGTCCATGGCCACCATGGCGGCACCTATGGCGCTGGATAGGGCCCACAGGGCACCCAAGAGCGCCAGCGAAAACAGGCCCTGATTGCGGCTGGTAATATCGGTGACAAAATCTTGAATCAACGACACCACCTGGGTGGGTGCCACGGCTTCAACTTGATCGGCCAGGCGAAAAACCGCTGGCCGTAGGGCATCAAAAAAGCCAATTGCGGTCAGCAACGTGAGGATGCCGGGAAAGAGTGCCAGCATGGCGTTATAGGCCATTTCCGACGCCAAGCCCATGAGTCGCTGGCGTCCGGCACTGCGAATGGCAGTGACCCAGGTGGACCAGGTCAAATGGCGGAGGAAAGTGAAGAAATCGACCACGGTAGGCTCCGAATCAGCGGCAAATCACTCGGCTGTGTGAAGAGGTCCCCAAGTTGGGCATGGCTTTTACCTGGCTTTTACTTAGTTTTGGGGTTGGTTGTTCGAATCACCCTGCGCGATTCGTCGTTGATGGTATTGTGCAATTTAGGTATTTATTCTGAAACGCTGACTTCGCCCCTGAAACTAGAGTCAGAACAGGCACGGTATTAGCGACTGGGCGATTATGCCATGGCTCACGATACACGTGCCTTTAAAGTGTTTGTGAGGGAGTTAATCACAAGATGGTTTCTTTCGTGTCCCGCCCCCAGGGTGCAGCTGCCAGTGCCTCTGCCCTTCAAGTTGTTAGCTCAGGGCTTAAGTCCGGCAAGTCCCAGGCTAATCCTAGTCTAACGGCCCTCTCAGTCCATCAGCGATCGCAATGGTGCGACCTAACCCTCCCGGCGAATCCACTCTTCGGCACCGACGGCATTCGGGGCTGCGTCGGCGATATTCTCACCGCCTCTCTGGCATTGAAGGTCGGATTCTGGACCGGCCAAATTTTGCAGCAGGAGGCAGGCCAGATCGGTCCTGTGATCATCGGTCAGGACTCTCGCTCCTCCAGCGACATGCTGGCCATGGCCCTGGCGGCAGGTCTGACAGCGTCCGGTTTGGATGTTTGGAATTTAGGACTTTGCCCCACGCCGGGCGTCGCCTACCTGGTCAGCACGACGGAAGCCATCGGCGGGGTAATGATTTCCGCCAGCCACAATCCTCCCCAGGATAATGGGCTCAAGGTCTTTGGAGCCGCCGGAACCAAGCTGGCAAAAGCCCTGCAAAAGGAAATTGAGCAGGGGATTCGCGGCGATCGCCCCGACATCCATCCCACCACAATCCCCGGCAAACAGCAGCCCCGTCCAGAGCTGATCGAATCCTACGTCCTCTCCCTCCGCAATTCCCTGGGTGTGGACTCCTTCGAAGGTCTAAAGGTCGTCCTGGACCTCGCCTGGGGGGCCTCTGCGGTCTTGGCTCCCATGATGTTCCGTGCCCTGGGGGCGGACCTAATTTGTCTGCACGATCGCCCGGACGGTCAGCAAATTAACGTCAACTGCGGCTCAACTCACCTGCATCGGCTCCAGGAGGCCGTGCGCGACAGCGGTGCAGACCTGGGTTTCGGCTTCGATGGCGATGCCGATCGCGTCCTGGCTGTGGACAACCAAGGCAAAGTCGTCGATGGCGACTACATTCTCTATCTCTGGGGCAGCCACCTCAGCCAGTTGGGTCAACTCCCCGATGACACCATCGTCACCACGGTGATGGCCAATCTCGGTTTTGAGCGGGCTTGGCAGGCCAAAGGCGGCAAATTTGTCCGTACCGCCGTGGGGGATCAGCATGTTCAGGCGGAAATGGATAACCTCGGTGCCATGCTCGGCGGCGAACAGTCCGGCCATATTCTCTGCCGCCACTACGGTCTGACGGGCGATGGTCTACTGACGGCACTACACATCACAGAACTGGTGCAGCAGTCCGGTCAAGCCCTAGGGGATTTGGTCTCCGACAGTTTCCGCACCTATCCGCAGCTCCTGCGTAATGTGCGGGTGGAAGATCGAGAGAAGCGACTGCACTGGAAGGATTGTGCACCGCTGATGGCGGCAATCGCAGCAGCCGAAACGGCCATGGGCGATCGCGGTCGGGTTTTGGTCCGTCCCTCGGGAACCGAGCCCCTGATCCGCGTCATGGTGGAAGCCGAAGATGCAGCCCTAGTCGAAGACTGGACAGCACGCCTTGCGGAAGCCGTCGAGACGCACCTGATCGGCTAATTCCCAACCACACAACCTCAATCACACAACCCCAACCCAAACCCCCAACATCAAACCCCAACACAAAACCGGCCCAGGCTTTCGCCTAGGCCGGTTTTGTTTGAAGGACAGCCGCTGTATTTCTCAGCGGCTGCGTGGCGTGGATTGAGTCTAAATCGGACCCCACAGGGACTGGTTACAACACGCGGATGACACTGGCAATGTCGTTGACGCTGTCTTGAGCCGTCAATTTTTCCAGGGCCTGACGGAATTTGCCCTCCTGAACATTGTGGGTAACCACAGCGATCTCGACGCTGTCGCCCTGGCGATTGGTCTGGACCACGGAGGCGAGACTGACACCGTGTTCGCCAAAGCAGGTCCCTACAAACCCGATCACGCCGGGCTGATCCTGGGTCAGCAAGCGCACATAAAAGCGAGTTTCCGTGGATTCGATGGGGGCGATCGCACAGTCCGTCTGGTGAGTGCAAGCCAACAGTGGATCCAGCAACGGTGTCCCGTCTGCTCGCTGGGCAGTGCCCCGTTCCACCTGCAACAGTGCCGCAATATTCAAAATATCCGCCACAACCGCACTGGCCGTGGGCCCCGCACCGGCACCCGGTCCATAGAACATCACCTGTCCCACCGGATCACCCTCGACGAAAATGGCGTTGTAGACACCGTTGACATTGGAAAGCGGGTGAGCATTGGGCACCAGGGTTGGGTGCACGCGCAACTCAAGCTGTTCTCCCGCGTCGGTGGTTTGGCGCTTGGCCACCGCCAGTAGCTTGATGACAAAGCCCAGATTATCCGCATAGGCAATATCTTCAGCGGCAATGTTGCGGATGCCCTCGCTGTAGACCGCCGTGCGATCGACCCGACCCCCAAAGGCCAGAGACGCCAAAATTGCGATCTTGTCCGCCGCATCCAAACCATCCACATCCGCCGTCGGGTCCGCTTCGGCATAGCCGAGGGCCTGGGCATCGGCCAAAATGTCGTCAAAGGCTCCCCCTTCGTCCTTCATCCGGGTCAGGATGTAGTTCGTGGTGCCGTTGATAATGCCGCTAATGCGGGTGATGCGGTTGGAGCAGAGAGATTGCTTCAGGGGCTCAATCACCGGGATGCCACCTCCCACAGCGGCCTCCAACAGGACATAAACTCCAGCTTTTTCGGCCGCCGTGAAAATCTCGTCACTGTAGAGGGCGATCGCCGCCTTATTCGCCGTCACCACATGCTTACCGTTTTCAATCGCCTTGAGCATGAGCGAGCGCGCAGGCTCTAGCCCTCCCATGACCTCCACGACAATATCGATGTCGGGGTCCGTGACAATGGCATCAAGGTCAGTGGTAAAAACGGCCTGGGGCAGATCTACATCACGGGGCTTGTCTAGCGATCGCACCCCCACCTTGGTAATCTCCAGGTCCTTGACCAGGGGATGCCGCTGCGCCGGATCGAGCAAAATTTGTGCAGTGCCCGTACCCACGGTTCCCAGACCGAGTAGACCAACCTTAAACGCCACAACTTCTATCTCATTAACGAAATTGACCCCACCATTGTAAGAGTTCGGTGTTGCGTGGATGCCTCCAGTTACGGATGCCTCCAGTTATTGGACACCGCTATCCGGTGAAGCAATCAGAAGCCAACACCGAAAGCGACCCCAGACAACGTAGCCCCTAACGGGAGTAGGGATTCTTGAACAGGCTACGCTGGCCAAAGCGAAGCGCTGAGGCAACATTGCGGAACGCATTACTTAAGAAGGTCGTGTTTTGGAAGAGTTTTAGAGACTCGCCTTTAGCACGATAGAGAGAAATCCCGAGCAGGATCAACGTTTGCCACGTTACAACAGCCTCGATCTTCTCTGTACAGAGCAATGGCAACAGCAAAAATAAAAACGAAACAAACCGAGCCCACTGAATGGGAAAGTTTGGAAATGTTTCAAGCTGACTATTTCGATAGATGAGATAGGGAATCCATCGGGCGATGACCTGTGATGAAAAATACAGGACAACAACCAAATTACCCGGCGTTAACAGGAGGAAGCTGGCGTACTTGAAAATTTGTAGAACCGGATAGATCCAAACTCGGGTTTGTTCATCGATATAGTTGTAAACCCAGTAGGTCAGGCGCAGCAACAGCAGAGTAACCAGCCAAATGACCAGGCTCAGAGCGATCTGGGCAGGACCCTGCACCATGAGATTCAATGGGCCCGGACCGACGTCTGGAGCAATCCACTGCCACAGGAGCAAGGCTGGGATCGCAGAAACGGTCGCCCAGAGCCAGGGCTCTGAGTAATTGATTTTTCCCTTGTATTTTAGATAGTTGTCAGAGAGCGTTGGATTACTTTCATGGTGTTCGGCCACCAGATCATTCTCCATGTAGCCGATTTCATAAATACACCAGAATGAGAAAAATAAGAGTGCCAAACCAATGCTATGAAGCAGGGGATGAGGACTCCCCCAAGACAGCGTCAGAACGAGGGGAAGAAACTCATTCATCAGTGTCTTCTTTAAGAAGTTCTGAGTGCCTTTCTTTTTGACCCGTTGCATGTAGAACAAAGGAATATAAGCACTCCTTAAAGCCGAGACACACTGGGCTGCGGGCCAGACAACAAGCAGTGGTGTCGCGACACGATCCAAAAGAAGGGCATCATCCTGAGAGTCAGTGAGGAGGAGCGCTTGGGCGACGGCGGCCTCTCCGAGGTCTGCTGTGACCAGGGATGTTTTGCCCTGTTGGCGATCGCGATGGCCCTGCCAGAATCGACAGGCAATCAACTGCGTCGCTGGCATCTTCATCGCCTTCAAGAGGGGAGCGATGATAAATCGAAAACCATTACTTGCCACAATGACCTGTGGGGTATTGGGATTCTCGCGGATCGCTTCGAGAACCCCCTCATTGGTAAACTCCCCTGACAAAGACCGAGCCCGCCTTCTCCAAAGCAACAGCGTCCAAGGAAACAGAAGCGTCATGACAACCACACGACACCAGTCTCGAAGGGCATGGCTGTTTGTCTTGACCCACCACGTCCAAGGTTTTAGACGATTCAAAGCCAGAAGAATCAGGGCTGCCAGGGCCTGGGGCTTCACGGTCCGGAGGTACTCCTCGGTAGAGTTTCTCAGAAACAATGTTTCGTCAAAGTCCAGGAGAATCACTTGCTGCTCTGAAGCAGTCCGCAGATCATCCAGGGCCTGAGTGCAGGGGTCAAAGGAAGCATTAACAGGCGTGGACTGAGTGGACATGGCAAAAAGGGAAAAGTACAAACAACCAATTCAAAATGCAAGTCAAAATGATGGTTACCCAGACGATTAATCGAGCGGGTCAAGCCGATTCTGAGATTCATTTTGATGAGCTTGGGCCTTTAACTGCTTGTGATAGACCCAGCGAATGACGAGCCACAGGCTCAAGGCGAGCAGCGCATCGGAGATGAGACTCGACCAAGCTGCCCCTCGCCAGGAATAGCGAGGAATGAGCCAGAAGTTCAAACCGACATTGAATAGGGCGATCGCAATTTGTAGCAAGCTACGTACGCCCTGATATTCTGCACCGGTCAGGGCATCAGCGGCAAAATACTGCCAGACTCGAAAGATGACAATGAACGACAGCCAGCGTAGGGCTTCCGCAGATTCGGCATAATCATCTCCAAAAATGTTGGCAACAAACCCGGCAAAGAAACACAGCATCAGGCTGGCACCGAGACCGTAGGCCGTGACAAAGGGCAAAAGGCGCTTCGTAAAGGCGAGACTTGCCGCAATGCCCTGCTCTCCCTTGCGGAAAAAGCGACTTGAAACCGCAGCCAGCACCGACATGATCGGGGTCATCGCGACATCAATGGCGCGATAGGAAGCACCATAGATGCCGGTTGCCTGGAGCGTCGAAAGCTGGGAGAGCATTGTTTTATCCGCATCATTGTAAACAGTGCTCGAGGAAAGGCCAATGGAAAAATACAGCCCTTCTTTTAACGACGCGGGAATGAGATTGAGCTGTAGTTTTGGCCAGCAGGAAACGCTGCGAACGATCAAGCCAAAACTGATGGCCGCGGTCAGGATGCGCGAGCAGAGATAAAGTGCACTCCAAACCAAAGCACTATGGATATCAAGCAAGAAAGCAAAGCTCGCCACAGCCAGAAAATTTCCAACTGAAAGCAGAAATTGATTCACTGCATTGAGTTTGAATTGATCAAGCGCAGCAAAAACCTTGAGAGAAACATCATAAAAGCGGGCAAAGATCAACTCGGCGATCGCAATCAGAAAAACAATCCGAGTCGAGCCCAATCCGCTAAAAAGAGAAGAGGCAAGGAACGTCAGCAGGACTGTCAGAAAACCGCCAAAAACAGCCGAAACGAGCAATGCATTGCCCCAATACACAGGCAGCACACGACGATCTCTGGAGACATTTTTCACCAGAATCTGCGGCCATCCCCAGCTAGAAAAGGGGTAGAACAACTTGACAAAGGCCATGGTGCCAACGAAAAGACCATACTCATTGACCCCAAGTGTTCGAGTCAGCAGAACAAAATAAAATAGCTGAACAAAAATCCGTAGGAACTGCGCAACAAAAATAGAAGCTGCGCCGCGTACAACCGATAGACGAGTCAACTTCCTGGCGTCTTGCCATCGCTTTTGCAGGAAAACCATCATGGATTATTCATCCCAATCCAAGTGACAGCATGGCTTTCCACCCTGGCAGCAGATTGCTGAGTAATTTGCCGAGGTGACTGCATTCGAACAGAATAAACGAGGAATGTAGAGCTACTGTAGAGAACCCAGAAGAGGTCGTTGCGTTTCAACATTGTGTTCTCTGCAATGTTGGCGATCAGAAAGAAGAAAAGCAATAAAACAGGCCATAGAATTTCGAGGTTCCGGTGCTGTTGAAAGAGATAGAGCGAGCGAAACAGCGTGAGTACAAATCCAAGGATAAATAAAGTCAATCCAATGAGGCCGAGGTCAAGGGCCAAATCCAAAAACCCATTGTGGGCATGGGGGACTAACCATCCCTGTCCATATAAAACATCAGCGGATTCGCCATCCCACTTTTGCCAAAACCCTTGATAGCCATGGCCGAAGAGGGGACGTTCCATAATCTTAGGCAATACCTGGGCCCAAATTTTGGTTCTGCCGGTTAGCGTTGGATCCTTGCCCAGCATGACGGCTAATTGACCGAGATTTGTAACGATCAAAAATGCCGCAACACTGATACCACAAAGCAACGCAGAGACAACAGAGACCAATAACTTACTATTAAGCCGCAGGATCTGGCAGAGCACCAAAAGCAAGCTCATGCTAAATAAATTGATCAGAGCACCACTGGAACCTGACAAAACAACCAAGGCTGATGCACCCACAAGCCCTAAGCAGTAAAGGTATCGCGCGAAAGGACGCTTTGTTTTGATCAAAAGATTGAGCAATAAGATGCTGCCCCCAAAAGACATGATTTTCCCGAGGCTATTTTTGTGGGTGTAAATCCCCCGCCAATCTCCTGCGTGGATGCCGCCCATGATGCCGTATTTAGGGATGAGAATTGCATAGGCAAAGCTGAGAAAAACGATGCCGACAAATGCCAGTCCAATGACCCGTATCTGCTCCTTGGGGGGATAGCGCGTGGCTAGGTAAAGACCAAAGAGGCTGGTGAATATGAGTGCGATCGCCCGAGTTTGGGTAATTTGTGGAAAATCGGACCAAAACACAGAGGCCGCCGCAAAAGCGAGCAAGGGCATGATGCAAAACCCACGGCTTGCAACCCGAATCGCTTTTTTCCAGTGCACAGACAGCAAAAATAGAATGCAAAGGTAGCTAAGGGAAAAGAGCTGCCGCATGATGGGAAAGTCCGTCAGCTGAATTTGCTGATCGCCCTGACTAAACCCACCGGTCAACAGAACCGTAAAGGGACCGCCAGAATACAGAATGAGTGCTGCAACGGTAAACCCATATTCAAAAGATTGGAGAATCCGAGCAGGTAGACGTTTCATCGGCAGTGTTTTTAAAGGCATTGCTTTGGGGCCTTGCTGTTTGAGCCACATTATTTACTAGGCAACCCAGTGAGTCAGCAATGGGTTCCTAGGCCATGTCTAGGAGCTAGTCTAGCAATGGTCTAGGAACAAGTTTAGGAGCAGGCTTAGGGACGGGTTGACACAAACTGGCTTACGAACGGGAGATCAGCTCATGAGCGACTCTGGATTTAGGCTGCTCCAGCGCTGCAACCGGGGCCAGGGGCGTGGCAGAACAGTCGTTCAAGACCATCCCTAAAACATTGGCACGGCTCTGTTGCAGCGTACTGGCACAGGCCGCAAGATCATCACTGCTGGAAACCTTCGAATTCACCACTAACAGCATGCCGTCAACAGCACGACTTAGGGCCAACGCCTCAGCAGATTGACGAAGGGCAGGAGCACTCAGAATCACAAATTGATAGTTACGCTTAGCCTGCTTTAAGAACGCAGCCAGTTTCTCCAAGGCCAGAATCGGTCGCTGCTCCAGCGCTGTCCCCAGGGTCAACACTGATAAATGAGGAGCGGGCCGTTGCAATGTTTCTGAGAGTTCTACTTGATCACTCAACACCTGCACCAGTCCAGGCGTTCCTGTACGGCTCCAGAGCTGTTGAAATTGAGGATCGATCTCGGGGGATTGGGTATCCAAATCAATCAGCAGAACGGACTGCTGGTGACTAGCCATCGTCGCCGCTAGATTAATGGCGGTTTCGGTTTGCCGCTCCCCGGCCTGGACACTAGTAATCAGCAGCGTACGAATATCCTCACGCAGGGCGTAGTGCAGATTGGTTTGCAAGGCGCGATAGGCCCCTTCCAACTTGTCCGATGCTGCCCCATCCCGTAGCACAGTGGAACTCGCAATGTGGGAAACCAATTGGCCCGTTTTGGGAATGACACCCAGGATGGGATATCCCGCAATCTGCTGGGCTTCTCCTGCAGTCTTGATGGAGCGATCCAGCCAATCGACTAAAAAGGCCAAGGAAATTGACATCAAACTGCCAAACAACAGTCCTCCCGCCAAAATCAGTTTTTTGCTGGAGGCCACTGGATCCATGGGCATGGTTGCAGCTGCAATCTTCGTGATATTGCCCACGGACTGGTTTTCAGCAAGCTGAATCTCCTGTAGACGCTTAGACAACGTCTCATGGGTATTTCTAGAGGCATTAAGACGTCGGGTCAACATCTCTTGCTGTTGCTCTAGCCTGGGCAGCAGGTCCAAGCGCTGGCGATAGGCTCCCAACACAGACTGCAGCTGCTGTTGCTCCTGCATTAAACTATTGCGATCGAGTTCTGAGCGAACAAGGTCGGCAGTGAACTGCTGTTGCAGTGCTCCCATCTGAAGCTGAGAACGCGAAATTCCGGTCATCGCTTCTGGGCCGACAACATCGCTAACTCGGTCTCCCAGACGCATTTTGACCGATTCGATATCCCGAGTGAGCGCCAGAATGACGGGATGATTGTCTTGATAAATGGTGCGTTGGGTATCGAGTTCGCTCTCCAAGGCTTCCAGCTTTTCGAGCAGGTTCTGCACACTCGCCGTTTGACTGAGTTTGACGGAAGTCACCGCCTGCTCCGAGGGGACGCCCAGTTTTCCTCGCAGGCCGTTGACCTGTTCCGCCGCCACCGTAAGCCGCGACTGATTATCGACCAGCTTCTCTTCCAGTCGAGCGAGTAATTTCACCAGTTCTTCAGACTCATTCTCTAGGGAAGCAGCTCGATTGGCCTCACGAAACTGGCGAAGATCTTGCTCGGCTTGACGTAATTCGGCTTCTACCCCAGGCAAGCTCACTTCAATAAACTGTCGAGCTTTAGAGGTCTGCGCCTGATTCGCCTGGATGTCAGATTGGATGTAGAGGTCCGTCACGGTACGCACAACCTCCACCGCAAATTCGGGCGAGGGATGAGTGTAGCGAACACTAATAATATCGGTGCCGGGAACCGGCTTGATCTCTAGATTGTCGAGTAGTTCATTGGGGGGAACTCTATCGGGCTCAGCGATATCGGACTGGAGAAAGTCAGCAGCAAGGTTCAGCAAGGACGGCGATCGCATCGATTCCACAACCGTTGCAATGGGGTCACTCAATCGTCCCAAAGCTTTGAGATTACCGAGGGCATCCAAACCATTTTGGTCCAGACCTGTTAGGGAAGGTGAGCGATCAGAGCGCACCAGTATTTTCTCCTCCGCCGCATAGGTCTTAGCCTCTCGAAAGGCCAGCCCAAAGGCAGTTCCCAAACTCAAGCCCATCACAGCCAACATGAGCAACCATCGGCGTCGAATGACAGCTAGATATTGATTCATATCTGTATTGGCTCCTGACATCACCATGACTCAAACCCCATAAAAAACCGACAAAAAATGCTGAGAGCAGCAAGGAAGACGTAACGACACCCCAATAAAACGTTAATCCAATTGGTATCTCAATGTGAACTTAAATCGATAAAATGCCCTGATATATCGAATCAAAACAGAGACAAAAGACACTCTCAACTTAAGCGAAAATTGACTCAGCCGACGATTCGAAAAGATACTTGGAATGGAGCGATAGGGAAACAGTAGATCCGCAAAGAAAGCCAATACAAATCGAGAGGAAGGATATAAATCCCTCCGCATGAGCGTATTGTGTCCTTTGATAATCCTCCGCGTCTTTTTAATCATCTCGTCGAGTGATTTTCGAGCGGGGTGCGTAATTCTGACCTGTGGTGCATAGAGAAGCGAAAAGCCCTGGCGGGTCGCACGACGTCCCCACTCAAAATCCCCACCGGATTGCAGCTCTTCGCTGAAGAGACCCACCGCGTCAAAGACCCGACGAGCGACAAAGAGGTTTGCCGTTGCACCATAGCGATCGCGGCAGACATACTGCTCTTGGTCAAAGGCCTGGACCAGCTCGTAGAGTTCAAAGGCCGTACAGTCTACGAGGGGAGGCACTGATATTTCGATGTTGCCCGCTAAAAGATCACAGGAACGATGCGACTGGTTCAAAGCCTGTATCCCCGAGGCTAACCAATCTGGGGCCGGAATACAGTCAGCATCCGTAAAGGCAAGAACCTGACCTTTTGCCACCTGAATCCCGCGATTACGCGCAGCATAGGATCCTTTTTTCCACTCCGCTTCAACAAGGGTATTAGCTGAAAGCGGCAGCGATGGGGGCAGGGGCTCAGCTGGACAATTATTAACAACAATAATTTCGTATTGTTCGCGGGGATAGGTTTGCTGATGAAGGGCTTGGAGGCAAACTGCGAGGGCTTCGCTATCTTTGAAGGTTGGAATGATGACTGAAACAAAGGGAACGTTTTGCGGGGGATGGGGCAGGGTCACGATCGAAATGTCCTCGTTCTCATGGGTTTCCTTAAAGCAATCGTTGATTGAAGCGAAAAAATTCAGGACCAGCGCTTCATCCCAACTTCTAAGCTTGGGGGCCGATTTTGCGTTTGATGCCCCTGCGACAAAAATCGCCCATAGGCTTTAAGGGTCTCCTTGGCGATCGCCTCGGGGGAAAAATTATCGAGGGGAGCACTGGAAGAGCGCTTCTGGGATGACCAAGCGATCGCCCGAGCCAAGGTGTCCGAATCGAGAGGCGCGGTATAGGTAAACGCCCAGGCGTCACCTACCACATTAGCCATCTCACGCACCGATCCCATCGCTGGCGACAGAAAAGGACGATTGAACGACAGGGCAAGCAGAACGGCCCCAGAATTAAGAATTTCCCGATAGGGAGCAACGACGAGGTCAGCTGCATTCATAAAATGCTCGACCTGTTCATCAGGCACATAGTCGAGATAGAGCTTGATTCGGGAATCTCCCTGAGCAGCAGTGCGGATCTCATCTGCCAAGTCGTCATGGGCTGGCTTACCGGCAATGCAGAGAACCAACTGTGGATCAGGGTTTTGTCGAAACAGTTCAATGAATGCTGGAATATTTTTATAGGCCCTCAATTGACCCAACAGCAGCAATACGGTTTTATCCCGGCCGATGCCCAGACGATACCGTGCTTGGATTGGATCCCCTTGATTCACATAATTTTCACGGTAATGGGGATGATAGACCACTTCGCCGGGGAGCTGGTTCAAACCTGGAAATCGCTGAATGGCAAGCTGCTGAGAGCGTTGGGAAAGGCAGAGATAGCCATCTAAACTGCCAATGAAGAAACGCCAAAATTGAGTTTCAAGCCTGGGATAGTATTGTTCATGGGAGTGCAAATTATGCACGGTCCAAATAATTTTGGTTCCCTTCAGCTTGGCAATGATTGTGCAGAGCAAAGCCGCCATCAATTTAATGAAGACCAAGACAAAATTTCGCTGGTTTAGACTGCGCTCGGGCCAGTGACGATGCCAAACATCGTAGTGATTAAAAAGCAGCGAACCCAGGGAAAATTCATCGACATTCACACCTTCCAGGCGCTGTAGATGCCGATAAAGATTTCGGGTGTAGGGATTGCGGCTATCAAACGCAGGTTGAGCAATAATGCGCATAGAAAAAGACCAGCGACGTAAAGAACCAAGCAGACAAATGCTACTGAACAGACTGAAGCAACTTGACCCGCCGAGATTGGGAGGCTGGGTATTTCTGGAGCAGATGGGTCGAGAGCTTAGGACCATCAAAGAAGTCCGTTTCGACCAAGGGCGGTGGGTTGAGCACCGCAGACCTCAGCGCCGTCAGCGAGAGACCATGCAACACACCGAGCGATTGGGTCGATTGAGCAAAAGCGAGCTGATGATTATCAACGTGCTCCCCATGCTGTGCCAGACGAGGCAACAGAATAAAGTGCGCTTCCCGCTCAATCAGCATGCGGGTGGTCCCTTGACCTGCATGGGCAATCACAAGACGAGATTGATCAACCCAACGCTCAAGGGACGGTCGGGGCACCGTTGGCATCGCTGTCACGAGGGGATGGCGAGCAATCGACTCAATATTAGAGGAACCATACTGAACAAAGACGGGTTCATCAATTACTTTTGTCTCCAATAATTGCTCAATCCAAACGAGCGCTCGTTCAAACGGATAACCAATGGTTCCAAGGGTGACAGTAATCATGAATTCAACAGGGGAGCTAAACAGTAAGCCAAGGGACGGGGAAACAAAAGTGATATTTGGCACACAAAAATACTTGATTCATTGCCCGTTCGAATGCAGCATTCGAACGGTGCTCTAAATCGCTAAGCCAAAAAAACGAGCACGGGAATACTTTTTGGCGAGTGCAGGCCACTGCACATAAAAATCGTCGGAAAGGTAATAAACCAACTGACCGGCAAGACTGAGTTTGTGTGAACGGGAGATGCTTTCGACAAAGATATATCGGGTGCCATTCAGTTTTGCCGCAATCGCAAAATTAACCGCAATACTCGCTCCCGTTGAAAGGATAACATCTGGCTTTTCTCGCCAAACAATGCGGATAGAAGCCGGAATATTCTTCAAAAACTGCCACACATTTCTCGGGGCTTGGTAGGGCAGCCAATAGACTTGCTCCTCGGCCGCTAATGAAGACGTATCATCCTTAAAGTCCGTAGACCAAACTCGATCATGAGCGGACCAAAATGACTTGAGACCACGCATCGTTGAAAAGTGGCCTCCCGAAGTACAAACCAACAGGACTTTCATAAATGCAATTCCTAATGCTTGGGGGCAAAGCACACAGACTGGCTTTGAAATGAAAGAACATTCAAAGCGCACAAAACAAGCAAGCATTCAGAGACGATTCGACCAGAAATTAATTTCCCAGCAAAATCGCAGCCAATAAACGAGCTAACACCAGATCAAAATGTGAGCAAGAAAAATCTCCACACACCCCAGATCACTCGCTCCAGACAATCAGCAAAAGCCGATAGCAAGTGATCGGTCGAGGCACTGAGATCTCCCAAAAAGAATAAAACAAGAGCCAAGAATTCAGGCAGACTCAGATCAGGACAGACGTCTACACCGAAAAGTAATGACCTAGCGCAAAGTTGATGAAGATGAAGAGAGCGAACTTCGCGAGCCATGGCAGTTGGCGGACGCTTCACAAAAGACTGAATCAAGCAAGCCTGGCCTGGGGCGTGCTCGGTAGATGTAGATATGCATTTTGCTCACCTTATGACTCAAAGGACACTGCCACACACAGCTCTTTTGCAAAGAAAGCACAGATGGCTGAGGGCTTAATGTCCAAAATTTGATAGAGCTATCATAAAGCTGTTCTTCAAACTCCGTAGTAATACAGGACGACACAACATGAAGAATTTACAAAAAATACACACAAAATACATAGAAAATTTATGTATTTTTATTGATTTTGTGGTATGAAAGGCAAGGCCTCGCATCATTCTGGCGGGACACTCAACCCTGCTCTCTATCTATTCTTCTGGAGGATAAAAAGCAGTCCCGCAATACTGTTCCATACCCTTCAGTTTCTGTCTATGGGGTCAGGGGCCCACCCAGGTGTTGCCACTTTGATGACGAACTTGCCGAAACTGGTTCGGTTCAGTCTTTTAAGATCTAAGTATAAAAAAGACTCTGTAAGTCCGACACATAGACGGAGAAATTTTGTCTAAGGCATTCTCTAAAAAAGGAGGCACCTGACTCCCCTGATGCTGTGAGCTAAACCCACAGCTCAGAGCGAAACCCTGCTAAGGCAGGCTAGAGAAAAGTTATGACGATTAAAGTTACGACGATTTCTGTGAGCCGATTTTAACCGGCATTTGCTTTCAGCCTGGGGATTGATCCCCAGATTGCCCGTGGGACAAAGATTTCTAGAAATCGCTTAAGGCTCCAATCTCCAGCCCCAAAATATGGCAGCGTTCAGCTCGATACCGGACGATCTGCGCACAGCTAGCCACAAAAGAAGGCATAGCAAGCAAAGTCCGTAAGGCCACACCAAACAAACCAGAGGCCGGAAAACAAAGCGATGCCCAATCCCCCGGGCCAAAGCCATGACCGTCAAGCACAGTCCTAAAGCTCAAACGGTCCTAAAGCTCGAATAGAAAACCGGCCTGCTTCAGAGTCTGGTATTTTTCTTGATCAAATTGATAAAGCTGAGCCGCACGGTGGCGAACGTTTTGCTGCTTTTCTGCCAGGGGAATCAGACAATCAGTCTTGAGAATTTTCTTACGAAAATTGCGCTTGTCTAATGTCTTTTCCAGGACCGTTTCATAGAGCTGCTGAAGCTGGGTCAGCGTGAACTTTTGGGGCAGCAGCTCGAAGCCAATGGGCTCATAGCTGAGCTTGCCCTGGAGACGGGCGATCGCCACTTGAAAAATCTCGGCGTGGTCAAAGGCCAAAGGCGGCAACGCCCGCACCGCAAACCACTGGGCATCCTCGGCATCACTCGCCGCCTGGAGCGGGTGTTCTTCCAGGTTAATGAGAGCGTAGTAAGCGACACTAACAATTCGCTCGCGGGGATCGCGATCGAGACCGCTAAAGGTATAGAGCTGCTCCAAAAAAATATCTTCAACCCCCGTTTCCTCTAGCAGTTCGCGCCGAGCGGCCTCGTCCAAAGTCTCGTTCATTTCCACAAATCCCCCCGGCAACGCCCACTGCCCCTCAAACGGGGGCAGCTTGCGCTGGATCAGCAGCAACTTGAGCGAGCCCTCGTCCCCACCCTGACTGTCAAACCCGAAGACAGCGCAGTCTACGGTGAGTGCGGGGCGAGGGTAATCATAGGTGTGGGACATGGAGCACCAAAAAGATAAAGGCTGAAGGGCAAGAGAATAGAATGCTTTCGATTCTACATTGACATTGTGTTATTTCGACACTATCTTAGTGTGTAAGAAATACACAAAGACAGCTCCGTTCAGCGGCTTCGATAGGCGGCTTCGATGGGCGGCTTTGGTGAACAGCAAGGAGGTAACGCTATGTTGGGCGCGATCGCGGGGGATACCATCGGTTCGGTGTATGAATTCAAGAACCACAAGACCAAGGAGTTTCCACTATTTACGGCAGACAGCTGCTATACCGACGACAGCATTTTGACCGTAGCCGTGGCTGATGTGATTTTGAATGGGGGTGACTATGCAACCGTGATTCAACGCTATGCCCAGGCCTATCCCAACCCCTGTGGCGGTTATGGGGCGAGGTTTCAGGATTGGGCGCGATCGCCCCAGCCTCAGCCCTATGGAAGTTGGGGCAATGGTTCAGCCATGCGGGTCAGCCCCATCGGTTGGGCATTTGAAACCTGGGACGGGGTGTTGGCAGAAGCAGAGCGC
Organism: uncultured Pseudanabaenaceae cyanobacterium; assembly: GCA_938017515.1. Lineage (GTDB taxonomy): Bacteria > Cyanobacteriota > Cyanobacteriia > PCC-9006 > JAAUQQ01 > JAAUOP01. The sequence continues at coordinate 19,444 of CALIJJ010000192.1, forward strand.
TCGGCAGCGGTAACCCACAACCATCCCGAAGGCATCAAAGGTGCTCAAGCAACTGCCGCTGCAATTTTCCTGGCCCGAACCGGAAGCACAAAAGCGGACATTCGCAGCCGGATCGAGCAGGTATTTGGCTATGACCTGAAGCGTAACTTGGATGAGCTACGTCGGGTCTACGAATACAACGAGTCCTGCCAGAAAACGGTCCCCGAGGCCATGATTGCGTTTTTGGCTTCGGCTGACTTTGAGGATGCGATTCGTAATGCGGTTTCCCTGGGCGGTGACAGCGATACGCTGACCTGCATCACGGGGGCAGTTGCGGAGGCGTTCTATGGGGAGGTTCCGGGAGCGATCGCCGCAGACACTTGGTCTCGATTGGATGAACCCTTGAAGCAGATGAGCCAAACGTTTCGAGCCAAATTCACTTAATAAGCAGCCGTTCTGAGCGAAGAAGCACTAACGCCGTAGGGACTCAGATTGGAACGATGCCGAACTCTCAGGCTTCTGCGCTGAGATGACGAGGCCAAGGGTTGTGCCCGTTGGAGTCCATCGGCATTACGCAGGTCGATCACCTCACCGCCCTCCTGTTTCCAGCGCAGGATGAATGCCCGAGCCACTTCCACGGAGTGAGCGTTGGCGGCATGTTGTTCGCGACAGACACCACCTTCCGTGACATAAAAGCTAAAGCTGCAGACGGACCCCAACGCTTTCCCAGCTCGAATCACCAAGGGGGATAGAGAACTCTGATAAGCCATGACCACCAATGAATTGACATCAATTTTCCCGTACTACTTAATACCGCTTAATCATCTTCAAATAAGTGCTTATCAATACGTAAATTAACTTTATCAATGGTGACAACCATGACATTTCCCTTGCCAAGCTTTTTTGATCGTAATGCTGCACGTCAGCTCTATCGTGTGCCGTATCAGACTCGGGCCGCGGAGGCGAAAGCCTGGGCCACGCAGCAAAGCATTCCACTGGCCAGCACCGACGAAAAACGGGTCTGCCTGCTCGCCATTGACGTCCAGAACACATTTTGCCTGCCAGAGTTTGAGCTGTTTGTCGGTGGGCGCTCCGGGACAGGGGCCGTGGATGATACGGCACGCCTGTGCGAGTTTATCTATCGCAACTTGGGTTGTATTACCGAGATTGCACCGACGATGGATACGCACACGGCGGCGCAGATTTTTCACGCGCTTTTCTGGGTGGATGGAGAGGGCAATCATCCCGATCCCATGACCATGATTGGATTGGATGAGGTGGTGCAGGAGAAGTGGCGGGTGAATCCAGCTCTGGCCGTCGGCTTGGGTAAGACTCTGGCGTCATTGCAGGACTATGCGCTGCACTATGCACGGCGGCTGAGCCAGGACGGCAAGTACCCGCTGACCATTTGGCCCTATCACTCGATGTTGGGTGGGGTGGGCCATGCATTGGTGTCGGTCTTTGAGGAGGCTTGTTTTGTACACAACATCGCACGGCAGCAACCCACACGATTTGAGCTGAAGGGGGGCAATCCGTTGACGGAGAACTATTCGGTGTTGCGACCGGAGGTGTTGGAGGGGTCGAGGGGAGAGATGATTGCCCAGAAAAATGTCGATTTCATTGACCACCTCTTGAACTTCGATACCATTCTGGTGGCAGGGCAGGCGAAGAGTCACTGTGTTGCCTGGACGGTAGCGGATCTGCTGGATGAAATTGAGCTGCGGGATCCAAGGTTGGCGCGGAAGGTCTATTTATTGGAGGACTGTACGTCTCCAGTGGTGGTGCCGGGGGTGGTGGACTTTACGGAGCAAGCGGATGCAGCCTATGCAAGGTTTGCGGCAGCCGGAATGAATCGCGTCAACTCAACGGATTTATTTGAGATCATTGCTTCTTAAACCCCAGCATTTCTATGGGAGAGATTGTCTCGTTTCAAGGAACTGAGAAGAACTCAAAACAAAGGATTTTATGGCCAGAAACATCGAAATCAAAGCTCATTTGGATGACTTGGAGAAGCTTGCAGCCAACGTGGTCGTTGTTGTGGATCAAGGTCCTGTTCAAATCTGAAGTGGACCCAATTGACTCAACAGTAATTAACTCAACAGTCATTGACTCAACAGTTTTGACAGGAGGTGTCCTACTATGGGGATTGACACTCGGCATGATGAACCAGGACAGTCCCGTAAAAACCTATCTTCATCGACTCATGGAACGCCCTGCCTTTCAGAGAGCAGATGAAGACCTCTAGCGCAAGATGGATTGAAGTCATGACATCATCAGCTCACCGTGGCACTCACTTCAGCCTGACCTATCTGAATAACTTCAAAATTGGCCACACCGCAGAAGGGCTGCATGAGCCCTCAGGGCTGGTCCTTTCCCATGGGAAGAAGGCACTCTGGGTGGTTAGCGACGACACCCCGAAAATCTTCAAAATGGGCCTTGATGGTGACTTAAAAAAGAGCAAGTGTTTCAATATTTCCGAAAAAGGACTGGAAGGCATTGCGATTGATCCCACTGGAAAGTTTCTGCTCGCGGTCAAAGAAGAGAACAATGCCATTCTCAAAATTAATCTAGCCAAGCAGGCGATCGCCCAACAACAACGTCTTCAGGACATGGCAGGCTACCAAGCGATCGCCCCATACTTCACTAGTGCGACGGCCAACAAAGGACTGGAAGGAATCACCTGGAATTCAACCACCAATAGCATCTTCGTCCTCAAAGAAGGGTCACCGGGTTTATTGCTCGAAGTGTCACCCGACTTGACAACCCTTCGAGCCTCCCGGTGCTTGAATGCCGACAACGGTTTTTTGCATCCCGAAGGCGATGAGCTTGATTTTTCAGACCTTTGCTACGACGAAAGCCGCGATCGCTTCTGGATCATCAGTGACCAAGGCCAACGCCTCTTTCTATACGATTGGCACAGCAACAGTGTCCTCCAAAGCGCCAGACTTGCCTACGGGAAGCAAGGTCAATACCAAGAAATTGAGCAAGCCGAAGGAATTGCCATCAACCCAGAAACCCATCGCCTCTACATCGTTAGTGATGCCAAAGCACGGCTCTACGTCTTCGATCTCCGGGATTAGCAAGTCATCTGCTCTTACTGGCAGCCTGGGTTGTGCAGCCTGGGTTGCAGCCTGACTGCAAGCATAAAGGCAAAGCTCAAGCGGATAAACGTCATCGCCCCAGTCCTCCCAGTCGAGGACTGGGGCGATTCACCGTCAGAACATCGTCAGGTCTAGAAATCCAGCGACAAGCCAGTCTTCACAAAGAAACCTCGGAAGCTAAGGTCACCGGAGCGCTCACTCAAAACAGCGGGGCTCGAATCATCGACAAACGTCGAGGTGTTGTAGGCATTAAACCAATTTTGGTATTCATAGCCGACGCTTAGCTCAGCCCCAAGTTCTTTGCTCAACTTGCCGGACCATCCCAGGCCCAAAGCCAGTTCTGCCACCGGAATCAGCTGATCGCGATTGGTACGGTCAAGATCCGCCACGAGATCCTGGCCACTGTTGTCAGTTTCGGTGTAGCGCGATCGCATATCCCCCACCAACAGCGAGCCCGCCGCCCGACCAAAAGCACTAAAGCCAGAGCCCATCAGCCAGCGCACATCACCACCAATACGAGGACCAAAGCCCGAAAAGTCTCGACTAATCTCCACCTCCGTTTCAGTGAAGTCGCGACCATCGTAGTCAAACTCAAAATCCTGATCTGTGTCCGCAAACCGCAGACCCGCAAACAGACGCACATCAAAATTTTGATGCGCCTGCAACGCATAGCCCAGCTCAAGATCAGCCGTGCTGTACTCCAAGCGCGTCTCCGCCTCCGCCGTTTCTGCACTGTCGTTTTGTGCCGGGTGGGTCAACGTCGTGAATAAAAAGCCGCCATCCGGACGCTCAGCGCTGGAACGGGCCTCAGTATCGATACTCAGCAGGCGGGCCTGTACATCCACATTGCCCTTGCGGAAACCGACACCGTAACGGACATCCGTCGCATTGTGATAGTCCAGTGTGGCCAGGTTCCCCCCAACCGCCAGGGCATCCCCTGGATCTTCAATGGCAAAATCAATACCGCCCGACACCGTTGGCTTGAGCTGCAAGACCTCCGCAGAGAGCAACAAACCCTGGGGCCGCTCAGTATCGCTCAGTATCGGTTGAGCCACGGGGTCAGCCGCAGTATGGATCGCAGAATCTAATTCTTGCTCTGCCAACTGGCCTCGCAGGGCATCGATCTCATCCATCAGTTCCCGCTGACGCATTTCCAGATCGAGCAGCCGCTGTTCCATGCTAGATAAATCTGTAGACTGTGCCAGAACAGGACTGCCCAAAGCAACCCCTAATCCTAGGGTGAAGATGCCAAGGCAAAGGGCCTTAGAAAGCGTCCTTGGCAAAGCCGATGGCATCGCCTTAACGGGAATTGTCTCGGTTTGAGGCTGTTTTTGGGGCTGTGAGATCATGATTTATTCCACTGTTCGGCACAATCAGGTAGAAGGGAGCATCCTGAAGTCTCCACTCAAGCTTCGTTCGAGCTTCGTTCGAGCATTTTCATTCGAGCATTATTGACAGACACCGCTGAGTTGAGCAGAGAGAATGCACAGAGAGAATGCACAGAGAGAATGTGCAGAGGGAAGGCCCAGAGGGAAGATCCGGAAGAGCCGTCGTCACCAACGGCAACGGCGCAACGGCCCAGTCATCTCTGGAGAACCCAGAATGACAAGCCCTCAACTACTGAGGAAGACCAACACGGAAACCACCGGGACCCGCAGCCTGAGGCTTGGCCTGGCTGAGTGACACCAAATGCTGTTGCAACATCGGGCTGAGCAGGTTAATAAGCCGCGCATTCACCGCAGCATTGACCAAATCCTCATCCCGAGCACTCGGATTGGAATTTCGCTCAATATTGTTTCCAGTGCCACCATCGAGCACCGGATCCGTATCGTCACCGCCAAACAGCGCATCATCGCCCGCTTGACCGAAGAGCTGATCAGCCCCGCGAAGTCCGAAGACAACATCGTTGCCGTCACCGCCGTAGAACGTGTCATTGGCGATCGCCGTTGCCACATCCAAGTTGCGATGGACCAGGTCATGCTGCTTCACCGGACCCTGGAAGAAGTTGTGGGCTTGGTTGTCCACATCCAGATATCCATCACGCAGCGGCACCGAGAGCGTGGTTTGTCCGCCCGTGGCCGTTTTAAGCCAGGGCAAAATCACCGTTGCTGCATCCCCTACCAATAAGTCTTCCCCAATCTCTCCAGAAAGAATATCGTTCCCCGTAGATAGGACATGAGATTGGTCACGCAGCGAGTGAGCAATACCATAGTCATCCTCATATACATCCCGTAGGAACGTCTCCACATCCTCCCGCAGCAGCTCCAGATTTCGACTGACCGTGTTCGCATCCGTGAACTGCGTAATAATCGGCGTCACCACCGTAGCGTGGTCGCCCATGACCACATCATTACCGTCGTTGCCAATCAGCGTATCGTTGCCGCGGTACTGATCCCAATCGCGCAGGTTACGGCTCGTCCCACGGCGCTGTTGCGAGAAACCGTAATCCCAGAAACTGCCGGGGGTGTAAACGGCTTCGTCCATGATGGGGTTGAGGAAGAGAGCATCATCACCAAAGAGATAGTCGTCGCCGCTGCCGCCGGTCAGGGTGTCGTTGCCCTGATCAAGCACATTGGGCAGGTACCCCGGGGTACTGGCCGCAGGCAGCGTATTGACGGCGTTGAGCACTTGCTGATCAAACTGAGCTGTGATGCCGCGCAGGTCATTCAACAGGGATTGCAGATTCTCCGTCGTGGTGGGCAATGCCGTTTCCAGTGGACCCATCAGCACCATGTTGTCACCCACAATCAAATCGCCATCGCCGCCACCATCGAGGGTGTCTTTGCCCACCAGAATGGTCTGACGTCCTGCCTGGGTCAGGTGATCCCAGCCAATTTCGATGTCATGCAGATCGTAAATGACCTGATTGAGTTCGCGGGTGAGTTCCTGGAGCGTACCGTCGATCGCAGCATTGCCCGTCCGCACCGGCATCGTGCTGATGACATTGTCGCCAATCAACGTATCCTGGCCAGCGCCGCCCGAGAGGGTATCGGGACCGGGGAGAAATTGCGAACGTCCGGAGGTTCCGGGGACAATCCGCACCAGGGGCTTGACGATCTGGCCGAGGGCATTGGTCACACCGGAAACGGGAGACCCCAGAGACGTAGATGATTGTCCTTCATTGGCCACCGCCAGCGTCGGCAAGAAGCCCTGCTCAGGGTTCGCCGTCAGATTGATATTCGTCGTGATGACCGAGCCGAACTGACCGAGCTGGAGGTTAGAGCCCCCGGCCTGGCTAATCAGGTTAATGCCACGGGTCACGTTGGGCAGACCCGACGCCCAAGGCACGGCACTCGTGCGATCGTCGCCGACAAAGATGTCGTTACCGGCGGTGCCCTGGATCTGGTCACTGCCGCCGTTGCCCTCGGCGTAGTCTTCGCCTTCACCGCTATTCAACGCATCGTTGCCGCCCTGGCCAAAGATTTGGTCATCGCCCTGGCCACCGTCGATGAAGTCATCACCGTCGGGCACGAGTTCGATGGACTGGATCACCGTCGCCCAACTGCCATCTGGGCGCAGGACGCGACTGCCGTCCGGGTTGTAGAGGCCACTCAGAACCATCAGATCGGCTTCCGCAATTTCCTGGGCACTGAGTCCAGCCGCCAGATCCTTGGCCCCAACCACGCGCCCGGTATCCGTCAGAATCACGTCCCGATGCCAGGAACCGTTGGGGTCAATTTGGGGGGTGCCATCGGCGTTATAGGTGCGAATAATCGCGCCGCTATCGCCCAGGATCGTGTCGTTGCCATCGTCACCCAACAGCGTGTCACGACCCAGACCCCCCGTGATTTCGTCATCCCCCGTACCGCCTTGGATGTTGTCCTCACCGCGTTGGCCTTCGAGGATATCATCGCCGCTGCCGCCGCGAATCACGTCTCCCGCTGCTAGGCCATCGGCATCATCAAAGCGCACCACGTCGCGAATCACATCAGCGAACGGTGCGGGATAGCGTTGCCAAACTTCCGAACCGGCCGCCACGGGGCGGCGAGTGATACTGCCGTTGTCCCCCAAAACCACGTCGGCTTGGTCGCCGCCATCAATGGTGTCTGCCCCATCGGAACCACCGATGGCGTTGTGGCCACCGATGATGTCGTCTTCCCCCGTGCCGCCATTGATGTAGTCATTGCCCTGTTGGCCAAGAATCTTGTCGTCGCCCTGGCCACCAAAAATGGAGTCGTTGCCGCCGCCGTTGTTGATGGCGATCGCAATGGCCTGATAGCTATTCTCCCGAGCCAGACGGAAGTAGCGCTTGCCGTGGTCACCCAGGATAATATCCGCATCGCTGCCACCCTGAGGATTCTCGCTGGCAATAGATGCCTGTAGGCTCTGCTCAGGATCCGCAAAGACCTTCGCCACAGGGGCTGGGGACAAGCCTTGGCTCAGGGCCGCAGCGTCCGCAGCCGTGGTAATGGGGGTTGCGTTAACATCCACCGCCACAAACTGCACCCCTTGAATGCCCTGCATCAGCAGACCCACCGTGCGGCCATCGCGCTGGTTTTGCCAGAAGAGATCCGCCTGACCATTGCCGTTAAAGTCACCGACCCCTGCGATCGCCCAATCCTTATTGAGGTGAGGCATCTGAGGAACCAACGCATTCACCACCTGGCTACCGGACATCTGCCAGAACACCACCTGCCCCGTCCGTCGGTTGTGCCAGACCAGGTCACTGCGACCATCTCCCGTGAAGTCAGCGGCGGCGGCAACCTCCCAATAAAAGTCTCGAATGGTGGGACCATTCACGATCAGCGTTTCACGAATGCTGTTGCCCTGGACAAACTGAATCGCAAGCTGCCCGGTGCTCGGGTTCCGCAGCAGTACATCCTGGGTACCATCGCCGTCGAAGTCGCCCAGGGCGATCGCCACCCCGCCAAAGTTTGCGGCAGGATTTGTGCCACCTCCCACATTGAAGCCATCCCCATGGATGCGATCGTTGCCGGTGCCCCCAAAGATCGTGTCGTCATCGAGGCCACCCAGGAGAATGTCGTCTCCGCCCAAGGTGACATCGGTGACAGTAATGAAATCGAGGGTGGAGAGGTTGGTGTCAGCCGGTGCGATCGCATCCCCTGCAAAGGCGAAGGTTGCGTTGCCGTGGTCTCCAGCGATCGCGTCCTTGCCGCTCCCGCCCTGAACAAAGTCACCGCCAGCCCCACCGAAGATGAGGTCATCTTCACTACCACCGTCAATATTGTCAGCCCCACCCAGCTCAGGACTGGTTGTAGTCACATCTTTGACTTGACCCGATTGATAGTCAATGCGGCCGTTGTCCCCCAGCATGACATCGCGTCCGGCATCACCGGTCATCTTGTCGTTACCTTGGCCGCCCATGACGACATCATCACCGTCATTGCCACAGAGTTCGTCATCGCCGCCCAGTTCAGGACTCAGCGTCACCACCTGGGAGAGGACACCGCCTGCATAGGTCGCTTGGCCGTTATCTCCGAGGATGACATCGTTTCCAGCATTACCTTCCACCAAGTCATTGCCATTACCCGCCAGAATCAGGTCATCCGCCTCATTGCCCTGGAGCGAATCACGGCCACCCAATTCCGGGTTTTGAGTTTGTGCCTGGGCAACAATGCCGCCGGCATAGGTCACGGTGCCGTTGTCGCCCAGGATAATGTCCTTGCCTTGTCCCCCCGCAACAACATCATTTTGAGCACCGGCAAGAATCACATCTTCGCCGCTCCCCCCCGTGATGGAGTCATTGCCCCCAGTCTCAGCCCCAAAGCTTGGGGTTGCCACTTCATCGACGGTTGCGAGGTTGCCATCGGCAGCGTAATTAACGAAGCCGTTATCACCCAGCAGGATGTCGGCCCCAGCATCACCATTCACTTGGTCATTGCCTGACCCACCGAAGGCGACGTCATTGCCGTCGTTGCCGCTGAGGTTGTCGTTGCCACCCACCACGAAGGCTCGGGATTCAACCCGACTGATGACACCACCGCTGTAATCCACCTGGGCATCATCACCGAAGAGGAAATCATTGCCCGCATTTCCGGTGGCCGTATCATCAGCCCCGCCGCCGATGATGACGTCGTTGTCAGCATCACCGCTCAAGTTGTCGTTGCCACCCACGCCTGTGTCGGTGGTTGCCACTTGGATGTTAATCCCCGCTGCATCTCTCGTGACACGACCGTTATCGCCCAGGATCGTGTCATCGTCTTCGTTACCCGTGGCAGTGTCATTGCCCTGGCCCCCCAGGATGAGGTCTTTGCCGGTATTGCCGACCAGGGTATCTGTGCCCCCCACGGTGACTGCGATGGTTTCAATATTGCGGGCAATCCCTTGCTCGAAGATGACCTGGCCGTTATCACCCAGCATGATGTCGTCACCGGCATGGCCCGTGGCTTGATCATTGCCAGAGCCACCGAGGATGACGTCGTTATCGTCGTGGCCGTCAAGGGTGTCGTTGCCTGCGATCGCCGGATCCAAGCTCTCCAGCTTCACGAGTTGCCCCTGCACAAACGTCAGCTTGCCGTTATCCCCCAGAAGCTTGTCCTGGCCCGTGCGACCCGAGAGCTGGTCATTGTCCGCACCACCGACAATGATGTCATTCCCGTCCTGACCATCCAGATTATCCTGGCCGCCCAGCTCTGCACTGGCTGCGGGGGTTGCCACTTCATCCAGTGTGGCTGTGTTGCCATCGCTGCCGTATTCAAGATAGCCATTGTCGCCGAGCAGGATGTCGTCGCCCAGTTCGCCCGTAACCGTGTCGTTCCCGAAGCCGCCGAGAATCACGTCATTGCCATCATTGCCCGAGAGCGTATCCGTACCGCCGATGCCGGGATTCGTGCTTTCGATGCGGGTGATTTCGCCATTGGCATAGCTAATCTGACCGTTGTCACCCAGGAGAACATCCTTGCCCGCGTTACCGGTGGCTTGGTCATTGCCTGCACCGCCAAAGACGATGTCATCGGCTTCGTCACCGCTAAGAATATCGTTGCCACCGAAACCGGACTCGGTGGAAACAATGCGGCTGAGTTGATTACCGCCTGCACCCTGAACAAATTCGATGCTGCCACTGTCACCCAGAACGATATCGTTGTCGGCTTGACCCTTGGCGGTATCTGCACCGCTACCGCCCAGCAGAATATCTTCGCCCGCGTTGCCTTCGATGCTGTCATCACCGGCGACGGTCACATCGCGGGATTCAATCGTGTTAACGACACCGCCTGTGAATGTGACGCGACCATTGTCGCCCAGGAGCTTGTCGTTGCCGTCGTTGCCGAAGATGGTGTCATTGGCGGCACCACCGATGGCCACATCGTCGCCGATGTCTCCCACCAGCGTATCCTCATCGCCGATATCACTATCGCTATCCGGCGTGGAAATTTCATCCAAGGTGGTTGTGTTGCCATCGATGCTGTAGTCGAGATAACCGTTGTCACCGAGGAGGATGTCGTCTCCGGCTTGGCCTAGGACTTCGTCCTTGCCTGCGCCGCCCAGAATGATGTCGTTGTCTTCATTGCCTTCGAGGCGATCGCTTCCCCCTTCAGCCCGATCCGTCGTCTCAATCCGACTCACCTCACCCGCCGTAAACAGAACCTGACCGTTGTCGCCCAGGAGAATGTCATCCCCGGCATTGCCAAACACCTGAGTATCATCCCCAGCCCCGGCAATCACAACATCATTGCCCTCATTACCCGTGAGCTGATCCGCCTCACCCACCGTGGGATCGGTAGAAGCGATGCGGCTGAGCTGCCCCTCGCTGAGTTCAACGACACCGTTATCACCCAGAAGAATGTCGTCTCCGACCTGGCCCGCTACGTTGTCGGCACCACTGCCACCGAGTAGGACGTCATCGCCATCATTACCTTCGATGGTGTCAGCCCCGGCGACAGCCCCATCGCGGGTTTGAATCGTGCTGACGCTACCGTTGGTAAACAGAACCTGGCCGTTGTCGCCCAGGAGCTTATCATTACCATCGTTACCGGAAATTTGGTCATTGCCTGCACCGCCGATGGCAATGTCATCGCCGATGTCACCGATGATGGTGTCTGTGCTGCCGATGCTGGCGTCGGTATCGGGGGTTGAGATGGCATCCAGGGTACTTGTATCACCATCCAGGCCATAGTCGAGATAGCCGTTGTCACCCAGGAGAATGTCGTCTCCGGCTTGACCCCTGACCTCATCCTGGCCTGCGCCGCCGAGGATAATGTCATTGTCTTCGTTACCCTCTAGGATGTCATTGCTGCCGTCATTCAATGCCGTCGCTTCGATGCGGCTCACCTGACCCGCAGCAAAGTTAATCTCGCCATTGTCGCCCAGGATGATGTCGTCTCCGGCGTTACCAAAGACCTGCGTATCGGCTGCGGCACCGGCAATGATAATGTCGTTATCTTCGTTGCCGCTGATGGTGTCGCTGCCGCCGGAACCGGTAACCGTGCTGGCAATGCGACTGATAATGCCACCAACGAACTTGAGAAGACCGTTATCACCCAGGATGCGGTCCTTGCCCGCATTGCCGGAGAGGTTGTCTCCAGCGGTGCCGCCGACAATGATGTCATCACCCTCGTTGCCTTGGATATCGTCCACATCACCCGTCGTTGGGTCGATGCTGGCGGCTTCGTCGAGGGTGCTGAGGTCACTGTCCTGGTTGTAGAGCAAACGACCGTTGTCGCCGAAGAGCGCATCATCGCCATCGTCACCTGTAATGGTGTCTTGGCCTGCGCCGCCGAAGACGAGGTCATCGCCATCGTTGCCGCTGAGGCGATCGCCCTTACCCACGCTGGTCTGGGTCGATTCCACCGTCGCTAGGATGCCGCCTTCAAACGTGACTTGGCCGTGGTCACCGAAAATGCGATCGCGACCCCCATCCCCGGAAATCTCATCCACCCCGTCATTGCCAAACAGGTTGTCATCACCGACGCCGCCCGCAATGGTGTCATCCCCATCACCGGCATCAACGCTGCCGCCCATCGCCGTGAGGTCGCCCGTGGGCTGGACCGCATTGCCGTTGCGCAGTTGACTGTTGACGGTTTC
>CALIJJ010000193.1 GCA_938017515.1 uncultured Pseudanabaenaceae cyanobacterium
CCGTCGAAATCGCGCCAGTTCTCAAACCCGAAGCGATCGCGAAACATCCCCGGAGCCACCTGCAAAGCCACGAGGCTGGCCTCCAAGGGCAACGTCCCAGAACCACACAAGGGGTCAAAAAAAGCCTGCCCCGGCTCCCAAGCCGACATCTTAATCAGGGCCGCAGCCAGGGATTCCTTCAAGGGTGCCGCGCCCATGGCCGGACGGTAGCCACGCCGATGCAGGCTGTCGCCGGAGCTATCGAGGCTGAGGGTGCACTTTTCTTTGCGAATGTGGACATTGATCCGCAAATCGGGTTCAAAGGTATCGACGCTGGAACGGGCACTAAAGAATGCCTGTTGCTGATCGACAATGGCGTTTTTGACCTTGAGCGCCGTAAAGTGAGTGTGGTTGAGGTTGTCGTTTTTACCCGTGGCATTCACGGCGAGGGTTTGATCCGGCGTTAGGTAATCCTGCCAGTCAATGCGCTGAATCCCCCGGTACAGGTCGCCTTCATCGCGACATTTAAATTCATCAAGCTGAAGCAGAATCCGAAACGGCAGCCTTGCCCACAGGTTAACGCGGTAGAGCAAGGACTTGTTGCCTTCAAAACTGACACCGCAAAAACCCGGTTCAACGGCCTTTGCTCCCAGGTCCTGGAGTTCTTGAGCTGCGTAGGGTTCTAGGCCACGGGCCACAGTGGCAAAGTATTGGGGCATGGGAGCGTTTCTGCAGATAGCGAACGTCTGGATTATCCCAGAATCAGCCCAATCTTTTGGGTCCTCCTATCTTTTTGGTGGAATATCTTCTTGCTATGACACATTTCGCGATCGCCTGCGTCAAAGTCTTTAGCAAGCAATATTTTAGACCAGCCACCCACCCCGTTCGCCATTCCTCCAGTCTATGAATACCTCTCTGATGGGTCAACGCACCGTGACACAGAAGACCGCGCTGGCCAATTTTTCGGCTCCCCGCCCGAGACAAATATCCCCACGGGCTCATCCGGTCAACTCGCTCTGGCTTGCCGCACTCCTGGGTTCAATCTTCTCATTCGTTGCTCTGCCCAGCCTGGGACAAACCGTCGCGTTGTCCCCCACAGAAATCGAATATTCCCATGCCTTGGGCGATGACGCCTTTGCCTCGGTCGGGCTGTCCTACCAGGGGGAGACATCCTGGGCGGAAATTTTGCGTGCGGACGACGAAGATGGAACTGAGCAGGGAAGCGGGTTCACATTTCCCCAGGACCCCCTGGCCCTCAGCCTGACAGGGGGCTGGGATCGGCGCGATGATACTCGAAATCCTATCCAGGGCTCCAAGCTAGAGTTTGGGGTAGAGCAGCTTATTCCCCTCCAGCGGGGAGATTCAGCCTCCAGTCGCTTGAGAGCCAACTACACCCAATGGGTGCCGGTGGCTTTGCCCGGGGTGCGCGAGGGCAACCAAACGCTGGTCCTCAATGTTCAGGGAGGCAGTGTGTTGGGGGATTCGGCAACCTTTGAATTGGGCGGAGCCAATTCCGTACGCGGCTACGGCGAGGGAAAACTAGGCAGCGGCAAACAGTATGTACAGGCAACAGCGGAGTATCGCTTTCCGCTACTGTCAGCCCAGGCGTTGGGCATCAATGACATTGCTGGACTGAGTGGTTTTGGCCTGGGAAAAGCTGGCATTGGGGGCTCTGTGTTTGTTGACTATGCAAATATACTGGGAGCAGAGGATCAAAACGGCCAAGGATTGGGCGTGGGGGCGGGCCTCAATGCTCGCACGCCACTGGGGCTGGTGCGATTAGAATTAGCGGTCAATGATCAACGGGAAACGAAGCTGGGCTTTCGGTTGGGCGATCGCTTTTAATCCCCTTCAAAGGCTCATTGAAGCTCAATCCGTCCCCCGAAAGAACCACGCTTACGCCTGTAAAGCTTGGTAAGGCAACTCAGCTTAAACTCAGATTCTCCCCCCATAATCAGACCTAGCAGAGGACAAAGGCCCCTCTGCCTGGATCAAGCATCAAAGCATACAAAGCATACAAAGCAAACTTTAAACCGGGGGAACTGAATCGAATGGCCTACTTGCCCATCGAAGACCACGGCATCATCGGCAACATGTACACCACCGCCCTGGTGGGTCTCAATGGCGCTATCGATTGGTTCTGCTTCCCCCACCATGACTCCCCCAGTGTATTCGGTGCCATCCTCGATGACGAAAAGGGAGGACAGTTTCAAATTGCCCCGATCCAAATGGCTGCGGCCTCAGACGGTCTCTTCAATCCCTATCTCAAAATCACCTACAAACAGCTCTATTGGCCCGGCACCAATGTGCTCATCACCCGCTTTCTTACCCCAGAAGGGGTAGGCGAGATTATCGACTTCATGCCGGTTGGCCTTAAAGACACCGACATTGGTTACCATTCTCTGATCCGCCAAGTACGGGTGGTGCGAGGCGAGATGCAGTTTCATCTAAGCTGCCAGCCCGCCTTTAACTATGGGCGCGATCGCCACCACACCGATATCACCCCCAAAGGCGTCTGCTTCCAAAGTCCCCAGCTCAGTCTTGGTCTTGCAACTGAGATTCCCCTCACGGCTTGTCGTATCAATGGGAAGAGTGACAGCAATAGCGGCGTCGAAGGCAAGTTCAGCCTGAAGGAAGATGAGAGCGCAGTCTTTGTCTTGCAGGGGGTTTCAGGGAGCGCAGGCTGTGGCTTGCCCATTGCTCCCGGCGAAGCAACCCGTCTGTTTGAACACACCGTCAATTACTGGCGGCGCTGGCTGAATCAATGCACGTACCAGGGACGTTGGCGTGAAATGGTCGAACGTTCCGCCCTGGCGCTCAAGCTCATGACCTTCGAGCCCACGGGGGCCATCGTCGCCTCTCCCACCTGTAGCCTGCCCGAAGACCTCGGCGGCGAGCGCAACTGGGACTATCGCTACACCTGGATCCGCGATGCGGCCTTTACCCTCTATGGGCTCCTGCGCATTGGCTTCACCGAAGAAGCCGCCGGTTTTATGGACTGGATCGAACAACGCTGCAAAGAGCCCAACCCCGATGGCTCCCTGCAAATCATGTACGGCATTGACGGTCGCCATGACCTGACGGAAGAAACCCTCGATCACTGGTCTGGCTACCTCAATTCCAAACCGGTTCACATTGGCAACGGTGCCTATGACCAACTCCAGCTCGATATTTATGGCGAATTGCTTGATTCGGTCTACCTCTACAACAAACATGGCAGCCCCATTTCCTATGACCTCTGGGTTAGCCTACGCAAGTTGGTGAACTGGGTCTGTGACAACTGGCAAAAAACCGATGAAGGCATCTGGGAAGTGCGCAGCGGTCAGCAGAAGTTCGTCTATTCCCGACTCATGTGTTGGGTCGCCGTTGACCGAGGGTTGCGATTGGCCGAAAAGCGCTCTTTTCCAGCCGACCGCGAGCGTTGGTTAGCGATTCGTGACGAAATTTATGAGGAAATCATGACCGAAGGTTGGAGTGAAGAACGGCAAGCCTTCATGCAGTATTACGGCAGTGATGCCCTGGATGCGAGCAATTTAATCATGCCCCTGGTGCTGTTTTTATCTCCCAATGATCCGCGCATCTTGAAAACGTTGGACGCCATTGGGCGATCGCCCCACGCCGGTGGCCTCGTCTCCAACAATCTCGTCTATCGCTACAACACCGCCGAAACGGACGATGGTCTCTCCGGTGAAGAGGGCACATTTAATATGTGTACCTTTTGGTTGGTCGAAGCCCTAACCCGTGCAGGGCAGGGCAACACGCCCGATAGTGCTGCCCGCCTCGACCAAGCTCGTCTCATGTTTGAAGGCATGTTGGGCTATGCCAACCATCTGGGACTCTATGCGGAAGAAACCGGCTCCAGCGGCGAAGCGCTCGGCAACTTCCCCCAGGCGTTCACCCACCTCGCCCTCATCAGTGCCGCCTGGAATTTGAATAAGGCTCTGGGGGAGTAACCTTCAGAAAGCCCAAGTTAAAACCTCTTGGAACATCACTTGCAGAGAGCAATCATAGAGAAAGACAACAACCATTGAACCGATGACGATGAAGGTGTAAATAGATAGAGGTTAAGGATACATTTATCTATTTTTTCGTTCGTCACCAAAGGCTGATTCGCTCTGCTTTAATAGCCTTAATGCGATTTTTAGCTGTCTCGAATAGACTTTTTCGCATACAGGAGAATGAATCGCACTCGTCTCTCCCTTTCCGGGGTTAGCTTGCTGTGTTCACCCCCTCGTTCACAAAGCCATTGCCTTTGTTTGTCATCGCCCATTTTCCTGTCTTTATCCCTTGTTCTCTCTAAGACCGAGTTCGCTCTAAGACCTATGGCCAATATGCTAAATATCCTTGAGGGTCCACTACGCAGCGGCGCAAGCATCGTCCACGTTTACAGCGAACGTCCGCTGGTGTTTTTGTATGACAGTAGCAACGAGGAACAAATCAAGGACGCCGATCCTGAAATCCTACAGGATGAAGACAGTGCCGACGACTCAACAACTCAGGACCTCGTCCAGGAAGGCATTCTGCTCGCCTATGCGATGGAAGATGACAGCGGTATTGATGCAGAGTTCATCGTCGGTCCGCTTCTAACCCCGGAAGAGATCGCCCAGGGCTGCTGGCTCCCAATGCAACAGGGCTACCTGCAACTGCCCACCGGTCGGCTGATGATCCACTCCTACAGCACGATGCCCCTGGGAGACAACGAAGGCGAAGAACTGGACGAGGAAGGCTATCTCCTAGAAACCACTGCCGGTGAATATATCGTCACGATCTATCGTAAGGATTGGATGGCGATGGCAAGCAAAGAATTGGTGGATGAGGACTGGGCAGATGAGGACAATCGCACCAATGACATCGTCGTTTTGACGCCGGAGGATGAGCTCGAAATGTCTACTCCTCCAGCAACTATTTTGTTTGAGGAAGCCCTCTAACCCAAGCCATCCCCGAGGCGTCGTTGGGCTCCTTGGGCGATGGCTTTGGCCTGCGCACCATACTCAAGCCAAAGCCCAGTAACCCCGGTAACAGCGCAGGGGTCGGCACCGCCCTGTTCCCTGCGTTAGCCCAGCTCACAGCGTTACCCGAGCTCACCGTATCAATCAGCAACGCAGAATTAAACCGCTCATCCCCGACTCATCCCCCACATTAATCACCCCACCCCAAGGATGTAGTAGAAACCATCCACAGATAACGCATAGGAAAAAGAACGATACCCTGTTTCCCCATCAAAGCCAGGCACTAGCGTTCTCAGAAAGCCTGGTGAGTTCTTGTTGACCAAATTCCCTAGAACAGGACCGATGAAAGCGAAGGAAAAGTCATTAAAGACAGCCCTTTCATCGAGTCCATCTGTGAGGAAATTCCAGCCCAATGAAATGACTTGTCCTGCCCTCCCTTGACCCCCCTGGCGCATGGCACTACCGGCCAAAACAGTGCTGTGGCCTAAGCTGTTCAACGCCCCCAAAGGCAAGCAAATGAACAACTGGGGATCCATTGAAAGTCAATTTTCTAGCCCAATAAACTTAAGAATAAACACTGAAATGGACAGGAATGAAGAGCATCTCGCTCGAATTCAACGATTCTTAATCGCGTCACACTAGACATGAATTTAGATAAATCCATTATAAATTTTGCTCTAAAGTCATGAAAAGAATTAAATCCGAGACTAGATCCACGCCACAATGCCCACAAAAAAACCTCGGATACGTTACCGAGGTCCAAGGCAGAAATAAGACGAATAGCGTTTTACTTCTTTGAAGATCGTTCAAAAGGGAAACGGCATTAGCAGCACAAACGTTGCTCAACCGACCAAGCTATGCGCTTAGGGGTTGAAACATAGCATCAAGATAAATCCGGCTAGCACGGTGGTCACGCTCACTATTTTGCATGAGAAAAAGTGAGAGGGCTGCACAAAATGTACGGTCCTGATCCCAGAGGGGACGATTTTCAAGAAATTGCTTCAGGCAATCATGGAGATCTTCGGGAATTTCAACCTGAAGACTAACGGTATTGACCATTATGCGGAACCTCCTGGGCTGGGCAGAATCTTGGTGAGTTTCACGCATCGGAAATGAAAGCAGGGAACGGACATTAGGGGAGACCCATGTAGAGTCCCTTCACACTTTGTCCTCAACAAATCGGTGATTTAGTTGGTGGGATGTACGTGCTTTCAACGACGTGCCAAATCATTTCACCGCAGTTCCTAAGAGACTGTCAATCAGTCAAAATGCGCTGGCCAAAGCTTAAATCAAAAACAAACAACGAAGGAATAAGACTTTCAGCCGTATTTTTTTTACATTTTGAAAAGAATCAGACCGCGAAGACTTTCCTCCCCCCCGGAACAAGCGTATTCCACAGAAATCCGGTAAATGCGCATTTTTGCGTAGGGAGCTGTGGAGAGACTGTGGAAAACATCAAAACATCTTGTGGAAAAAAGGGGGAAATCATGTGAATTTTGAATTGAATACAAAATCAAGAATTCAATTCCTTAAATAATTATGTAAACCTCGAAAAAAAAATTGATTTCCAGGATGGGCAACGTTATGTCTTTAATTTTTATGTTTTCGAGTAAGGCTACGTAACCGCAAATAAATTTTTACTCAGACTCAGAGCTTGATCAGCCTCGTCTATGAATTGAGTCCAATCGCCCCGCTAGCGGCCATGGACGCGTCATGGGCAAGACCATGGCTAGGGACTACCGACGACGCCCTCAAGTCCCTGACGCAGGCCGTCCTGACGCCTCACATGCAAAACAAGCCCTCCCCCAAGAACGTAGATCAAGCGCATAGAATAAACGGAGCCAATTTCTTCCTGCCATCCCAATGGCAGTGCCCACCATGACAGAGCTGCGAGCTGTTTTCCATCACCTTCAGAAAAAACTGGACCAAGTCATTGTGGGGCAGTCGCAACTCACCCAGCAGCTCCTCGTTGCACTCCTGTCAGGGGGGCATGTCATTTTGGAAGGGGTCCCCGGCACTGGCAAAACCCTAGCGGTTAAGGTGCTGGCCCAGCTGATCCAGGGACAATTTCGTCGGATCCAGCTCACGCCGGACGTTCTGCCCTCCGATCTACTGGGCACCAATATTTTTGATCTCAATACCAAAGAATTCTTGCTCAAGAAAGGTCCCGTCTTCACAGAAATCCTCTTGGCTGACGAAATCAATCGCACCCCGCCCAAAACCCAGGCTGCGCTGCTAGAGGCGATGGAAGAGCAGCAGGTGACCCTGGACGGCAATACCCTGCCACTCTCTCCGCTCTTTTGGGTGATTGCCACCCAAAATCCCTTGGAGTTTGAAGGCACCTATCCCTTGCCCGAAGCCCAGCTCGATCGCTTCCTTTTCAAGCTCCAGGTGGACTACCCCGAACGCAGCGCCGAAAAACAAATGTTGCTCAATCACCAGGCAGGCTTCCGTGGCAAGCAGCTCGACCTCAAACAGCTCCAAGCGGCGGCGACCGTGGAGCAAATTTTGCAGGCTCGTCAGGCGGCCATGGCGGTGACAGTGGATGACAAAATCTTGGACTATTTGCTTGATCTCGTGGCCCGTACTCGGCAACATGGTGACCTACAAATTGGCGCCTCACCCCGCTCAGCAGTCTCCTGGCTCCAGGCGGCCAAAGCCCAAGCTTGGCTCAGCGAGCGTGACTACGTCACCCCAGACGATCTCAAGTACGTCGGCATTCCGCTGCTACGCCACCGCCTCATCCTGCGCCCAGAGGCCCAACTGGATGGGCTCCAAGTGGATAGCGTGGTCTCCAGCCTCGTGGGTCAAGTCGCCGTACCACGCTAGCGTCTGGATCTCGCAACTCACCTAGCAATCGTCTACTCTTTTCCCAGCCTCAAATTCTTTTCCAAGCCTCATCCTCTTTTCCAAGCCTCATCCTCTTTTCCAAGCCTCACCATGCAAACCACCGCCGAATACCACTGCGCCTACTGCGGCGAACCCAGCACCACATTTATTGACCTGAGCGCAGGCTCGAACCAGTCCTACGTGGAAGATTGCCAGGTCTGTTGCCGCCCCAATGTCCTCTACATCACCGTTGACGAAGAGACATTGGATGTCGATATTCAAACGGACTATCAGGAATAGCGCTCAGTGCCTGGCTTGCGTTGGGGCGATCGCATGGGCGGCGGCGGCGGCGCTGGACCCGGACCACGCTTCGGCGCAATACGAACCGGTGCAAATCGCGACGGTTCCGGCTCCACTTCGCCCCCTTCAGCCTCCGGTGCTAGCAACGCCTCCCGCATTTGTTTCTCAATGGCAGGTAAGCGAAACACGACCCCAATCATGGACCAGTAATAAACCGCCACCGGGTCCACATCCAGCGGGTAGTAGTAGGTCTGATAGCTAATAAAGACAATGAAAACCCAGAAGCAAGCTGCGAAGCTGCGCAGGTTTTTCTCCTTGAGGGATCGATAGGCCTTAAACGTAAAGATGCTAATGGCCGAGACAAACAACAAAAAGATAATCAGGCCAATCAGGCCCGTCTCATAGGCCACTCGCGGAAACCAAGTCTCAATCAAGACCGTGGGTCCAAACATTCGGGTGGAGTTGATCGAGCCGCCCAAGCCATTACCCAGGGGCGCATCTTTAATCAGAGGCCAGACAAAATCAATCTGGTGGGCAATCATGTCCGTGGCCGGGGAGGCCTCCCAACGGCTCTGAAAACTGGCGATACGCTCGGCGATGATGTCGGCATATAGGGTTGTACCCGCGACAAACAGAGCGCCCACACCCACCGCAATGGGGATGAAGCGCTTCGGACTCTTGAGCTGCCCTGTGAGAACCACCAACAGAATCACCGAGACGGGAACAAGGGCCAGAGCCACCCGCTGGCCCGAAATAACGGCACAGATAAAGACAAACCCCATCCCCAACATCCCCAGGAGCCGCCACAGAGCTTTGGGATCGCTAAAGGCGGTGGCCGTGGTGATATAGGCATTGGCAATCAGGAACCAGCCCCATTGCCAGGGGGCCACAAAGGTTCCCGGCAAGCGAATCATGCCCTGGGATGGGCTGAACACCAGGGAGCCTCCCACCAAACATTTGGCCGATAGGGTGGCTTTGAAAAGATCGTCCCCTGAAAGGTGATCCGTACCGGCACAGCGCCCCGTCTTCAACATGAGGTACTGCATCAGGCAAAGGCCACAACAGGCGATCGCCAATGTCAGGTGCGATCGCGTAAAAAACAAAAATTCTTTCTGGCCCTTGATCAGCCGCTGCATGCAAAACACCAGCGGGATATATCCCAGATAAACCTTCGCCCCGAGCAAGCCCTGGGCAAACGGTTTACCCTCCTTGCACGCCTTGCCCAAGAGCTTGGTGCTTTCGTTACAGGTGGGCAAAAATTCCCGCGGCAGATTGACGAACAACAGCGTCATGATGCTGAAGACCACCAACAGCCACATCCAGGGCATCAACTTGTTAGGCTTCCAAAAATCCGCCTTATCGCGCTTCGTCCCCAGCCAAATGGCAAGCAATGCGGGGAAGTAAAACGCATCTTTCGCCAACTGGAACAGCGCATTGCCCCCCGCCAGCCAGTAGGTCACCGTGCCGCTAAAGGGCATGTAGAGAAAGAAAAACCAGAGCGCCTGCCGAGGGTAACGGTAGGAGAGAGACAGGGACAAAATTGCCCCAGGCAACGCCACAGCCAGTTTTGGGCCTGCAGCAAAAAACATGATCAAGCCCAGCAGGCCCGAGACAAATGCAATGGGCATCGCAAACCCCAAAAATGCCTTGCGCGCCTCGGCGGCCTCGCGCTGCTTCAGCGCCTGCTCCTGGGGTGAAAGTTCAGCTTTCTTCGCGGCCTTGTCAGACGCTTTGCCCGACTTACCGTTTCCCTTTCCGGCTTTAGCGCCAGATGCCCGCGAGTTCATTCGTCCGGCCTGCTGCATGGTGGGCTTCAAAAATTGGGATTAGAACGATGGGGATTAAAAGATTGCGTAGATGGATCGACGGACATTAAGAGTATGTAAAAATACATACAAATACTCAGTATACTGAGATCCGACTGCAAAGCGGCTGGCCATGGGATGCAAAAAACGCCTGCCTAAAACGGCGGGGCTCAGAGCGTCTGCCCAACATCCCGACTCGGTGAAAGATAGAGGCGTTTTATTTAGGATGCCCGAAAACCTCCGGTTCTGTTCAATCTTGGTCTGAACCTTTTTCCAGCAGAAGAGGCAAATTTTGCCCCCGCCTGACCCCAACATCAGGCTCTCTCCGTTGAGCGATCGCCCTAATAAAAGCAAGCGATCCAGAAGCCAGCGATCCCTATCCCCCACAGAATATCTTGGAGTTCTCCTGTTGCTGCTGCATTTCCTGAAGAAAAAACCGGTCGGTCACAAGCCAGTCTATAAAAAACGTGTCCTGCTCAGCCTTTTTCTGGCGGCACTCCTCTTCACCGTCAGTTTGGCGGGACTGCGCTTACGTTCGAGCCCGCTTTATATCGCAGCAGTCGGTCCCATGAGCGGCCCGAGCCAGCTCAGCGGTGAGCAAATGGTCCAGGGTATCAATCTCTACCTGCAAGATCTCAATCATCAGGGCGGGATCGATGGCCATCCCGTCAAGCTGATGGTGTTTGACGATCAAAATGATCAGACCCAGGCGAAGGAGCAGGCCCAGCGAATTGTGGGCGATCGCCGCATCCTTGCCGTTTTAGGTCACTACTACAGCTCAACCTCCATCGCCGCTGGCGAGATCTACGACGCCGCCAATATCCCCGTGATCTCCGGTTCCGCCACCGCCGAGGGCGTCACTGCGGATCGCCCCAGCTCCTTCCGCACCATCTTCAGCAACTCGGTCCAGGGCAGCTTTCTGGCCAACTATCTTCACCACATCCTCGGGGAAGAACAGGTCAGCATCATCTATACCCCCGACAACTATGGTGAATCCCTCGCCAACGCCTTCGTCAACGCCTTTCGGGGGCTCGAAGGCGAGGTAGCGTCCCAATGGCAGCTGAATGTGGAGAGCGAAGCCACCAGAGTCGCCAGCGAAGCAGAGATTATTGATGACCTACTCCAGCAAAAACTAGAGGGCAAAGCCCCCAAGGCCATTTTCCTCGCCACCCACGAAGCCGAGGCCGTCCCGCTGCTCGTGGCGCTCAAACGCAACAATCTGACGCCGCTTCTGCTGGGACCCGACGCACTGGGGCAAGAACCCCTAGGGCAGGCGTTCTCAAGCTATCCCGAAGAGCAGGCGGAGCCCGGTTACTTTTCCAATGGTCTCCATGCGGTTGCTCCCATTATCTTTGACGTGGCCAATGCCGAGGCCCAAGAATTTCGCCAGGAATTTAGCGATCGCTACAGCCAAGATCCGAGCTGGAACGCCGCCACCTATCACGATGCCGCCCAGGTCACCACCACCGCCATCCAACAGGCACTCCAAGGAGAAACCCTCGATCCCAAAGGCCGAATTAACGACCAGCGCGCCGCCCTTCGCACCGCCCTGGGTCAAATCAATGCCCCCAGCAAAGCGGTGAAGGGTCTCCAAGGTGAGATTTATTTTGACAACCAAGGCAACAGTCTCCAGTCCACCCCCATCGGCGTTTTTCACAATCAGCGCCTAGTCCCCGCCCTCCGACAGCTTCAGCCCATCACCGATCTGCGACAAACCTCAGGTCTAGAAACGGCACTCAAAACAGGACAGGTCCTCCAGTTCAACAACCGCTATATGGATCAAGTCAATGTTGTCTACACCGGCATCGACATCAATGACGTGGATGAACTGAATGCCAAGGACTCGTCCTATCTAATGGATTTCTATCTTTGGTTTCGCTACCGAGGAAATCTGGATGCCGAAAGCATTGAGTTCACCAATTTAGTCGATTCACTACAACTCCAAGAGGAATTGGGCCGCACCGACAAAGACGATCAGCACTACCGGGCCTATCGCATCAAGGGACGCTTCCGCAGCGATTTTGATTTCCGAGACTATCCCTTCGACGAACAATCCCTCCGCGTGAGCTTCCGCCACAAAGATCTACGCGTGGAAGATTTGCTCTACGTCAACGATGTCGTGGGCATGCGCAGTAACTCCACGGCAGAAATCCTCGACAAATTGCGCAGCTCCAAAGTGTTGGACAGCTTGCCCAACTGGAGCATCAAAACCGCCAAATTTTTCCAGGACACCCTCCAGGATGATTCCACCCTGGGTAACCCTGAGTTTTTGGATCCCCAATACGATGACAGCATTCGCTACTCCCGCTTTAACGCAGTGGTCACGCTAAAGCGGGATTCCCTCGGCTTTGTTGTCAAGAACCTGCTGCCGGTTTTTCTGCTGATTGCGGCGGCCTATATGCTGCTGTTCATTCCTTCAGACGGCATCGCCCCCAAGGCCGGGGGCGGCCTTAGCATTTTGCTGGCAACATCGTTTTTCCACGTGCGGCTCTCCAATGATCTCCCCGTGGTGGGCTACCTGGTGGCCATCGAGTACATCTTCTTTGGCATGTACGTCCTTTGCCTCTTTGCCCTATTCATTTCCATCAGCACCAACATTGCCGCCAAACGCAAAAACGAACGGGTTCACGATCGCCTCGATCGCCTGGGCAAGCAGCTTTATCCTTCCCTGCTGAGCGGCTTTATTCTTGGCTTCGCCCTGGTGTATGTGGTTCACCCCCTCTGGCAGGAAAAGCGTCTCGCCAATCCCCAGCCGGTCCTGGCCGCATCGCCCGCCAGCGTCGAAATCACGGCCCAGCCAGCGGCCCCAGTCTCCCTCAATCTCGGCTCTTGGCGGACGGATGATGTGCCACAGCTCAACCGAATTTTGCAGCAGTTTGAAGCTGAGCATCCCAATATCGATGTCAATTTCACCCCGACCAAAAACCTGAGCTATCAGACCATTTTGGAGGAGCAACTCCAGGAAGCGGCAGGCCCCGATCTGTTTTATGTGCCTCCCTTTTCGGAGGAGATGGCCCAGAAAGGTTACCTGACGCCCCTAGGAGAACTCCCCAACATCGATGCCGTTGCGTTGCAGCGTACTTACCCTGCGGCCTTGCGATCGCCCTGGGAAGACAAGGACGGTAATCTCTATGCGCTGCCGATGATGGCCGTCTCCCACGGCATTTATTACAACGCCGATCTATTCCAGCAGCTCAATCTGGACATCCCCCAAACCTGGGAAGAGCTACTCCAGGCCGCAGCAGTTATTCAGCAGGCGGGCTATCTTCCCTTTGCCAATGGCACCACCGAAAAGGTGTTGGAAGCAGAAACCGTGTTGATGAACCTGGCCCCCAATTTCATTGGCGGTCGGGAGGGACGGCTGGCCTATTTGAAGGGCGATCGCTGTTTTGATGATCCCAAGGCGATCGCAGCCTTCCAGGCCCTCGCCGATCTGCGCCCCTACCTAGCCAATGGCCTCAATATCGAAACGGAGCAGGGCAGTCGCCAACTGTTTGTGGAGCGCAAGGCAGCAATGATGTTTAACGGCTCCTGGCAAATCTCGCAGCTGGAGGCCGCAAAGCCTGAGTTTGAGTGGGGCATCTTTGGGGTGCCGGCCCCCCAGGGACAACCCAGCTATGTCAATTTCCATCCCGACTTCGCCATCGGCGTCAATCCCCATTCGGCCCACCCCGACGAAGTTCAAACCGTCTTAACATGGCTGAGTCAAACCTCCACAGCCCAGCAATTTGTCGATGAGCTGCCCGGTTTTTTCCCGCTGAATCCCGAGGTAAAAACTGCAACCAATCAGTATGCCAATCAGTTTTTGCAGCTCAATGCAGACCGCGAAACCGATTTACGCTGGGGAGCGGAGCAACTACGGGAGGGTCTCCCCGATGGCTACATGCTGATGGCGGATGGAGCAATGGGAGTGTTGCAAAACAAGCTGACGCCGAAGCAGGCAGCGGAGCAGTTGCAGAAGGGACTGAGCCAGTGGTTCGAACCGGCTCAAACCTGTCGCGCCAAGACCCAAGCAACATCGCCTGTGGGGGTCGGCCTTTCTGATCCTTCAAAACTTTGAGATGCCCCCGTAAAGTGCACCCAAAATATCTGAGGGCGCGGGATGCGCGCCCCTAGCGTGTTGTGGGATCTCGTGTCTGAGGCAAGGATTGCCTTAGGCACAGATTGCCTTAGGCGTCAGGTGATTCTGGTGACTTGGGGGTGGGTTTATTTTTGGGCGGCTGAACCGGCGTCGGCGGGTTGTCCTGGGTCGGCTTCGTCAGCTGTTGTTGTACTAACATGCGCTGATGAGCAGCAACGGCTTGGGCTTCCACGGCCTGGGCCACTTCTGCAATTTCCTCAGCAGTTGCGGGCGCACTTTTCGATTCTGCTTCTTCGCCTTCCGCCCATTCTGCCTCCTCTGGCAACCCCAACGCCGCCCGATAGGTCTTGATATATTCCTTGGCTGACTGCTTCCAATCCAAGTCCGCAGACATGCCCCGCTGTTGCATCGCCCGCCATTGCTCGGGGTAGTGGAACCCTTCCCAGGCTCGCACCATACAGGTGTAGAGATCGAGGGGTTCATAGCGATCGAAACAATACCCATTGCCAGCACTGTTGGCCGGTTCATGGTGGAACACGGTGTCCACCAACCCCCCCGTACGACGCACAATGGGCACAGAACCGTAGCGCAGCGCCATCATCTGGCTAATGCCGCAGGGCTCAAACCGTGAGGGCATCAAGAAGGCATCGGTTCCAGCGTAGATGCGTCGGGCCAGGGAGTCATTGTAGAGCAGGTACACCGCCATACGTCCGGGAAAGCGGGTCGCCATCTCCCAGAGCTGGGTTTCGTAGTAGCGATTGCCCGTCCCCAAAATCACAATTTGCCCGTCGGTGTAGGACAAAAACTGACCCAGCATCTGAATCGCCAGGTCTACCCCTTTCTGCTCCACCAGGCGAGACACCATGCCCAGCAAAAACACCTTGGGATTGACGTTCAGGCCCACTTCCTGCTGGAGCTGAGCCTTATTCGCCGCGCGATCGTCCAGTGTATCGATGGTGTAATTCTGAACCAGGGCCGGATCCGTTGCCGGGTCATAGCTGCCCGTATCAATCCCGTTGAGAATGCCGCGCAGCTTCCCACTGATAAACGACAGCAACCCTTCAACCTGTTCACCATAGAGGGCGGTTTGAATCTGCTGGGCGTAGGTGGGAGAGACGGTATTCACCTGATCGGCATAGAGCAACGCCGCCGCCATGGTGTTGTGGCCCTGCATATACCAGGGACACCAGGTGATGCGCTCCAGTTTCCAGCGCCAGGGGCCTTGGTAGGCCAGATTGTGAATCGTGAACATCGTCGCGATGTCGGGCGACTGGTGCATCCACACCGGGATCATGCCCGTGTGCCAGTCATGGCAGTGAACAATCTCGGGTTTCCAATAGTTCCAGCAAAACTCAGCGGCCCCATTGGAAAAGAAGGTAAAGCGCCAGTCTTCGTCGGGGGTGCCGTAGATCTCGTCTGGGTCAAAGGCGGGGTGGCCAAAGAGATAGAGCGGAACGTCGGACTTGGGTAAGGTGGTTTCGTAGACGGCAAAGCGATTGAACATAGCCTCGCCCCACCAGACGGGCTCCTCAGGGACTTCAACCTTCTGGTTGAGACCGCCGTAGTAGGGCATGAAGATGCGTACGTCGTGGCCCATATCGCGCAGCACTTTGGGCAGGGCACCGACAACGTCCCCCATGCCCCCCACTTTTGCGAGGGGGGCAACTTCTGCTGCAACGAAAAGGATCCGCATGGATGATGACCGGGAAGGGGGGACTCAGGGCGCTGTGGAGGTCGCTTGAGTCGTGATCCCAACAGCTTCCCAAAAGCCTATCAAAGTTTGGTTGCGGGGCTATAGCAGTTCACTGAAGTCCAATCATGAATATCTGCAAGATTCCATAGACCTCGTTAGGCAAATCCCACAGCCGCCCCCATCCTCCAACCCCAGGCCCCAAAGCCCAAAGAAAGATTGATGCCAGAGGTTCTAGCTCCAAAGATCCTATCTAAAAATCCCATCTATAGAAACTCAAGGATCTCAACACGGTTGCCAAGACACAATTGCCCGAGACCGCGTTGAATAAGGTTTTGGCCAAACCAAATTTTGCCGTCCCAGAGCCGATATTTGGCCAACGTCGGCATGGGTTCTCTCACCTGGACACCGGTTGCTTGATCAACACCGGGCACCGAACAGCGATCGCATCCCTTACTCACCTCAAACTCAATCTCGCCAATGCGAATCCGCTTCCAAGTATCCTCCGCAAACGCCTCACAGCCCTTCACCACGAGATTGGGACGAAAGCGATTCATGGGCACGGGCTGCGCGAGCTTGCTGTTCAGGTCGGCTAACGACGCCTCTGAGATCAGCAGAAAGGGATAGGCATCGGCGAAGCTCACTAGCTTATCGGCCCCCAGTTTGCCGTGGGCGGTGGGTCGTTGGGCATGGTCGGGCATGTAGACGAGTTGACAGGGGGTTTGCAGGAAGTCGCTGAGCCAGGTTGCGGCTGCGGGACCGCAGGGGTGGGCGGTGGTGCGATCGCCCCAGACTTCGACTTCGACTTCCGCTTCATTCGATACGGCTTTATTCGATACGGCTTCATTCGAGACAGCGACATCCAGCGACGACATGCCCGGTGCAGTGAGGCTTAGGGTCTGACCGGAGTTGGCCTGAATGAGGTCCACCTGGATCAGCGCCATGCGGGGATGTTTGCGCTGGGTCATGAATTTGCCCTGGGGATCGGTAACCATGTAGCGGCGATCGCCCCCGAGCCCCCGCGCTTCCACCGTCGCGGTCTCTAATGTGAGCCCCGCTGCGGATTTAATCGGGTAAATATAAAGTCCAGACAAAATTAAGGATTCTGCCATCGTTTTGGGCCACCCAAGGCTGAGTCATCACGTTAAAGTATCTCTGGTGAAGCGATCGCAAAGGAATCATGGCGGCCCAAAACAATCTTTCTTCACAGCCTGAATCTTTGGGGCAGGAACTGGCACTGCCAACGATGGGTTGTGGCACCTGGGCCTGGGGCAATCGGCTGCTGTGGGGCTATGACGAGGGCATGGACCCGGAGCTGAATCAGGTCTTCAATCGCTGTGTGGAAAATGGCGTGACGCTGTTTGATACGGGGGATTCCTACGGCACGGGCAAGCTGAAGGGTCGTAGTGAGGAGCTGTTGGGCGAGTTTAGCCGAGGCTATGGTGGCGCAAACAAGGACAAGATTTGTTTGGCAACGAAGCTGGCCCCCTATCCCTGGCGATTGACGAAGGGGTCGATTGTTTCGGCTTATAAGGGATCGGTGGAGCGGTTGGGCCGGGTGGATTTGGTGCAGTTGCATTGGTCCACGGGCAACTATGCGCCCTGGCAGGAGGGGGCGTTGTTGGATGGCTTGGCGGAGCTGTATGAGCAGGGCCTGGTGGGCGGCGTGGGCCTGTCCAATTTTGGGGCGAAGCGGCTACAGAACATTTATCCTCGGTTTAAGGAGCGCGGTGTGCCGGTGAGGACGTTGCAAGTGCAGTATTCGTTGCTTTCGACCTATCCGGTGACGGAGCTGGGGATTAAGGAGATGTGCGATGAGTTGGGAATTCAACTGATTGCCTACAGTCCGCTCTGTCTGGGGCTGTTGACGGGGCGGTATACGGTGGATGGGCCGAAGCCGACGGGGTTATTGCGCAAGCGATTGTTTAAGCAACTGTTGCCGGGGGCGCGATCGCTCCTGGCGACGTTGCAGGTGATTGCGGAGGCGCACGGCAAGACGATGGCGCAGACGGCGTTGAATTGGTGCATTTGCAAGGGGAGTATTCCGATTCCGGGGGCGAAGAGCCTGGTGCAGGCGGAGCAAAATATTGGTGCGTTGGGATGGGCGTTGAGTGAGGGGGAGGTGGCGGAGTTGGATAAGGCGGCGGCGAGCGTGGATAAGGTGATGGTGCAGAATATTTTTCAGACGCGGTGAGTCGAGCTTGGTGCGATCGCCCTTGAGAAGGGTTAAGCTAGAGGCAGCATGTTTGATAGATGATTAGGTTTGTCGTAAAATTTGGGCTAGCGAGGAAGCTGGTCATGTGATGGCAGAGTCATATTGCTGGTGAGAATGAGATGGCCCAACTAACGCTCGAAATCCCTGACGAGTTTCTGCCAAATGCTGAGCAGTTGCAAGGTGAACTGTCTGCTCTCGTTGTTCAAAGACTAGCGGGTTCTGACTCTGCGGCCGATAACCCGCTCTCTCCATCTGTTTTACCGGCTTCGCTATATCGTCAGATTCTTGAATTTTTGGCTGGTAACCCAACTCCTGAGGAGATCATGGCGTTTAAGGCACCAGATGAGATTCAGTCTAGGGTGAGGGCGTTGCTCGATCGTAATAAAGCGGGGGCACTCACGCCCGACGAAAATGCAGAGTTGGATGAGTATGAAAATATCGACCATTTCATCATGATGCTGAAGGCTGGTAACCTTCAGGCGTTTTCGGCTGCAGCATGAGTTCGACGTATATTTCTGCGGCGTTGCGTCGTTTGGTCGAGAAACGAGCGTCTCATCGCTGTGAATACTGTCTATTGCCCGATAGTTTGTCGCTGCTATCTCACGAGATTGACCATGTCATCGCTGAAAAGCATCGTGGGAAGACGGTCGAAGGCAATCTGGCGTTGACGTGCTGGCGATGCAATCGGCACAAAGGAAGCGATTTAG
>CALIJJ010000194.1 GCA_938017515.1 uncultured Pseudanabaenaceae cyanobacterium
CCTTATCAACAATGGAGGAAGGCTGGATATTGGCTACATCTACGAACTAGGAATATCCGCGATCGCCCTCGATGAAGGTGGCACAATCTGGGAAGGAAAAAAACAGTACGAAAACCTCGAATCTGCCCTCGAAGATGCAGAACAAGGCATCGATAAATGGATGAAAGAAAACTACTAAACCAGTGACTTTTCTACCCCATCTTCCCCAAAAAACACAAATGTTCCAGCCCCTACTCCTCTTCATCCTTGCTGGACTCTGTGAAATTGGTGGCGGTTACCTCGTTTGGCTCACCCTTCGAGAAGGCAAAAGCATCTGGCTCGCCCTCCTCGGCATCCTCATCCTCGGCCTCTACGGAGCCGTCCCCACCCTCCAACCCACTCACTTCAGCCGCGCCTACGCCGCCTACGGAGGCATCTTCGTCGCCCTCTCCCTCCTCTGGGGCTGGCTCATCGATCGCATCAGACCCGACAAACTCGACCTCCTCGGCGGCCTCATCATCCTACTCGGCGTCTGCGTCATCATGTACAGCCCCAGGCGCTGACGCTCACCCCCATCCTTAACCAACCACACGACAATTTACCGCTGGGTTCAAGCCTTATTTGCGATGCGTTACCCAGGAAATAAGGGGGTTTCTTGGAT
Source organism: uncultured Pseudanabaenaceae cyanobacterium (assembly GCA_938017515.1). Lineage (GTDB taxonomy): Bacteria > Cyanobacteriota > Cyanobacteriia > PCC-9006 > JAAUQQ01 > JAAUOP01. Next base: position 641 of record CALIJJ010000194.1, read on the forward strand.
CGCGCTTGAGGGGTACGCTTGTTCTGGATAAGTTGTTCTGAATGAGTGTTGCCGAGAAAAGATGAGATTTCCAACCCTTCAAAAGCATCCTCGTCTCTTTCTCAGCGCGATTTGCATTGGCATCGGGCTGACGGGTTGTGGCCTGGTGGCAGAGCTGACCCAGATGGAGAGTCCTCATCTGCTCATGGGTAATCCCAGTGATGCCACAGCAACCCTAGGCCAGCCCAACAACTATTTGATGGTAAAGCCGGAGTTTGCCCTGTCCTATAATCGCGATCGCGGCATTCCCAACTGGGCGAGTTGGCAACTCAACGAATCCTGGCTGGGGGATGCTCCCCGCCAAAATGACTTTCGCCATGATCCTGAACTCCCCGAGGATTGGCCTGTGGTCACCTCCGTGGATTATCGCGACAAGCGCTACGACCGAGGCCACGTTGTCCCCTCCGCCGATCGCTCCCGCAGTGCCGAAGAAAATTCAGCGACATTTGTACTGACCAACGTATTGCCTCAGGCTTCGGGCAATAATCGTGGACCCTGGAATGAGTTGGAACAGTATTGCCGCAGACTCGTGCGCGAGGGCAATGAGTTGTATATCATTGCGGGCCATGCGGGACAAAAGCGACTAATTGGGCGAGCCCGGTTGACGGTGCCAGGGAGTGTTTGGAAGGTGATTGTGGTGTTGCCCCAGCCGGGGATGCAGCCAGAGGATGTTTCGGCAGAGATTCGGGTGATTGCGGTGAATATGCCCAATGTATCGGGGATCCGAGATGAGCCCTGGCAGGATTTTCTGACAACGGTGGATGATATTGAAGAGCTGACGGGCTATGACCTTTTGTCCCAGATGAGTGGGGGGGTGCAGCGGGTCTTGGAGGGGCAGGTGGATTTGCGATCGCAATCCTAATCTCCTGAGTTGTGCATCCTCTAGAATAGAGAAGCGTCCTGTAGAGGTCCTGCGATGACTGCTGCTTTACCTAAATCTACGACGATAGCGAATGCGGAGACAACTGACGTACCGACAGAGACACGCATTCTTCTGGAAGGAGTGAGCTGGGAAACCTACGAACGTTTGCTGGAGGATACAGGCAGTGGCCGCAGCCAGCGTTTTGCCTATACAAATGGAATTTTAGAAATTATGCTCCCGTTACGAGGGCATGAAGAGCCGACACGGCTGTTTGATGATTTTGTGGCGGTATTTGTGGATGCATTGGGCTTGGAGTTATGCAAGCTGGGCTCGCTGACGATGAAACAGCCGACGCAGAAGAAGGGACTGGAACCGGATGGTTGTTTTCATATCCAGAATGAGGCCGCAATTCGAGGGGTCGATCAGTTGGATTTTGCAGTGCATCCGCCACCAGATCTCGTGGTGGAGGTGGATAACAGCAGTGGGTCATTGGATAGGTTTCCGATCTATGTAGCGCTGAAGGTGCCGGAGATTTGGCGTTTGCGGCGGGGGGTGTTGACGATTTATCTGCTAAATGGCGAGCAGACGCAATATGCAGAAGTGGAGCAGAGTTTAGCATTTCCGCAGTTGCCGGTGCAGGAGTTGCCGGTGTTTTTGCAGCGGGCGAGGGTAGTGGGCCAGCGATTCCTACGGAAGCTTGCGAAGCAATCGGCGGTACGAGAGTTGGCGGAGCGGGCTCGGCAGATGCTGGAACAACCAATTTAGAGTTCTAGGGTGCATCCTAAGAGAGGCTCCCATTGCTACGTCAACCGCCTCAATTCCTCATTAGACCTCTTGCATCAATCATCTGGCCCTCACCCCAACCCCTCTCCCAATTGTGGGAGAGGGGCTTTTTGACTCCCATTCCCCCAGCATTGGGGGCAAGGGGTTGGGGGATGGGGGCGGCTGTCAGGTTCGTGCAAGAGGTCTATTGCCTCACGCTTCTTTACACCGACCGACTCAGTTTAGGGAAATCACCGTAAAACCTCATAAAAACTCATCAGACAATCGAGAAAAAGGCACAGACCGCCAAATTTTCCGTAGCCAGTGGGATTTGATGGAAGTAACAAATAGAACGATACCCTCAGCAGCTTTCTCGCAGGGTTACTTCAAAATCTAGGGTTACTCAACACCTCTCCTGAGCCACGGCCATGACCTCCCTGTCTCCAGAATCCAGCATCTCTGTACCGCCTGCCCTCACAGATCATGTTCAGCAACGCCATCAAATTACCCAGCGACTGACATTGTTCTATGTAGCATCGCTGAGCGCGATCGCCGGACTTTCCATCGTGGGTCAGCTATTCATCCAACGGGCACTGAGCCACCAAGCCCTGGATATACAAGTCATCCACACCACCCTAGAACACAAGGAAAAGGTGGGTCACTCAATCCGTGGGATACGCTCACTGCGACGCATTACCGACCAAGCCGAAAAAGAAGCAGCCATCGCAGAACTGCAAGACGACCTCAACAACGTGCAGGCAACCTGGCAGGACATCACCCAACTGTCGCCAAAGGTGCTGATAGGCTCCAACCACCGCCAACACCACACCGAAGGCATGGTCAATCAGCTTCAGCCCATCTACGAACAAACCTGGCAACAGCTCAATCAAGCCTTAGTTAACCCTCAGCGACCCAACCATCGTGCCCCCGGCAAAAATCGGCCCCGCCTCACCCCTGGTTCGCCCCCTGGCTCGCCCCCCAGTCGTCCGCTAGAAATCGCAGAAAAGCGCTACATGCGCGAGATTGATGAGGCACTCGAAGCCTACAACAAGGACGTCAGCCGCAATGTCCAACAACTCAAACGCCTAGAGCTGATACTGTTGGCGGCCACGCTGGTAGTACTCCTGCTGGAAGGAGCACTGATCTTTCGGCCTGCGGTTTCCCAGACCCGAGATGCCCTCTCAGCGCTGGCACTCTCCCTCGATGAAACCCAGCAAACAGCCACAGCGTTGGCAACCGAACAAAAAAAATCAGAGAAACTGCTGCTGAACATCTTGCCCCAGTCCATCGCCCAACGGCTCAAACAAAAGCATCAGCCCATTGCCGATGCCTTTGAAGAGGTGACGGTCCTGTTCGCCGATATCGTCGGCTTTACCCAACTCTCCACCCAAATGCCGCCCCAGGAACTGGTGCAGTTGCTGAATCAAATTTTTTCGGCCTTTGATGCCCGTGTCGAGCAACTGGGCTTGGAGAAGATTAAGACCATTGGTGATGCCTACATGGTGGTGGGTGGCTTGCCCAAACCGCGCCCGGATCATGCTGAGGCGATCGTAGTTCTGGCCCAACAGATGCAGGCAGAGATTGAGGCATTCAATCAGCGCACGGGCTGCAGCCTCAGCATTCGCATTGGCATCAACTCAGGTCCCGTGGTGGCTGGCGTCATCGGCACCAAAAAGTTTATCTATGATCTCTGGGGAGACACGGTGAACGTGGCCAGCCGCATGGAGTCCCATGGACAGCCCGGACGAATTCACATTTCTGAGAGCACGCAGCAGTTGATTGGCGATCGCTACGCCACCCAATCTCGCGGCACGATCCAGGTCAAAGGTAAGGGAGCCACCATGACCTACTGGCTCAGCGATGGGGCCATCCCCGCCACAATGGCCGCCTAGGGTGGAAAAGGGAACGAGTGTAGAAAAGGGAACGAGCCGACGGAGCAACTGTTTAACGAAACCGGTAGATTTCTGGCATTCTCGATTCGGGCAGGCATGATCTAAGCACACCTGTTCGCATCCCTCCGATAGTCGCCGACCATGCAAGATTTCAACTGGCCCGATTTCAACTGGAAAAAACTCCAAAACGGCTCAGATATCCGTGGTGTGGCCATCGAAGGGGTCGCCGATGAACCCGTGAACATCACCCCAGACGTGGCCCGACGCCTGGGACAAGCCTTTGCCACCTGGCTCAGCCACAAGCTCGATAAGCCAGCACAGGCCCTGCGGATCGGCGTTGGTCGCGACAGCCGCCGCTCTGGCCCAGAACTGATGCAGGCCGTCATGGAAGGCATGGCCTGCCTCGGCAGCTCAGTTGATGATTTCGCCATGGCCTCCACCCCCGCCATGTTCATGAGTACTGTGACATCGGGGTTTGAGTGTGATGGGGCGATCATGATGACGGCCAGCCATCTGCCGTTTAACCGTAACGGACTGAAGTTTTTCACCGCCCAGGGAGGCTTGGGCAAACCAGACATCACTGAAATTTTGGCCCTGGCAGAGCAGGGAGACTTTGCGGTGACCGAGCCCGGTCCCATCGAAGCCAAAGACTTTATCTCGGTATACGCCGAACAACTCGTCCAAACAGTCCGCACCGCCGTCAACCATCCCGACCATTTCGACCAACCGCTCCAGGGGTTGAAAATCATCGTTGACGCAGGCAACGGTGCCGGGGGCTTCTACGCCAGCAAAGTGCTGGAACCCCTGGGAGCCGACACCACGGGGAGCCAGTTCCTAGACCCTGATGGCATGTTCCCCAACCATGTGCCCAACCCAGAGGACAAGGATGCAATGGCGTCGATCTGCGCGGCGGTGCTGGCCCACCAGGCCGACTTCGGCATCATTTTCGACACAGATGTCGATCGCTCAGCCGCCGTGGACCACGAGGGCAAGGAACTCAATCGCAATCGCTTGATTGCCCTGATTTCAGCCATTGTGTTGCAGGAGCATCCCGGTTCCACCATCGTGACCGATTCGATCACCTCCGATGGCCTGGCCCAGTTTATTCAGGAACTAGGTGGCAAACACCATCGCTTCAAACGGGGCTACAAAAACGTCATCAACGAAGCCGTTCGCTTGAACAATGCGGGCGAAGAATCCTGGCTGGCGATCGAAACCTCCGGCCATGGTGCCATGCGGGAGAACTATTTCCTCGATGACGGGGCCTACTTGGTCAGCAAACTGCTGATCGAGCTGGCTCGGGCCAAACAGGCGGGGCGATCGCTCACGGACCTCATCGCCCCCCTCAAGGAACCCCAGGACAGCCAGGAGTATCGTCTTAAGCTCCAAGCGGAAGACTTCAAGGCCCAGGGACAGGGCGTGATTGAGCAACTGCGCGGTTTTGTTGCAGCCCAATCGGATTGGAGCATCGTTCCCAATAACCATGAAGGCATTCGAGTCGCCTGCGAGTCCCCCGAAGAAGAAGGCTGGTTCTTGTTGCGGTTGTCCCTGCATGATCCCGTCTTGCCGCTCAACATCGAATCCAATGGGGCGGGAGGCGTGGAGCGGATTCGCGATCGCCTGCATCACTTTTTCAGCAGCGTTGAGTCCCTCGCCCTTCCCTCTTCCTTCGCTGCGGGTGCAACCCCTGGGGCAGGTGGTGATGAATCCGGCGATCGCTCTGGCTCCATTTCCGGTGGCCTTGGCATCATGCTCTCGACGACCATTCTTGCCATCAGCTTTGTGGGCTTTTCACTGTTTGTCAAGACGGTTCAAACCATGATGGGGTCAGGCGATCGCCCCGTCCTAGAACAGCCCGCAACCACACAAACGGCCCCCGAGATTCAGCCCGAAACAACCGAAAATTCAACAGCCAGCCCAACTGTAAGTCCAACAGCCAGTCCAACTCCAAGCCCAACAGCCAGCCCAACCGCCTCCTCTGACAACAAAGCTGAATCCGCACCTCTACAACCAACCCAGACTGATATCGAACCGGCGGACTCCCAAGCGATTCAACCGTCAGACAATGAAGCCGCTCCAGTCAAACCTCAATCCCCTCAAACAAAGCCCGCAGAGGCTGAAGCAGCTCCAGCTCCAGCTCCAGCTCCAACCTCAACACCAACTGACCCCCTTCCATCAACCAAACCAGAACCCAGACAGTGACCCCAGACAGTGACCCCAGACAGTGACCAACGAAAGTCACCACGGACTCAGCTCGATCTTGGCCTAGGCACAGAGAAATTTTGACCGAGCCAGATCTAAACATTGACCGAGCCAGATCCAAGCAATCAAAAACTGACAATCAAAAGCTGAGAAAAACAAAGAAAACCGAGCAACAAAAACCTTAAAGATTAGAAAAACAGAGGAATAGAAATTCTATCGTTAGGAATGAGTGATTTTGCCATCATTCACGCTTTCTTCAGCGTAAATATACTGAGGCAATGCTAGACAGCTGATTGAATCCTCATTAGCAATTTGGCTGTTGCGGGAAACGTATTCCAGCGAAGAATCTAGTCTAAGTCTTTCAACTCAGGGTGCTCCAAAACCCTCACCCACCATCGGAGCACCCAAAATGGATACCCCTGACCTGAAAACGTTTCGAGAGCTTTTTGGATGCGATACCGATTTGCAATCCGATGCGCTCTACCTACGCTGGCAATCCGATGATGCTGCTTTTGGGGCGATACACGCCAACGGGGCACTCACCCGTCTGGACGATCTTGCAGTTGCCCTAGGCGTGGAATGGATCGTCATTGGGAGCAGTAACGGAGGGCCACCGCTTCGCGTCTGGCCAGCGGGGTTGATGCGAGCCGTCAAAACGTTTTACCAAAGAGAATATAAACGTCAGCGACGTGGCCCTAGGTCATGAGTTGAGTTCGGAACACCGAAGCATCAGCACCTTTCAAGGGACGGATCATCACCTTTTTTACAACTTTGAGCTACTATTTCCGAGGCCCAAATCAGGGCCTACGTCACAGCATCCCCTCAAAAGCACTCCCCCTTAGCAGAGAAGGCGCTCAATCAGGGAGCTGGTAAAAGGCCCCTGATTTCATGGGCCAACTTAGAGGAGCAGGGAATGAAGCCAAAACTACTCGTCACCGGTGCCAATGGCTTTCTTGGCAGTTGGCTGATTAAAGCAGCACGCGATCGCTGGCGGGTCTACGGGACCTACCGCAGCCAGATTCTCCCCACCCCTGACGTCACCTGGGTTAAGGCCAACTTCCAAAACAGCGAAGATATCCAAATCCTGCTGCGGAAAATCCAGCCCGATGCCGTGATTCACCTCGCAGCCCAGTCCAATACAACGGTCTGCGAAAAAGACCCCATGGCCAATGCCTTCCTCAATATCGAAGTCCCGGCCCTTCTGGCCCAGGCAAGTCGCCATGCAAACCGTTTTGGCAAGGACTCCCCCTCAATCCCCTTCGTGTTTACCTCCTCTGGCATTGTCTTCGACGGCACCCACGCCCCCTACCGAGAACACGATTCAGTGGGGCCCCTGAACCAATACGCCCAGCAAAAGGTCGCCGCAGAGCAACGGGTGATCGCAAATTATCCCCAGGCGATCGTGGCCCGCATGCCCCTGATGTTTAGCCTCAAAGCAGCAGACAAGGCAGCCCCCCGCAGTTCCATGGCAGCCCTGGACGAGGCCCTGGAGCAGGGAAAGACCATTAACCTATTTATCGACGAAATCCGTACCCCCGTCAGCGGTGATGTGGCTGCAGCTGGCCTTTTGCAGGCTCTGGATTGGGCGATCGCCCACCAACACCACGGCTTGATTCACCTCGGCGGCCGCACCGCGATTTCTCGCTACGACCTCGGCCTGATGCTGGCCTATTACCGGGGCTGTCCCACCCACACCCTCCAGCCCTGCCGACAACAGGACGTTCAGCTCAACGCCCCTCGCCCCAAAAATGTTGCCCTTGATAGCAGCTTGGCCTTTCAGCTGGGCTACAATCCCCCGGAATTGGCAACTCAGCTTCAACCCTAGTGCGGCTTGTGATGGGGACTCCCATCCAACGGCGAGCAAACCAGTGACTCAGCATTCATTTCCTCGGTGCTAATTTCCTCGGTGCTAATTTCCTCGGGGATGATTTCCTCGGTGCTAATTTCCTAGTAGGTTAGTAGCAGCGTTGAATCTGCCCCAAGAAACCCTTGACTGAGACCCCGCCCAATTCGCCTCAGCCCTATCAACCTCAGCAGGAAGCCGCGACTGTATCCCATCAGTCCGCCGGAGCCAAATCGGCTCCCCCTCCCGCCTCAAGCGATCGCGCCTGGCCATACTGGCCAGCGGTCCCCCTCTATCCCTACGGTCAACGCCGCACCCTACGCCAGGAGATAGTCCCAGGGACGCTATGGACCTTCGAACAACTTCAGGGCATCCTCTATGTCATCGTCCCTGTTCGTATGACAGTGGTCCGGTTGGAGTCAGGGGGCTTGCTCGTCTATGCACCAGTTGCTCCGACACCTGAATGCGTCCGATTAATGCAGGAATTGGTCACTGATCACGGTGAAGTCAAATACATCATTCTGCCGACGGTATCGGGGATTGAGCACAAAATCTTTGTGGGTCCCTTTGCCCGTAAGTTTCCCAACGCCCAAGTCTATGTCGCTCCCGATCAATGGAGCTTTCCGCTGAATCTGCCCTTGAGCTGGCTGGGCTTACCGCGATCGCGGACCCAACGTCTACCCGATTCCAGCGCCGACACCCCCTTTGGTCAGGAGTTCGACTACGCCATATTGGGACCCGTAGACCTCAATATCGGCCCCTTTGAAGAAGTGGTCTTCTTCCACCGTACGAGCAGAACCTTACTGGTCACCGACTGCATCGTATCCATCCCAGAAAATCCCCCGAAACTCCTGCGGGATGATCCCTATCCGCTGCTCTTCCATGCCCGGGAAAGCGCAGCGGAGCAGATGGTAGATACGTCAGACAATCAACGTAAGGGTTGGCAACGCATCGTCCTCTTTGCCTTTTACTTCCGCCCCAATGCCCTAGGTGACGTGGACTGGAACGCTGTCTTTAAGAGTCGTGCCCAAGCCCCCGATCGGTCGCGGCGGGCTTACTTCGGCCTATTTCCTTTTTTCTGGAAATCCAGCTGGAAAGACTCCTTTGAGACCCTCCGGGGCAATGGCCAATTATTGGTGGCGCCGGTTTTACAGCGGCTGATTCTCAATCGATCGCCTCGGCAAGTCGTGGATTGGGCCAATCGTGTGGCTCAGTGGCCCTTTGAACAGATCATTCCCTGCCATTTAGAGGCCCCCATCACCACGACACCTGAGGATTTCCGGCGCGCCTTTGGCTTTTTACAAAATGCCGATAGTCGCAGTGACGGGGTCTTACCCGAAACCGATTTTCAGCTCATTAATCAAATTGACTCAGCTCTGAAAGGCATCACACCGCCTCCCAAAACTGAGTCAATCCAATCGTAATTCAATCGCCATCCCCTCAAGGATTCAGTCGAAGCTCAGGAGAAATTCCTGAGCCCAACTTGCCCTAGGACTGGCGTAGACGACGCTGAGCCGCAGCCCCTGCCACAAAGAGCAGACCCAGAACGGTACCCGCTTCCGGAACCGCTTGGGGAGGTGCAGGCACGGTTGCAACCAAATCTCCAAAACGACCCGAGAAGCTGATGGCGTCCTTCTTAATGGTCAATTCAGTGTTGCGAAGGGTGCAACTGCCACCCTCACAGGAAGCAATGCGTTCGGCAAAGCTAGGACCAGCCAAATCAATGCCATCGTTGCTGAAGGAAAGATTGACATTGCCAGCGGGAGTCATCAAATCAGCAAAACCGATTAGGTCGGTATAACCACCAAAATCAATGCCGTCAAAGCCTTGGCTGAGTAGGCTAACAAGACCTTGAGTTTCTTCCGAATTATTTTCATCTGCTGAGATGAACAGGGATCCGGAAACAGATGTATCAGCATCGACAAAGGCACTATCGCCGAGGGGAGTGCCAAAGGCAAGACTCGAGGCCATGCCTTCATAATTAAGCGTGAAGCCAGCGGCTTGGGCAGGTGTGCTGCTGAGGGCGACGGTACCTGTGGCGATCGCAGCAGCCAGGAGGCCATTGAGGGCTGTATTTTTCTGCACGATAATGAATGAGATAGGAAGGAACGTTGCAAATGCAAGACGATCGGGTGATGTCTTAATAGTTCCCCCCAACTCGGGGTCAAGAGACGATGAGTTTTTGTTTTCTCACATCAAATAGATATGGATTTAACGTGAATTATTTTGTCTTTAATCTTTATTCCAATTCGATGTGATCCTGACAATTTTTCGGTGCAACAACACGGGATGCGAGGGTCACCAAAAGGCAGAGGAATGCCACTCAAGGCGTACGCAGGGGCAAACGCTGGAGGAGACGTGCCATGCCCATCCCACTCACCGCATGGAAGACCAGCCAAGACAGCAGGCCACCGGCTCCAATGACCGTTAACTGGGACCAGAAATCATAGCTGGAGTTACTTTCAACCAAAGGCGCAATCCAGCGGGCACTGATCGCCATGCCAATGCACCAACTCAAAAGCCCACCAAACACATTCACTAACACCCATTCATAGGCGCGGGGAACAAAGGAACGAATCACAAGCCACTGGATGGTGGACAAGCACATCAGCCCAAAGATGAGGCCAACCGTGGTGGATGCAAAGGCAATGCCCTGACCGATGACAAACCCCTGCGTCGGATTGAGGATGAACGGTCCCAGCATGTTGCTCAGCAGAAAGTGAGTTCCCCAGGCGATCGCAACCCCCACCATGAAACCCAGCATGGTCAACCAGCGCCAGCCCCCGGTCCTCCGGGACCAACGATGCAGAATACGGGTTTGTGCATCCCCTAGAAGCAGACCCAGTATGGGAACCATCACGCCAAATGCAATCAGGCTCAGAATGAGAACACCGGTTTCGCTCAACCGATTGGCCAAACTAAAAATGCCGAAAAAGACCAAGCCGAAGGTCACCAATGCAATCAACCCTGCCAAAACAGTGGCCTGCCAAGCCGCGCCTTGCCACTGGAACCAGATACTGACGAGGTGAAGCAGAGGAAAGCGTTGGGTGGGTGAGCCCCCAGGCTGCTGCGCAACCTCAGATGAGTCGTGACGATGCTCCCCTGTCGCTGGCGGTGTCGTGGCCTGAGACAAAGGCTGGTTGTTTGGTGACGGGTAAGACGAATTGGGTTTGAAGCGATCGGACTTAAAGCGATTGGGCTTAAAGCGATCTGGCTTAAAGCGGCCTAACTTGAAGCGATCAAAGGGATTTTTGCGCGGATTTTTGTGTGATTTTTTTTGTGGGTTGAGCTGGCGATCGCGTGCAACACGGGTTCGACTCGGACGCTCTAACGTGGCGCCCGGCACCAGCGGTGACAGAAGCTGAGCATTCAGCATGGCCACGTCCTGCCCACTCACGTCCTGCCCACTCACGTCCTGCTGACGGTGGTGACGCGCTTCGGGACGACGAGTGACTGCAGAGGGACGAGTGGCCGCAGAGGTCTGGCCAGCATCCCGGCCCAACGTCAGGTTGGAGCGAAGGGTCCGCTCTGGGTTAAGTCTCGGGCTTTGACCCACAACGGCAGTATCGCCAGACGACTCAACGGCAAACCTCTGGTCCTTCAGAACCAACGCCGTTTGCCACCCGCTCACATCTCCCTGCTTTCGACCATAGACTTCAACCTGGTCAAAGGAAGCGGAGGACAGCTTGGTCAAGGCTTGCTGCAAATAGGGAACAACGACCGATTTCTTCGGTGCCTTGGGAGATTCGAGCAGCAGGCGTAAACAGGACCCTTCCCGGGACGCGATCGCCTTAACCCCTCGGGTCTCCAACTGTTGATTGATCAGTCGGGCGATCGCCTTGGGGTTGCCATCTTTTGCAAGCTCGATCAATCTCGGGGTAGACATGGGGAACAGCAGCAGCCCTTTCTAGATGCAGTCGCCCCTGATTGTACGGGGCGACCCCACCGAAGTCATCTGAACTAAATATAAAATCCAGATGATGATGTGACTCACATCACAGGGCGAGCCGCTCTAATCGTCCCTGAAAACCGATTCAAGGGGAGGTGATGGGAGAGAGTTGAAGGAATCGGGGCATTGTCAAGTTAAGAAACGCGAGACAAATTCGAAGAGATTTTTCCTAGGAAGAGCTACTTATAGTCATTCGTGCAACTGTGTCTAGGTCAGTCAGCGTAAGCCAACTGTCTACGCGCTGGCGCATCTACTCTCGGTAATCCGAAGCACACTGTTTGTGTTGATGGGGATGGAAATAGCCACGAATCGGTTCAAATGCTGACAGGAATCATTGAGTATGCCCCATCGACTTGAATCGTCCCATTCGTCGTTCTCTCATTCGAGTGGGTCGATGGGAATTCTCCGCTCGATTATTCAAACCTTTGTGCTGTCTGTGTTCCACACCTTTCAGTATGTCCCGCTTCCCAGCACCATAGCTTTTCAGCTTATCGGTGATGATGACTCGCGGAGCAAAACCTGCTGGCTTGGGTAACTTGTGAAAGAATTTCTTCGCTGCCACTTTGTTCGGTCGACGCTGCATCAGGATATCGAGAACCGTACCGTTCTGGTCAACTGCTCTCCAGAGGTAGAATTTCTCTCCTTTGATCGTGATGACCACTTCGTCCAAGTGCCACTTATCACCGGGTTTGGGCCGCTGCTTGCGAAGTTGATTGGCATAGCCTTGAGCAAACTTCAGGCACCAGCCTCTGATCGCTTCGTAGGTGACGGTAACGCCGCGATAGAGCATCATTTTCTCGATATCCCGGAAGCTCAAGGGAAAGGTATAGTACAGCCACACACAGTAGCTGATGAGCTCGGCAGGAAAGCGGTGGCCACGGTAGGGATTATCAATAGCAGCAACTTCCCAGAAGTCGTTGCTCACAGTCAAATTCCCTTAACTTGACAATGCCATGAAAACAATGAGTCAACTAATTGATGAAGCAAAATATATCAGAAGTAAGTCAGAATTATGCTGGGCTTTTCCGATAGTTTTAGGACTACGCAAGCTCAGCTATCAACATATTATTCAATGGATAAAAAGTTGTTTGGAGAAGCAGGTTGATCGCTCCAGTTTTGGCTCTTCTGCAGAATTTAAAGAATATCTACATATCCTTGAAGAAGCGGAAGATTCTTGGTCACCAACTAAGATAGACGCTACTGGCCGTTACATATGGGATTTACCAAATCGAGATACATTGCAAATTGTTCTTGCTCGCTTGTGGTTGACAGTAGCTTACTTCAAGAAAGAAAATGAATGTAGTGGCAAAGAAAATGGCCGAGCATTACTTGAAGCGGTTATGTGTGTTGAGCTTTTATTCGACTCCTTAGAAGACGAAGAGACAGAAGAATTGTTCAATCTGTTACAGGAATATAGCTGATATGATTCTAGTATCATGAAACTTGTCGAGTCACAGAGCAGAAGTGAGAACTATCAGGTGCAGGTAAGGGTGGAGAGGGCATTTTTCTTGAGAAAGCAAGCTGCTTCTACAGTTCAAGCATAGCCTTGCTCTATTAAGTAGATAGACATTAATATCCCGCTAACCGGGCTTCGACTTCGCTCAGCCCTCGACTCTTAGTCATGTCAAGGGGTCGCTAGTTGAGCGGAGCCGAAACTAGCAAGGATAAAGGCTACGTTTATTTCATGGCATCTCGTTTCAAACTAAACAAGAAATCCAGAGTATTGCCTTCAGAATCTACCGCTCGATAGAGATATTTCCAACGACCTTTGACCTTGATGTACACAGTCGCAACAATGTAGCGAAAATTTCGCTAGACTTCAGTGCAACCATTTCCCGCAAGCAAATCCAGTTAGTTCTGGAGCAGCTGGGTTCAAGCCTTGCGAGCACCCCAGCGGAGAATTGCTATGGCGAACCATCTCAAATATCCCCTTCCGACAGTGGTTGAATATGAGTTTAGCCGCCTTGCTAGTCAGTACTTAATAGAGGCCTATGCCCAGATTCTGCCGGAAATTCGAACCAAAATTAAACCGCCACAGAATAAGAAATTAAATCTTTCTAGCGTTAAGGAGGCCGAATCATGAGCAGTATTCAAGTTGCGATATACGCTC
>CALIJJ010000195.1 GCA_938017515.1 uncultured Pseudanabaenaceae cyanobacterium
TTTCAGCTAACTCACGCTGAAAAAAGCCATGAAAGATTTACCAGAATGCATTGCGTTAAGCAAGCGATTGATGAGCGAAAGGCATTCAATGCGCCTTTTCGGCGAGCCGTAGGGCAGAACTATTGAAGGTGGAAAGATTAGTAGGCGATCGCGAGAATGGCAAAAGGGAATACCCGGCAATCGCTGCCAATAATAGTCAATGAGAATGGGGGCAACAACTGATAGGACGACAAAATCAGAATGTCGCAGTCCGGGTTCATCATCCCAGTAAAAATCTTGCCAGTGGCTATGTCGCTGATCTTGAAGAGCCTAGAACAAATTTAGAAGCGGGCGATCGCAACCGAAAACAAGAGAACCCTCTCCACCACTACAACAGATAAACCATCAAATATGGCGTAACCAAAGCAAAAAGCAACCGAACACCAACCTAGAGGCGCGGATTCAAAACCATCTCTACTAGAAACGCCTATATTTCTCGCCCTCGATCTAGGCCGACTCAGGTTTGGGAATAGAAGTTGGGTGAACGATCAGCTCTGCCGTCGATCGCTTCTCCACCATCTCCCGAGTAATGAGGCAATTGCTCAAATCCTTGCGGGATGGGAATTCATACATCACATCGAGCATGATTTCCTCGACGATGCCACGCAGAGCACGGGCTCCAGTCTTGCGACGGTAGGCTTCGCGGGCGATCGCTCGCAGCGCATCAGGCCGGAACTCAAGCTGCACATTGTCCATGCGCATCAGTTCCTTATACTGCTTCACCAGCGCATCCTTCGGCTCGGTCAAAATCGCCGTTAGCGTATCTTCATCCAGCGGCGCGAGGGAAGCAGCCACCGGCAAACGACCAATAAACTCAGGGATCATGCCAAATTTGACAATATCCTCAGGCTCCAAGTGACGGAGCAAATCGACGGTTCTCTTGTTGCGAGTTGATCCATCGCCCTGAACAAAGCCAATGGATTTCTTACCCATGCGTTGTTCAATAACTTTATCAAGACCGACAAACGCACCACCACAAACAAACAGAATGTTGCTGGTATCAATTTGGATGCAGTCTTGATACGGATGCTTACGTCCTCCCTGGGGTGGCACGTTCGCAACGGTGCCCTCCAACATTTTCAGCAGGGCCTGCTGAACGCCTTCACCCGAAACATCTCGGGTAATCGAAGGATTTTCGCTCTTGCGGGCAATCTTATCAATCTCGTCAATATAGATGATGCCGCGTTGGGCCTCTTCCACATCGAGGTCGGCGACCTGAAGCAGACGCAGCAGAATATTCTCGACATCTTCACCGACATAACCGGCTTCGGTCAGCGTCGTTGCATCGGCCACGGCAAAGGGAACATCCAGCAAGCGAGCTAAGGTCTGGGCAAGCAACGTTTTGCCACTACCCGTTGGTCCAATGAGTAGAATGTTCGATTTCTGCAGGGAAATTTGATCCTCTTCATTGCCTGCCGCTGCGACACCCTGCTGAAATGTCAGGCGCTTGTAGTGGTTATACACAGCAACCGACAGGACTTTCTTAGCATCCTGCTGGCCGATCACATGCTGATCAAGGTACTTTTTGATTTCTCGAGGCTTGGGAATTTGCCCCATCGTCAGCGGCGCGGAGCGAGTCTTACGCTTCTCCGGCTGAGCATCCCGTCGAGGAGTTGGGGTTGGCTGGGACGGCATCGTACCCGAGTCAAACAGCTCCTCGTCCAGAATCTCATTGCAGAGATCGACACACTCATCGCAAATGTAGACTCCCGGTCCTGCGATTAGCTTTCTAACTTGCTCTTGAGACTTACCACAGAACGAACACTTTAGGTGGGAGTCGTACTTGGACATGGGGGGTCTTACTCCACGGGTGCGACGGCAAGGTTAGGCTTTGCAAGTACCTGGTCAATCAAACCATACTCGCGAGCCTCGTTAGCAGACATAAAGAAGTCTCTTTCGGTATCTGCTTCGATTCGATCGATGGGCTGCTCAGTGTTGGCAGCCAAAATGTCATTCAAAACCTTCTTGTGGTAGAGAATTTCACGGGCTTGAATCTCAATATCCACGGCCTGACCCTGAGCACCACCGAGGGGCTGGTGAATCATGATGCGGGAGCTGGGCAAAGACAATCGCTTCCCCTTGGCTCCACTCGAAAGCAGAAAGGCACCCATGCTGGCCGCTAAACCAAAACAGATGGTAACAACATCAGGGGCGACCTGCTGCATCGTGTCGTAAATCGCCATACCCGCTGTCACAGAACCGCCTGGGCTGTTGATATAGAGCTGAATATCCTTCTCCGGATCGTCAGCTTCCAGATAGAGAAGCTGGGCCACGATCGCATCGGCAACGTTGTCATCGACGGGGGTGCCGAGGAAAATAATTCGCTCCCGCAAAAGGCGGGAATAAATGTCAAAGGCGCGTTCACCCCGTCCAGACTGTTCAACAACCGTGGGGACGATCGCTGTCGGTGCCAGAGAATTAAGCTCTAAACCACGCCGGTTCTCAGCAGTAATGCCAAAATCGGGAGTTTGGGACTGTAAGTTATCGAAAGACTGAGAGGACAGCATAGAGTCGTGGGAAATGTACCGGGTTCGCACCAACCTTTGAGCGTTAAGCCAACGGGTTAAACCTAAGAGCCTAAAACCTGAATAGAAAACCCATTCAGTGAGGGTCGCTCAACCCTCTTTTCATTATGCCTCAACTCTTTCAGGTCCGGTGACGTGGTTTCACACCACTGGGCGTGTCACTTATAGCATCTCCATCTGAGAAATGCCCAGGGGCGCACCGAAACTTTGGGATCGCCAAGAACCGAGCAGACCTCGGAACCCATGGAGCCTGGAGAGCAAGCGAGTAGGGATAGCCGTTTCAAGGCCCCCTACTCAGGCGCTATCTAGGACTTTTTCTTCGCCGACTTTTTCTTCGCCGACTTCTTCTTCGGAGCGGGCACTTCATCCTCATCGGAGGATGCCTCTTCTGCTTCCACATCAACCGTTGCGTCTGAAGCCTGGGCAGCTTCTTCGGCTTCAGCAGCTTCCGCCGCTGCCGCTGCCGCTGCTCCCACCTCGTCCTCGGCGGCAGCGGTCAGCGTTCCTTCTGGAACCAGCTCAACCGTACCGTTCTCTTCCAGCCAGCCCATGATCTTGTCCTTGAGCAGATCCTCCTCGACAACGGAGCGCAGACGGTCCATGTCAATGTTGTTAGTGTCTTCCCGAGTGTTCTCGAGAATCTCCTTCATCTTGGCTTCGACGGCGTCGTCTTCGACGGTAATGGATTCCAGCTTGGCAATTTCCCCCAGGGCCAAGGTGCGCTTGAGTCTGTCAACAGCCTCAGGCATGGCCTGCTTGCGGAACTGCTCCGCCAACTCCGCATTGACCATCTTGTTGACGTCGATGCCCTGCTCAGAGAGGTTCATCAGCGTCTGACGCAGGAGGAAGTTGGACTCCTGGTCAATCATGGTTTTGGGAAGTTCCACTTCAACTTCTTCCACCAGAGCCTTATAAAACGCCTCTTCTTTATTGGTTTTAGTTTTTTGCTCGGCTTCGTCCTGGTAGCGCTTCTCCAGACTTTCCCGCAATTCTGCCAGGGTTTCGAAGTCGCTGACTTCCTTGGCGAAGTCATCATCGAGTTCAGGTAGCTCGCGCTCCTTTAACTCCTTCAGCGTGACGTCAAATGTTGCCGGCTTACCCGCAACTTCCGCCTGGGGATAGTCATCAGGGAATTTAGCGTTGATCTGCTTATTCTCATCGATTTTCATCCCGATGATGCCTTCGATGAAACCTGGAATAAAGCGTCCTTCCGAGAGCTCTACCTGGAAATCCTCGCCCTTGCCACCGGGGATTTCCTCGGGTTCTGCCCCCTCAGGAGCGTCGTCGGCTAGGTCGAGATGACCGACAAAGTCGATCACCGCCACGTCATCGTCTTTGGCAGCACGATCCTCCACAGGAACCAACGTAGCAAGCTGTTTGCGGTAGTCAGCGAGAACGGTGTCGGTCTTATTCTCTTCGGGTTTAATCTCTTCGGCTTGGACCTCTAGCCCTTTGTATTTGTTGAGCGTTGGGGTCGGCGGCACATCAACGGAGGCAGAGAAGGTAACGGGCTTACCGGGCTCGTAGGCATCGATCAGCTCATCAAAAGACGAGGTGAGCTGGAAGTTGCCAATGGCATCAATCTCTTCCTGCTCGATCGCCTTGTCCATGCCCTTCTGGACGAGGTCTTCTAGAGCCGTGGCCTTCACTCGGACGCCGCCAATGCGCTGCACCAAAATATGGCGCGGCACTTTGCCTTTGCGGAACCCAGGAAGGCTAACCTCACGGGCAAGTTTTGTGATGGTCTGCTCGTATACTTGTTTAGACAGGTCTGCAGGGACTTCAATTTCTAGGCCAACCTGGCTCTCGGGCAGCTTTTCCTGGGTAACTTTCATTCAATTCAGACTGTAAGCAATGGGTAATCCAACCATATATACTAGCGCCAAAGAGAAATAAGGGCACTTTGTCTGCGTAAGTAGTTACAGAAGTTTTTTTAGTCCTGTCTGGATTGAGTCCCGCTTGGATGCGTTCCATTGACTATGTTTTCGTCGTAAGAGGGTTGTTCTTTTGTCTCAGCGCTATCGGGTTGCGATTTTGGGTGCCACGGGAGCCGTGGGTACTGAGCTGTTGGAGCTGCTAGAGGAGCGGGATTTTCCGTTATCTGAGCTCAAACTGCTATCCTCACCGCGATCGGCCGGGAAGTCTCTGACGTTCAAGGGACAGGCGATTACGGTGGAAGCGGTCACCGCAGAGTCTTTCAAGGATGTTGATATTCTTCTGGCGTCGGCGGGGGGCAGCACTTCGAAGCAGTGGGCCCAGGCTGCGGTGGATGCCGGGGCGGTGGTGATTGATAATTCCAGTGCTTTCCGGATGGACCCTGAGGTGCCCTTGGTGGTACCAGAGGTCAATCCTGATGCAGCGAAGGCTCACAAGGGCATCATTGCCAACCCCAATTGCACAACGATTTTGATGACGGTGGCGCTGTGGCCATTACACCAGGTTCAGCCGATTCGGCGGATCCTAGCGGCGACATACCAGTCGGCCAGCGGTGCCGGAGCCCGGGCGATGGAAGAGCTCAAGACGCAGAGTCAGGCGATCCTGGATGGCAAGGAGCCCAAGCCAGAGATTCTGCCCCACCCGATCGCATTTAATCTTTTTCCGCATAACTCTCCCCTGAAGGACAATGGTTATTGTGAAGAAGAGCTGAAAATGGTCAACGAGACCCGCAAAATATTCGGCACGGATGAAATTCGCATCTCGGCGACCTGCGTTCGGGTTCCGGTGATGCGGGCTCACTCCGAAGCGATTAATCTAGAGTTCGATCAGCCCTTTGACCTAGGCAAGGCTCGGGAACTCATTGCCCAGGCACCGGGGGTCCAGCTTCAGGAAGACTGGCAGGCCAATCGTTTTCCAATGCCCATGGATGTCAGCGGTAAGGATGATGTCCTGGTCGGTCGTGTTCGTCAGGACTTGTCCCATGACAGTGGCCTAGAACTATGGATTTGCGGTGATCAAATTCGTAAGGGGGCGGCACTGAACGCAGTGCAGATTGCGGAGCTTTTGGCTCAGAAGCAGTGGCTTTCCCCCACAACAGCAGTGGCCTAACCGTCTCAATGAGAGACCGAATTAAAAATGATGTGTGAAATCTCTAGAGAGGCAGTGTGAGTAACTTTGGACGTGTTCTCACGGCGATGATTACCCCCTTCGATGGCGAAGGACAGGTGAACTATGCGGTGGCGGAGTCTTTGGCGGCATATCTCGCGGACAACGGGACCGATACGATTGTCATTTGCGGGACCACTGGGGAATCGCCCACCCTGTCTTGGGATGAGGAATACGAATTGTTTAAAGTGGTTAAGGCGGCGGTGGCCGGTAAGGCCAAGGTCATGGCCGGGACGGGCTCAAACTCGACCCAGGAAGCGATCGCCGCCACGCGCAAGGCCCAGGACATCGGCCTTGATGGATCCCTGCAAGTGGTCCCTTATTACAATAAGCCGCCCCAGGAGGGCATGTATCAACATTTTCGGGCGATCGCCGAAGCTTGTTCGGATATCCCCCTCATGCTCTACAACATTCCTGGGCGAACGGGCCAGAACCTCCTGCCCGAGACGGTTGCGCGTCTCGCTAAAATTGACAATATCACCGCCATTAAGGCGGCCAGCGGCAGTTTGGAGCAGGCCAGTGAGATCAGAAGACTGGCACCTTCGGAGTTTGCGGTCTATGCTGGGGACGACGCATTAACTCTGCCACTACTCTCAGTGGGTGGTCAGGGTGTTGTAAGTGTTGCGAGCCACCTTGTAGGTAATCAACTTCAAGAGATGGTTCGAGCATTCGAAGCTGGGAAGAATAAGTCAGCCCTTGAGATCCATCTCAAATTTCAGCCTTTGTTTAAGTCCTTGTTCCTTATGACCAATCCGATCCCTATCAAAGCCGCGCTTCGATTGCAGGGTTGGGAAGTAGGAGGCGTCCGTCCGCCGCTGTGTGATGTGACAGACGATACGCTTCAAGCGTTGAGCAAAGTAATGGGTGAGCTGGGACTCCTGAAGAACGGTTAGAAAGCATCCCTCCGTTCTTTAACGTTGTTCTCCTGTCTATGGAGATGCCCTCGTCAGATTCTGAAGCATGCTGGGCAAGCATCATTCCAATTCGAGATTGTTCTCGACCCCCCCAATAGTCTTCTCTTGACAACTGAAGATTTTTAAGCGCAGAAGGAGCGCCGAGCTTAATCGCTGTAGGACCACGTTCTTGGTCAGCGGTCAACGTTCGCCTCCATTCATGCCCCCGACGGTCGCCACAGCGATTGCTTTCCCGTCGCGGTTTAACAGGTTTCGATTCCCATCGTTTGAGTAGAAAGGTAAGAAAAACACATGGTAAAGAAAAGTACAGACTCAGCTCTCAAAGTGATTCCCCTCGGTGGCTTGCATGAGATTGGCAAGAACACCTGTGTATTTGAGTACGGCGATGAAATCATTTTGGTAGATGCGGGTCTGGCATTTCCCACAGATGGAATGCACGGTGTAAACCTCGTGCTGCCCGACATCACCTATTTGAAGGAAAATCAGCACCGAATCAAGGGAATGATTGTTACCCATGGTCACGAAGACCATATTGGTGGCATTGCGTTCCACCTGAAGCAGTTTGACATTCCTGTTATCTATGGCCCTCGCTTGGCCATGTCTTTGCTCTCCGGAAAGCTCGATGAAGCAGGCGTCGCCGATCGCACTGAACTGCGTACCGTCGGTCCCCGCGACACCGTTCGCCTGGGCAATAATTTCCTGATTGAGTTCATCCGCAACACCCACTCCATGGCGGATAGCTTTTCCCTAGCGATTCGCACCCCCATTGGTGTGGTGATTTTCACCGGTGACTTCAAAATTGACCATACTCCCGTTGATGGCGAGTATTTTGATCTTCAAAAACTGGCGGAGTACGGTGAACAGGGCGTTCTCTGTCTGTTCAGCGACTCCACCAACTCTGAGGTTCCGGGCTTTACACCGTCTGAGCGTGCTGTCTTCCCCAATCTCGATCGCGAGTTCAGCTTGGCGAAGGGCCGTATTTTTGTCACGACCTTTGCGTCATCCGTTCACCGGGTCAATATGATTCTGGAACTGGCGGCCAAGCACAAGCGCAAGGTTGCAGTGGTGGGTCGTTCCATGCTCAACGTGATCGAAAAGGCCAGAAACCTAGGCTATGTCCGTTGTTTGGATGAGCTATTTATCCCGCTTAAGGCGCTGCGCAACTATGACGATGAGGATGTGCTCATCCTGACCACGGGGTCCCAAGGTGAGCACTTGGCAGCCTTGACTCGCATCTCCCGCGGTGAGCACTCTCAAATCAAAATTCGGGAAGGCGATACCGTCATCCTCTCTGCCAACCCCATTCCGGGCAACACGATTTCAGTGGTCAATACCATTGACAGTCTGATGCAGCGGGGCGCCAATGTAGTCTACGGCAAGGCCAAGGGCATTCACGTGTCTGGTCACGGTTGCCAGGAAGATCAGAAGCTCATGCTGTCGCTGACGCGGCCCAAGTTCTTCGTTCCCGTGCATGGCGAGCACCGCATGTTGGTGAAGCACTCCCAGACCGCTCAAAGCGTGGGGGTTCCAGCAGAAAATATGGTCATCATTGACAATGGCGACATCATCGAATTGACACCAGATTCCATTCGAGTGGCGGGTAAGGTTACAGCCGGTATCGAGCTGGTGGATGGCTCTCGCAAGGGCATGGTGGACGATCGCGCCCTCAAAGAGCGCCAACAGTTGGCCGCCGATGGCATCATCACAATCTCAGCCATGATCAATGCCGAAGGCAAGCTAGCACGGGATCCCGATGTTCAGCTTCGCGGCATTGTCGGTACTGCCGATCGCGAGAAAGTGAAAGGCTGGGTGATGCGAGAAATCGACATGGTGCTGCGAGACCACTGGTCTAGCTTTAAGCGTGATCTCGGTGATGGCATCATCGAGGTCGATTGGATTGGCCTTCAGTCCCAGGTAGAAGTGGGAATGGAACGTCGTCTGCGCCGAGAACTGCAAAACCGTCCGATGACCATCTGTGCGATTCAGCCTGCTGACCCTGAATCAATGAAGGCGGCACCGGAAAGTGTGGCAAAAATTGCTGCCAACGGTTCTGCATTAACGAACGGTCGTAGAAGCAACAAGCCTGTGATTAAGTCAGGTTCACGCACGGTCAAAAAAGTGATTGGGGTTTCGAAGGAAACGGCTCCGGCCACCAGTGAAGCAGAGCCTGAAGTTAAGAAGACGGGGCTGCGCCGTCGTCGCTCTTCTGCTTCGAAGAAAGTAGCTGCATCCTAAGCCATGAGAATTGAATAACATCGGTTCTGATGGGTAGAAACCGCTGTTCGTCCAGCTATTACCGGGTCTAGCCCAACAGCTGAACGAACGCGGTCCGTGACCACAAGAGAACCGTGTTATTTCATTCCTATTTCCTAGGACTGAAACCTACGCCATCATCAACTGCCAGAACAGGCCAGTTGCCCCCAGTATCACTAGATGCTGGGGGATTACTTTTCTGAGCGGCTGCATTGCAATTTTTTGCGTTAGGACCATGCTGAGTAGGGCGCCTGCCACAAGGGCTCCTCCTTGGAGAAAAGCAACGACGGCTGGATCCGCCATAAAACGCAGCGTTGTTGCCCCCTCCAAGAATTCATGGAGGGAATGGAGCCTGAATGCAGGAGCAGTGAAAGTGGTCGCGGCAATGCCGACGACTTGACCACCTTCCGTCAATCCCAGATGGAGATAGTGGGCCAGGCTGGCAAACAGCACTAGGGGGAGGTAACCATAGGAGAGGGTTTGAAAGGGCTTGGTTTTAAGGGAAGAAGGGAGGAGTTTTACCAGGATTTGAGCGAGGTAAGCGATCGCCCCCGGCAACACCAAAGCCACGACAGAAATCCCCGCATGCAGCCAAAAGTTGTCGAGTAAACGTGGAGACCAACCGATGAGGTCTAAAGCTTCGGGCAAACGATGCAGCAACACTGCCCCCGCCAGTAAATACAACAGTGCAACCTCGTAGGACAAGGGCTCGTGGCTGGTCCAAAGTTCAATGCCCGGTGGTCTCAGATTAAATTCCACCGAGCGGTGGGGACAGGCCTTGAGACAAGTCATGCAGAGGACACAGTTGCGATTGTCCGTGAGTTGCGCTGGGTGAGAATAGACAGGGCATCCGCCGGTCGCTTGCCCTTCGCCCTCGGCAAGGCCGCCCTTATAACAGTGATAGGTGTTACAGGTGGCGGCACAAATGCCCTGCTGGGCTCGTAATTCGGTCATCGATAGCTTGGCAAAGAGGCCATTCATACCGCCGATGGGGCAGAGATAGCGGCACCAGAAGCGACGCTCGAAGAGGAGAGAGCAAACGATGGCCCCTGCTGTAATTATGATGAGCAACCAACCTGAGAGATAGGCTGTATTTTCCAAATGCCACAGCTCTTCCCAGAGTAAGATCAGTGCAAATCCAGCCCAGAGAATCCAGCCTCCCCAGCGATCCGCCCACTTCCTCGGCCAGGGCAAAAGCTCCCGAGGCCAGAGCTTGAGTGAAATCGTTTGAACCAGCTCGCCGTAAATCATAAACGGACAGACTGAACACCATAAACGCCCAACAAAGGGAAAGCTGAGCAGAATCAACGGCCACCACCAGGCCCAAAACAAATTCAGTGCAAAATTGGTATCCCGCGTTTGGGGACCCCATAGAAGAAATCCCACCACAAGGGTGTAGAGACCCAAGGTAAAGCCATAGTTAATGCGGGTTGGCCACCAATCACTGTTGAGAAAACGGCGCAGAGCAGGATAGGCGTTGAGCAGATTCCAGCGAAAGCGTTTGGTACGGGAGCCCACGGACCAGAAGACATCCGCGGTGAGTAAATCCGTGCAGCCACATTGCTGACCCAGGGCTCGCTCTACGAGATTCTCCAACTCTGTGAGATTGCCGGGGAAGTCATAGCTTTGTAGGCGTCGTAGCGCCTCTGGCGTTAGTTCGGGCTGCGATTGTTGTCGTTTTTTGCAGCTTAGGCGCAAATAATAGGCGACTTGATCATCAATGTCTGCCTTGCGTACCCGCAATGGCGGAACTTTGATGACTTGACTCGGTTTTGCAAATTGTCCCAACGATTTTTCGGCAATCATCAAAATCCAGGCAGGGCTGTATCGACGACTGTCTTCTAAAGATGCGGCTGTCGATGCAGTCGGCTGAGTCGCTATGGACTGTTCGGCGAGGGGCTGATACGCTCCGGTCTTCAGTAACTGTTGAACCAGAGGGCTGAGTTCGTGAGGCAACTCTTGAATGTTATTGAGGATCAGCGTGCCGCGATCGAGCCATTCGAGCAGCCCAGGGCGATCGCCTCGACCCACTAAATCAACGGCCTTGAGCAAGGCACAATCTACCTGAATCAGAGGTTCTCGTCGATTGATCGAACCAAAGTGGATCAATGCAGCCAAATTGTCTTTGTTGAGCCCCGGTTCACCAAAGATAAAGATGGGGGAAGGGCGACTGCCGTCATTTCCAGCAGGATTAGCGTGAGGTTTCGTCGCACGACGTTGGGAGTCCTGGGGCAATTGTGAGGCCTGCCGCACGGATTGTCGCAATCGCTGGGCATAGCGACTGGTCCCAATCACGCCTCGCCGAACCCGGGGGATACGGTAGGGCAACAGGACCTGCTGACGCTGCTGTTCATATTCAAATTTTGCGGAGACTGCATCTAGCTGCTGCTGCAACTGACGCACCTGATCTTCTGCATCCATGCCAACCCCTGACAAACTTGTCTGGGAAACGACTTTTTTCTAACCCTACTCCTGTTTGGCTCAACCAGCATCACAATTCAAGCCTCGACCAAAGACTGGCAGGGAGAAGAGAAAGGATCAGAAAAAAGGTTGTTGGAAGAAGCTCTAGAGGGCTGCTTGAAGCGCAATTTGCTGCTGAATTTGCCGAGACATCTCTACAAATAGATGATCTGGCAACTGCTTGAGGAGACGATGATCCTGGGGAAAGCCCATGTCATCGGAGAGATAGTGACAGATCTGATTCAAATATTCCAGAACCAAGCCGTAGACCTCACTGTCCTTCGATTCTTCATGGAGTAGCTTTAAGTAGAGGCCCATGGCTGTTTCCAGATGGACCAACTGAATGCCGGTTTCCTGAATGTCTTCGGACAGCATACCGATACGTTGGTGGGCCAGGCCCAGGTTCACCCGAGGGGCCGTTGGATCAAAACCGAAGCTTGTCACTCCAACAGTGGTCAGCTGCTCGACCAGGGTGAGGGCTGCTTCGTAAGCCACAATGGCTTGCTCTAATGCTTCCCGTGATGCAATGGGGTCGGAGTAGGGATGGGCTGCCAACTGAATACAAGCGGCCCCCAGATTGTTTTGGGTCGCGGCATGGGACATGGGGGCTTCGTTGCGACTGCGATAGATCAGAGCAACTTGATAGGTTCCTGCTGCAAGGCGGAGAAGATCGAGGGACTGCTCAATTTGTCCCAAGTTGAGGTAGGTCGTACCCAAATTATTTTGGATCATGCCGTAGCGAATGGCATTTTCATCGGGGTCGTAGATCAAAGCAGCTTGGTTATAGGCTGCGATCGCCCGCTGTAATAAATCAGCCGCATCTTGATCCGGCTGATGCTGGGCCAAATTCCAACAAGCGGTGCCTAGGTTGTTCTGAATGGATGCAGCCAGAAGTCGTTGAGCGATCGCGTCGGGGGCTTCAAGGGCAGAGGGGCGTTCCGCCAGAGCATCCTCGTCAATGAGATTACAGCCCAGAGCAGATTCATAGGCCTGAATGGCCAGTCGCCATTGTTCAGGGTCTTCAGCTGTGATTGCTACGTCGTTGTATGCTTCACCGAGATGGTTATACAACGAAGAAAGCTGTTCCTGAACTGCGAGCTGTTTTTGGGGCGGGAGCCTTGGGTCGATGCCTTCAGGGGGATGCTGTGCCGTGGATTGGGCGATCGCATGGGTGTACACACGAATGGCAGCAGCCAGACACTGCTGTCGATACTTAGGCTCTTGGCGACCCAGACTCCAGTACAGCCGCCCGAGATGATCGGACGTTTCTACATCGAGAATGGGGGGGGCTTGATGCGCGTCGGCATGATTCGCATCGGAGTGACTCGTATCGGAGTGACTCGATCCAGCACGAAATGCCTGCTCATAGGCCGCAATTGCAATCACGATACTAATGAGGTTGCGAGGGCCTGCCTGGGCCTGTTCTCGGTAGAGTTCTGCCAACTCAATCCAACCACTGACTAAGTCGGCGGCATCATAGCCTTCGGCCTGTAACTGTTGTAGTTGTTGCCACAGGGCGATGGGGTTGGGTAGCTCGGATTGGGGCTGACGCTTGTGGGACCGGGAGCCCTCTTCGTTGGAGGCTTTAATTGACGTCCTCCGAGTCGTTTGCTGAGCGACCGGGGGAGGCATCTTGGCAATCAGCTTACCCACCGGCAACTGCGTTGGATTGGCCAACACTGCTGCCACCAGCGCGGAAGTGCTGACGGCCTGGAATTCTCCGGCCTCCAGCGCAGCCTTGGCGGGGTTTTCGGCAGCGGTGCTTTCGACAGCAGTACTTTCGGCAGCAGTACTTTCGGCAGCAGGTGCCACAGTCGAAGCATGGATGGGAGGCAAGTCCTCAGCAAGCGCTGTTTTGCTCTCCTCTTGCGGCGTTAGGCAGGGTTCGGTGTATCCATTCTCGGTGGAGAAGTCCGGTGAGGCGACGTTCTCCAGCGAGCAACTCAGAGCTTTTTCCGCAAGGGATACGGTGCCTTCAGACCGAGAGAGGGGCGATCGCGCCAGGGCCCTCAGGGCTTCTAGGACTTCGGCGGCGGTCCTATAGCGATCATCGACCAGGGGCTGGATCAGCTGATTCAAGATGAGCTGCAATCCTTCACTGACCGGGGCCAGACAGTGTTGTGCCCAATCACCAGGTACCCAATCTCGGGCGGCGGGCGGCGGGGCAAGCTCAGGAGACAATGGGTCTTGCCTCACCGCTTCATCACCACTGGAGCGCTCAATGCCTAGTGGGTGAGGCTCTGACAGGTGAGGCTCTGACAAGTGAGGGTTTAGCTGGCGAGGTGCCATCCCAGTCAGTAGCTCGATCGCGGTCATTCCCAGACTATATAGGTCGCTGGCCGCTTCACCTTCCTGACGTAGAAACTCCGGCGCACTGTAGGCACGAGAGGCGGGAGAACGTTCCGGAGAATGATGGGTGGCTGCCGGATCATCGAGGAACGTCAAGGCACCGTAGCTCACCAACTTTAGCGATGGCTCGGCTTGTCCTTCTCCAGAAAACAACACTAGGGTTTTGGGCCGGAGATCACCATAAATCACCTGCTGTTGGTGCAACCGCTCTAGCCCCTGCAGTGCCTGCACCATCAGCGCCAAGACTTCGGACACGGTGAGTGGACCCTGTTTCTTAAGGTGCTCTGCCAACGTCTCCCCTTCAATCCATTCATGGATCAAAAACTGGGCTTGGCGAGCGGCCCCCTTCATCGGTTGTTTCACCACTGCCAACAGGCGGGGCAAGCAAGAGTTCTGACTTAGAGCTTCCAGGCGCAGTAAGGTTGCATTGCTCCACCGCAGGATTTTTTGGGCATCATCGCCGCCCCGCAGCACCACACAGCGTTTTTGAGAGGGTAACTGTTCATCCTGAGCAAGGAGTGTTTTTCCTGAGTGACCCAGCGGCTGAAGCGCTCTGAACCGCTGCGCCAATTGCAAAGGGGAACCGCACTGGTGACAAAATCTGGAGTGGTCGGGATTTTTGGGGTGGGCGCAGCGGGAATTGAAGCAATAGGTCATAGCACGACTGAGGGGGCCCGAAAAAGCAACCTAGTAGGAAAATATTACGAGAATCGTGACCCTGACATGCGCGGCTCGTATCTTATTCATACCCAATTCCCCTCGCTAATTTGATAAGGGATAGTTGGGATTTAAGACTGCTGTGGGAGCGGAGGAAATAGAAGCATCTGATTCTTAAAGGCTGTGTACTGACGTTTCCTGGGCTAGCCTATAGGGTCTCTCCCTTCGGATTCAACCACTCATTCAGTCCTTCTCCCAGCAGGGAGAGCCCAACCACCAGCAGCGTCAAGGCCAACCCCGGGAATAGGGCGGTCCACCAAATGCCCGTCGGTAGTGCCCCCAAAGCCTGCTGCAAATCCTGGCCCCACTCCGGCGTCGTTGGCGGTAGCCCCAACCCCAAAAATCCTAGTCCTCCCAAGACCAGCACTGCATCTGCGGCATTGAGCGTAAAGAGAACCGGCACGCTGGGAATAACATTGAGGAACAGGTAACGGCTAACAATTTTCCAGGTAGAAGCTCCCATGGCTTGGGCCGCCTCCACAAACAGCTCTGATTTCACGCTCACGGTCTGATTACGCACGACCCGGTAGTACTGGGGCACATAAGCCACGCATAGGGCCAAAGCAGCGTTGAGCAACCCTCGACCCACCACAAAGGCAAGGGTGATAGAAAGCAGTAATCCTGGAAGGGTATACAGCGTATCCATCAAAAAGAGCAAAATGCGATCGAGCCCTCCCCCCAAATACCCACTGACCAACCCCAAGGGGACGCCGATCAGCAAACTCAGAATCGTCGCCAATAAAACGACTTTCAAAGCCGCCTGACTCCCATACAAGGTGCGGGAGAAAACATCGTAGCCTTCTTGGCTCGTCCCAAACCAATGGGCCCCAGAAGGGGGCTCGTGAATGGGATTGATCAACGATGCAGTGGGGTCTTGGATGATGCCTGAACCCTGAAGCAAGGGAGCAAAGATCGCCACCAGAATAAACATGAACGTAATGGCCAATCCCACCCAAGTCAATTTGGCAGACAGACCCGGTTTCAAAAGTCCGTGCAGCCGCTTTATCGGGGTGGAAGTAAGGGAAGAAGCCATAGAGTCAATTTGCTAACGAGACACACCAAAAGATCGCTGGCTCCCATTCTAGGGGGATACCGTAGCCCCAGTCCGTTGAGAATCGTGAGTAGAGAGACGTACCGGGGTCAGCTTCGGCGCAGCGAAATATTAACAAGACTTTAAGTTTTTGTGTATAGCAAAAAATCTCGTTTAGGATATTGCCGGTTATTAGCAAAAGTTGACTAGGTTCTGGGTTGCGGTAGAGGTAAATTTTCCGCTTCTACCATTGAGACCTTTTCTAGACCCTTGTTTCTAGACCATTGAAAATTGAGATAAGCCGTGCTGGCAAAATATGGCTAGCACGGCCGTTTTGGCATCAATTTCACGATTTCCCAGACTTTGCTACGCTAGCTTAAATAGTCTCGAAACATTTGATGCGCGTGGATATCCAATTGGGAAGGGGTAAGTCAGCCCGGAGAGCTTACGGAATTGATGAAATTGCGCTGGTGCCCGGCCCGCGTACCCTAGACCCGGGGTTGGCAGATACTCGGATGACATTGGGGGGAATCGAGCGAGAAATCCCCATCATCGCCAGCGCCATGGATGGCGTCGTGGATGTAAAAATGGCGGTTGAATTATCGAAACTCGGTAGTTTAGGCGTCATTAATCTGGAAGGTATTCAGGCTCGCTACGAAGACCCTGAACCCATCCTGGACCGCATTGCCGCAGTGGGAAAAGATGACTTTGTTCCACTGATGCAGGAGCTTTACTCTGAGCCCGTCAAGGCTGAACTGGTGAAGCGCCGCATCCAGCAAGTGAAAGAACAAGGCGGCATTGCTGCGGTCAGCCTGACACCTGTGGGGGCCTTGAAGTACGGGGCTGCCGTGGCTGAAGCGGGCGCAGATTTGGTGTTTATTCAAGCAACGGTGGTTTCGACCGATCACCTGGCTCCAGAGGCGGTTGACCCGTTGGACCTAGCCAAGTTCTGCGCAGAGATGCCCATGCCGGTTCTACTGGGCAATTGTGTGACCTACGATGTCACGATGAAACTGATGAAGGCTGGGGCCGCCGGAGTTTTGGTCGGCATTGGCCCCGGTGCAGCCTGCACATCACGAGGCGTATTGGGCGTTGGCATTCCCCAGGCAACAGCGGTAGCAGATTGTGCCGCAGCGCGGGATGATTTCTTCAAAGAAACGGGACGCTATGTCGCGATCATCGCGGATGGCGGCCTCGTAACAGGGGGAGACATTTGCAAATGCATTGCCTGCGGTGCCGATGGTGTGATGATCGGTTCTCCCTTTGCCCGGGCTGCCGAGGCTCCAGGCCGTGGATTCCACTGGGGCATGGCAACCCCTAGTCCTGTTCTGCCGCGCGGCACTCGTATCAAGGTTGGTACCACAGGGACCCTAGAGCAGATTTTGCGGGGACCTGCAAAACTTGATGATGGAACTCATAATTTCCTCGGCGCCCTGCAAACCAGCATGGGGACATTGGGAGCCAAAGACATCAAGGAAATGCAGCAGGTGGAAGTGGTCATTGCTCCCTCTTTGCTGACCGAAGGCAAGGTTTATCAGAAGGCTCAACAGCTCGGCATGGGCAAATAGCAGACAGAATTCGGAGACGCTGAAATGCATCGAGTAACGAAATTCTAAGGCTCATGTTGCAAGCAACATCACACGTAGCGTTGTGCAACGCTACGTGTGATGTTGCTTAATGTCGCGCTGATAAATCCAGGCGAGAGAACTACAATAAAGTGAGCGGAGACGTATGTTTCCGTTCACTCCTCACACCACACTTCGCCTGGACGACAGTTCAGGCGTTTCTTATAGGCATATATAACAGGGACGTGTGTCCAAGTATGTCAGACCTATTATCAAAGTTCTCAGAGTTCGCTATTGTAAGAAATTGAGGACAACGATCAGTAGACAAGGGTTTATAAGCATGTCAGCAGCCGCTTCAGTGACGGATGCCAATTTCAAGCCGGAGGTGCTCGAAAGCGAGCTACCGGTGCTCGTGGATTTTTGGGCCCCCTGGTGTGGCCCCTGTCGCATGGTTGCTCCGGTAGTCGACGAGATTGCCCAGCAGTATGAGGGCCAGGTGAAAGTCGTCAAGGTCAATACGGACGAGAGCCCGAGTGTTGCGAGCCAGTATGGTATTCGCAGTATTCCGACGCTGATGGTGTTTAAGGGAGGGCAGCGTGTGGACATGGTCGTCGGTGCTGTACCGAAAGCAACATTGGCAAACACCCTGGAGAAGTATCTTTAGGGCGAGAGAATTAGGCAATTTGAAGCCCGAGTCAATATACACAACAAGCTAAGGCAGGTCGTTTAGATCTGCTTTTTTGATCTCTTGTATCTTTGGCGGCGAGGGAGAGCCATAGAAGATCGCACAGCCGTCGTTGTTGGTTGAATATATTTCCTAGAAAGAGTTTGGGTACAATGAGTTCGCCATTGCGTTAGGCGTTCTTCAACTAGGTATTACCCATGGGCTCCTCCAATCCTGAAGCATTGGATCAGCTACAAGCCGATCTAAGCCGCCTTGTCTCCCAGCTTCCTCAGCTAGAGCATGGTTCGTTGATTCAGCGGGCACTCCAGAATATTTTGTCCATGAGTCAGGAAAACCTGGAGCGCCTGGATTGGAAGATTCTGCAGGGATCTCTACAGGATATGGAGCATGCCTTCCAGGTGTTCTCTCCCTATCGCCATGTTCGCAAAGTAGCGGTTTTCGGCTCGGCTCGGACGCCTGAGGACGATCCAGATTACGCCATGACCGTTGCGTTCACCCGGGCATTGGTCGAACAAGGATTTATGGTGATGACCGGTGGCGGTGGCGGCATCATGGAGGCGGCGAATAAGGGGGCAGGGCGATCGCGTTCTTTCGGTCTCAATGTTCAGTTGCCCTTTGAGCAAAGTGCCAATCCCTTCATTGATGGCGATGAAAAGCTGCTGGAATTTAAGTATTTTTTCACGCGAAAACTATTCTTTTTACGTGAAACAGATGCAGTTGTAGCCCTACCAGGGGGCTATGGAACCATGGATGAGCTGTACGAATGTCTGACACTGATCCAAACCGGTAAATTTGGTCCAGCCCCCTTAGTTCTTGTCGATCGTCCCGGGGGAGATTACTGGCAGGAATGGGAAAATTTCAGTAAAGATCAGCTCATGATGAAAGGACTAATTAGTTCAGAAGACCCTTCACTCTATACCATCACTGACCGCATAGATGTGGCCTGTCAGGTCATTGCTGATTTCTACAATGTTTACCACTCCAGCCGATACGTTGGATCGTCTTTGATTCTTCGCCTCAAAGTCGAATTGTCCGATGAAGATATTGAGCTGCTCAATCAAGAATTCTCAGATATTTTGGTGACGGGAAAAATTGAGAAAACAGCTGCGTTTCCTGAAGAGGAGTTTGATCCAACGGTAGAGCTACCACGGCTCAAGCTCCACTACGACCAGCGTAGTACTGGCCGCCTATACCAGTTTATTGCCAGCATTAATCGCCGCGGTGTTACGAAGTTATCTCAAACACACCCAGAACAGAAATGAGCGTAGGTTTCCCCAGGGGATTCTATTCTCGTTTTTAAAGAAACTGTATCTTGGCGGTGTTTTTTACGAAGACTGAGCCTTGATGATTGAGCCCAAAAGGAATTGAGTTAGGACTCGATGTAGAAGCAGATAGAAAACAGACCACATTTATAAAACATCCGTTACACCGATCTTTTCTGCAAACAAATAAAAAGACAGACTCAAAATGTTTTTTTAGTCAGACGGAGATAGGGAGAAACTTCGGGAACCATATAGTTGGAGTAGTTCTATTCTGCTGCTTTTCTTGAAGTGATTTTTAACGAAACGATTTTCCTACGGTTTCCCTTCTGGGGCTGTTCGGTGGTCGTGGGAGTTATTGCGCCTCAGGCATTCTGTTTTCTGTCAGATCAAAAGAATTCACTTCTTTTGAGGGTCAATCTGACGCTGGGCGTCAGGCAAGTCTACCAGGGCGAGTCAAATGAGTTATGGCCACCTCTCGGGTTTGGCAGCTCCGTGGGAGCCGCCGAGTCGAGATCATGCATCACCATCGGACAATATTGAACAAATGGACCTGGACCAGCATTCATTGCCGGACTTTCAGGCACATTTTGATCAGCTAACAATCGTGCTGGAAAGCATGGACGATGCCATTGTCTTGCTAGATTGCAAGCGGCAGGTGGTTTTTGTAAATAGTGCCGCGAAGACAACCTTAGAGCGCGAAGTCTATCGTTTTACCAATCCCCTCTGGCGTGAGGCCATTCCGGTGGCATCTGAGCAGATGGCTTCGGAGACATTTCTCTATGCGAACGCTGGTTCCTCCTCCGCTCCCTTAAAGGGAGGCTCCCAGAGGGGGGCTGAGAGCGCTAAGTTATTGTGGATTCGCAAGACAGCCCAGCATGGGATTTGGGTGACGGCGGTCGAGCGCCTGTTGCGGGATAAGCAGGGCCATCGCCAAGGAAGCATGATTGTCTGTCGCGATATTAGCGACCACAAACGGGCAGAGGAAAAGCTACTCCATGATGCGTTTCACGATCAGCTAACGGGTCTGCCCAATCGGACCTTACTGCTGAGACAGCTAGACCAGTCGATAGCCCGCTCCCGTCAGTTTCCGGGGTATCAATTTGCTGTCATTTTCCTGGATCTCGATCGCTTCAAACTGATTAACGATAGCCTCGGCCCCACGGTTGGCGATCAGCTACTCATCGCCGTTTCCGAACGTCTTCAGGCTTGCATTGACGGTAACGACACCTTGGTTCGCTTGGGGGGGGATGAATTTGCCATTCTGCTGACGGATACCGGCGGTATGGGGCGAGCCCACCAGATGGCGGAGCGGATTGAACAGGAGCTGGTTTTACCGTTTAACCTCAATGGCCATGAGGTGTTTGCCGACGTCAGTATGGGCATTGCTGGCGATCGCCGTGACTATGAGCGACCCGAAGAAGTGCTGCGGGATGCTGACATTGCCATGCATCATGCCAAGGGGCAGGGGAAATCCTGTTACCAAATGTTTGACAAGGCCATGCATGTGGATGCGGTCAAACTATTGCAGCTTGAAACGGATATGCGCCGGGCAGTTGATCGTAAGGAATTTCAGGTTTATTACCAACCCATCATGTCCTTACAGGGCGGCGAAATTGCAGGCTTTGAGGCTTTGGCCCGCTGGCAACACCCCCAGCGTGGTCTAATCGCGCCCTCCGAGTTCATTCCCATTGCGGAGGAAACGGGGCTGATCATTCCCCTGGGTCTTTGGGTCCTGCGAGAAAGCTGCTGGCAGATGAAGCAGTGGCAACTTCAGTTTCCCCAAGCGAAGGACTGGACCGTCAGTGTCAACATTTCCGGGCGACAACTCGTAAAACCCCACTTCATTGCCCAGATTCAGCATGTTTTGAGCGAAACTCAGCTCTCACCCCGCAATCTCAAGCTAGAGATTACGGAGAGCGTTCTACTCGATAACAGCGATGGGATTATCCGCGTGCTCAAGCAGCTTCAAGCCCTGGGCCTACAGCTTGCGATGGATGACTTTGGCACGGGGTATTCATCCATGAGCTATCTGCTCAATTTTCCGTTTAATACCCTCAAAATCGATCGTTCCTTCATCAACAGCATGGAGCTGTCGAGTAAAAAGTTGGGCATCGTGCGTTCGATCATTAATATGTCGAGCAATCTGGAGATGAATGTCATCGCCGAAGGCATTGAAACCAATGACCATTTGGCTCAGCTCAAGGTGTTGCGCTGTGGTTATGGCCAGGGGCACCTCTTTGCCCACGCCCTTGATCCCCAGTCAGCCGAGGGCTTTATTCTGTCCGAACTATCCCATGGCTCTGTGACAACGATCGATGAAAACCAGATTTTGTTAGATGAGCAGCGATCGCAGGAGCGACTCCTGATTCAGATCGAAACGCTTCAACAGGAACTGGATGAAATCAAGCAGGAAAAGAGTGACCTCGAAATCCTGCTCGACACCGCAACAGAACATGCCAGTTTGGTGGAGTCTGAGCTGGAAGAGGAAATCAGCACCTATCAAAAGCATGAAGCGGAGCTGCAAAAGGTCAACCAAGAGTTGGAAAATCTCTCTACGATTGATAGCTTGACCCAACTTGCCAATCGTCGTCGCCTAGATGAATATCTTCAGGCGCAATGGGAAACCCTCGGCAAGGAGCAGGAACCGCTGTCCTTGATCTTTATTGATGTGGACTATTTCAAAAATTACAACGATCACTATGGTCACCAAGCGGGTGATGACTGTTTGATGCAGGTTGCTCAGGTGATGCGGAGTATTGTTCAACGTCATGGAGACTTGGCGGCTCGTTATGGTGGCGAAGAATTTGCGGTGATTTTGCCTCGAACCAGTGCCAATGTCGCGACTCAAATCGCAGACTCGATTCGTCTCATGTTGCGAGGCAAGCAAATTCCCCATGCAGGCTCCTTGGTGGGTCCCTATGTAACGGTGAGTTTGGGAATTGTTAGTTTGATTCCAACCCAAACTGCCAAGGCCTGTGCGCTATTGGACTTGGCTGATCGGGCACTGTACGAAGCGAAATCTCAGGGTCGCGATCGCGTGATTGTCTTTTCCAGCTAACGCTCCCTTGAGGATGTGCCAGTCAACGCTTCATCACTCGTCTGAACAGCTGGCCGAGAGATGCCGAAAGACGGAGCCCGCTAAGCCGGACCACAGCGGGGTTTGCACTTCGGCAACGCGCAAGCCCTGGGCCAGCCAATCGTTGCAGGTCTGCCAGAAGCCATAACGCCCCGTACCGGCGTAAAACGTACCTGTCTCGTAAGGATTTTGCTGCAAGAGAACGGGCAACGCATCAGTCCCCCGGGCAAAGCTTTTTGCGAGATGCGTTGTGAGTTGCTCATATCCGCTGTGGCTCAGTCGTACGGACTGAACCTGGTAGCTCCCCAGGCTTTGAGGTCGTTGGCTGGTTCCCTGGACATACATAACGGTGTCTGTGGGCAGAAAAAGAGCCCGCAGCGTTGTGCTGAGCTTCAGCTCCTGAAGACTGGGGGTCGTGAGATAGAAACGTCGATCGCCCCAGCTAAAGTTCAGGTAACCGCCATTGCTCTGCTGCTTCTGCCCTAGGTCTGCTCGATTGAGCTGCTGATACCAGTTGAAATTGGCGGTTTTCACAGGCACCGTCACACTGGTGTGGAAGCGATCGCCACTGACATAAATCGTGACGGCACAGGCATCTGAGGATGGCTTGACCCGTCGAGGGGTGAAATATCCCAGCGCCAAAAGCACTGTTGCTCCCAGGGTGAAGGATAGGCCCCAGCGACCGGCCCGACCCCAAAAGAGAGCAGGCATCCTAGCTGTCGTAGCCGCTGTGTTTGGGGCCGTTTGATTTCGAGCCATCGTATTGTGAGCTGTTGTCTTCCAGGAATGATTATCCCCGAGGCATCGTTGAGGGCGGTCCTGGGGTGGGGACGGAAAACGGTGATGGGGTTTGTGCCGCAGTGGACGGTGCCTCCCCAGTTTGCTGCAACTTCTCCGTTAGCTCTCCTTTGAGACGATTTAGAATCGACTGACTATCGAGAGAATCTAGGATTCGCATCGCCATAGCCTTAGGACCATCTGCTCCCCAGGTTGCTCCCTGGGCGAGATAGGATTTAGTCACCTGGCCAATGCTATAGGACGAGACACCCGCAACAGCCGCTTGGGTTGCAGCCACCGAAACGTAGGGGACCAGGCTTGCGCCTGCGGTGACAGGGGCCGCTGCCCCCAAGACGGTTTTGATCGAGCCCAGGCCGAGGGTCGCCAGTAGTTCGCTGAGACTAAGTCCGCCCATGGCCAAGACAATATTTTTGAGCAGCGCGATCGCCCCCGTCTCGGTCATTTCAATACCGTAGAGCTTGGAGAGTGAGAGCACCATAACAACATCCACAGCGGCTCCGCCCAGGACATCAAGCACCGTAATGGGATTGATGGCGATAGCTGTAGCCTTGGTCAGTGCTGCATTCCAAATCAATTCATCGGCACTGCGATCGCGAATTGCCATTTTGCGAGCCACGATTTGCCCATTGGCCTCATCGGCGAATAGCAGCGTATTGAGAGCCACCAACGCCTGACCTTCTCGACTCAACACATCCAAAATTCTCTGCTTCAGCGCTGTTACCTGGGGACAACCCGCCACCCGCTTGACCTTTACCTGGCCATCAGCTCGCCGGATTGCTTGGGCCTCTAATGGAGCCGCCGCCACCATCACAATCTCGTCCGGAGAAATCAGGTTCCTGACACGCTCGTCCCGTATTTTGCGATAGATCGCTTGGCGATCGGCTTCGGGATACTGATCAATTTTGTTGAACACCAGCAAAATGGGCTTGCTCACTTGGCGCAGGGTAGCGAGGGCATCGTATTCGATGCGCGTAATATCACCCGTCACCACA
Source organism: uncultured Pseudanabaenaceae cyanobacterium (assembly GCA_938017515.1). Classification (GTDB taxonomy): domain Bacteria; phylum Cyanobacteriota; class Cyanobacteriia; order PCC-9006; family JAAUQQ01; genus JAAUOP01. The sequence goes on from CALIJJ010000195.1 coordinate 23,768, forward strand.
AATAGGATCAGGTCAGCTCGTTCTGCCACAGCGATCGCCAGGGCCTCCCGCTGTTCGCCGTTGACCTCGTCAATCCCCGGTGTGTCCACGAGTTCGACCGTAGCCAGCCCTTCTCGCTCCAGCTCCAATGTCTGAACGGGAATGTCGGTGCCCACCACCGCCGTTTGGCTTAATGTCCAGTGAGAGGAATCAATGTGCTGGGTTACGCCATGGAGGGGACCCGTTTCAAAAATCGGTTGCCCCACTAAGGCATTGAGGAGTGACGATTTACCACGCCCGACCATACCAAAGGCTGCCAGTTGGACGGTTCCTGTCTCCAATCGCTTTAGGGTTTCATCCAGATTTATCAGCAGTGGGTTGAGGCTGCTGCGCTCCCGCTCAGAGAGATCGAGCTGAGTGACCAAATCCTTCAGCAACCCCTTCGCTTCGCGGTATTGAATTTCTGTACTTATCTGTTCTAGATCAAGGCCCACTTCAGACCAGGCACTATGCCCTGGCTGGGGTGAAGGAGAAATGGGAGAGGCGTTAATGGACGAACCGGTAATGGACAAACCAGCGGAAGAAGCTTCGGCGTCAGAAGAAGTCACGGGGCTGATGGTTGGAGGAGGAATGGGGCATATCCATGGCTATCCACCATGGGCAACACCTCTCTATCCTAATGTCTCTATCCTAATGATTGAGTGGCTGAACGGCCGGTGGACTTACTGACCCATGAGCCCAGTGTGGTCCAAGCCCAGCTTTCAAAGCAGCAGGCACTCCAAAAATTAGCAGCAATCCCAAAAATCAGCTGTAACGCAAAAATCAGCAGCACCCCCAAAAATCAGCAGCCAACCCACCACGAATCATGGGCTCATCATGGAGAGCATAGGTCAGAGCGCCAGCATCAAATTAGCACTACCAAAATTGGTGCTGAAGGCAATATTGAGATTCTCAAGTACCTGCACCAACCAGCTCACCGACTTCCGCGTTGCATCTTCATAGTGATTGAACAGAATCGAAAGTCGCTTCTCGAGGTGCGGTTTGACTTTTGAGCAGAGCAGCACAATTTTGAGCAATAGCCCCGTCGTCTGGGTGGCCCCCATGTTGCCGATTAAATCAATAAACGTGAGGTGATCGACACGGTGAGGGCTCTCCACCACCAAGAAGTTCAGCAGACTACCGCAGGTCCGCACCATAAGAAAGTCAGTCATGTCATTGCTATCAAGCTCTGTCAGGGTTCCCTTGAGATGGTTGCAAAGCTGCTGGTTAAACCGCCGCTTGCCATAGCCCGGCTCTACAGAGGTCGATAGATATTGATGGAGATCCTGCTTAAATTGACCAAAATTGGGTCCGTAGGTGCTGTGAGCATGGAAGCCATGGGCCAGATCCCGGTAGGTCTGACCACTTTCGACCTTGCCCGTAAAATGCTTCACGGCATGGGCCAGTTCTGGATTGGTCATCAAGGTTGGATTTTGAACGGATTGCATCCGTTTTTGGAGCTGGGTCAGCTTCGCTGAACCTTCGCGGGCAGCCCGGGCACAGCGAACCTGGTACAAAACGTACTGCGAGAGGTCGAGTTCAAAACGTTTTTGGTGCTGGGATTGGAGCCGCTGAATGGTCATCTGCTGCTCGTTGGTGCTGGAATCGTTGAGCAAACAATGCTCATAGAGGTAGGGGTAGCGGCGGATCAGACCGCCCAATGGGCGCTCTAGCTCAATATTCTCAGCCGTCTGGTGCTCCATAACTTGAAGCAGCCGACTGAGCGTCAGGAACTGCTCGCTTTCGGTGAAACCCAGCACCAAGGAACGGAGACGCTGAATGGAGCGGGAGCGCTGCCCGGCGACACCGTAGTTACTCGGCAGGTGTTCAAACTGACGGATGAGTTCTGGGATCGCACTACTGGAACGAGCACTGAGCTGCCAACGGTTGATGAGAATGTGGCAGCAACGATTAAGTAAAAAATTGAATTCTTGCTCGACGGAGCGGGAGCGAATCACCTGGCTCAGCGCTTTGGAAACCTCAGCATCTTGGCATCCGCCTTCTAGGAACAGTTGCCTGAAGTGCTCAATGGAGCGCTCCGGCTGTTCTGTCTCGACGAGCTTCAGAAAATAGGCATAAATCTGCTGCTCCTCGGGACTAATCTGTCGATTGTTATAGCCGCGATCGGTTTCCATTACACCCATAGAGTTGCACGTTGAGAGCCAGCATCTAAAACAGGGCCATATCTGCTCCGCGTCATAGACCCAAGTCACAAACTTGGGATTGGCAGATTCAGATAGGGCACAGAAACACACATGGGATCCTAAGAATGTGATCAGAGTCCCAATAACAACCTATACAGTCTGGCTAGGGCCATTCTGCTGCTGCGATCAATCTTCAACTGCCCTTAATATGAGACACGGGCTTTTTGGAGCAGAGATAAATTTAGTGTTGAGCAACACTAAATTCATTGCGCCTACGCCTTTTTTCCGGAATGCTCATCAAAATTGTGTAGTTATGATACGCCCTTTTATCCTTTCACAACTGTCCGCTCAATTACAAGCAACGGTGTTACGGGGTGTGGATAAACCAGAACGAGCCATGCAAGAGGCCTCGAATCAGGAGGATGGGCCTCAAGTTCAGGGCGTTTCGACCGATAGCCGTCATCTCACCACTGGCGATGTTTTTGTGGCGTTGCGTGGAGAGCGGTTTGATGGCCATGGATTTGTGGAAGCAGCTCTGGAAAAGGGGGCGATCGCAGCCATCGTTGACCCGGCCTTCAAGCCTAGCCCGGCACTCCTGAATCAGTCCAAGATGGCGCTACTGCAAGTCCCTGATACGCTCAGTGCCTATCAAGAGTTGGGAGCAGCCTGGCGGCAGCGGTTCGCGGGTCCCGTGGTGGCGATTACAGGCTCTGTGGGCAAAACGACGACGAAGGAGCTGATCGCAGCGGTTTTGGCTTGCCCCAAGGGGAGCGACACCGTGCTCAAAACAGAAGCCAATTACAACAATGAAATTGGCGTACCGAAGACATTGCTGCAATTGCAGGACCAACATCGCTTTGCCGTTGTGGAAATGGGTATGCGGGGGCTGGGGGAAATTGAGCTGTTGTCACGGCTCGCTCAGCCCGATGTGGCTGTGATTACCAATGTCGGAACGGCCCATATCGAGCGGCTTGGTTCGGAAGCTGCCATTGCCCAGGCAAAGTGTGAGCTGTTGCTCCACCTCAAGCCGGAGGGGGTCGCCATTTTGAACCATGACAATCCGTTGCTAATGGCCCAAGCGCCTCAGGTTTGGTCCGGTAAAACTGTGACCTTTGGGTTTGAGGGGGGAGATGTCTGTGGTCAGCTCCTGGATGCCACAACGATGCAGGTCGATGGCCATCGCTTCCAACTTCCCCTGCCCGGTCGTCACAATGCTCTCAATTTTTTGGCGACACTGGCGGTGGCCCAGGTGTTGGGGATTGACTGGGGCATGCTGACTCAGCTCAGTCTGGAGTTGCCTTCCGGTCGCGCCCAACGCTATGAATTGCCCCAGGATGTGGTGCTCTTGGATGAAACTTACAATGCGGGTCTGGAGTCTATGGGGGCGGCTCTACAGCTCCTGGCGGATCAGCCGGGACAGCGACGGATTGCGGTGTTGGGCACGATGAAAGAGTTGGGCGATCGCTCCCTAGAGTTCCATCGGCGCGTGGGTGAACAGGTGGCTCAGCTTCAGCTCGATGCCTTACTGATTCTGGCTGACCCAGCAGAAGCAGATGCCCTAGAGGGCGGGGCAAAGGGGGTGGCCACACGGCAATTTTCGACTGCTGAACAGCTCCAGAGCCATCTTGCAACGTTGGTGAAACCGGGCGATCGCCTTTTATTCAAAGCTTCCCGGGCTGTGGCGCTGGATAAAGTTGTCGATTCTTTTCGAGCCGCTTGGCCCTCGGTTTAGATCGCCCGGTTCATGGAATGAGCTTGTTAAAACGTTAAACGGTTAAAACGTTTAACGCCGGGAGCAGCGTTCGCCCAATGCACCCAGCTTTCGATCGCGATGCTGCCAACGGTCCCTGCGTGGGGGCTATCCTTTCGGCGACTGTTCTGTAGGCTGTTGCTTCGTCGAAGGTGCTTTTTGCGGCATTTCTTCCGGTGGCAAGATAACGCTAGAAGGTAGCAGCGGATAGCCATCCCCCTGGAGGCGTTCACGCCATTGCTCAAGGGTTACTGTCAACTCTTGCCCACAGGCCCTCAAATCCAGTGTCTCTGGAATCTCGCTGGCTAAGTAGGGATAGAGCCCTGGAGCCATGCCATAGGCATGGCAAACCATCCGCTGATAATTCTCCAAGCCTAGGGCTGCCAGGGAAACAGATGGGGATGTTGTTGAGGGATCTGAAGCCGAGGACAAGACACTCGATGGAGCGAGAGCCAAGGACTCGAAAAACTGATAGAGACCTGTTTCGACTCCCAAGGGATGGCCCTGATTAAAAATCCACTGGACCCCCGAAAGTGCAGTGTCAGATGAAGGCTGATTCAGGATGTGGGGCAGGGCAACGGTCACTTGATCAAGCGTTTCTGGCGTCAGGGGCAAGCTGTAGTCCGACAGGGCAATGTGGCTGAGCTGTCGAAGAGTTAAAAAATACACCGCATCCAACGTCGCCAGCTGTTGTTCTCGCGGTGATGCCGAGAGATCATCAAATTGATCAGAGAGGTAGGACAACAGCTCATAGCAGAGCTGGACCTTTCTCAATGAATCCGTTGGCAATGAATCCGTCGGCATGCTCCTATCAGCAAGAGATTCTGAACCATCACAGGTGGTGACCTGCATTTGAACGGGTTGGTTAATACCGGGAAGCTGGTTAAATTCAGCTAACAGTCCTTGCAAGGATTCAAAATTGGCCAGCCATTGAGCATAACGCTGGTTGAATCCACCTGGCTGCGATAGCTCCAACGCTGGCGAGGGTTGAATAACAGGGAGAAAAGTTGTCAGTTGCTGGGAATCTGTTGGCTGATGAGGGCGGGGAAAAATTGCCTCACATCCCAACAAAGGCATGGCCACAGCCGAAACAACAAAGGCGGTGAGGCTTTGCCACACCGCCCTCGATTTTGTTCTGCGTCCTTTGATAGTGCTCCAGGATTCCACAGTGTTCACCACTAGGGGAGCACGCGCATCAAAGGCTGATCAAACTCGACGGGTTGACCATTCTCCACCAAAATTTCAACGATTTCCCCCGTCACCTCTGCCTCTAGCTCATTCATGAGCTTCATCGCTTCCAAGATACAGACCGTCTGTCCCGTTTTGATGCGATCGCCCACTTTCACAAAGGCGGACTCGCCCGGAGCAGGGGCCTCATAAAAGGTCCCAACCATGGGGGACTTAATCTCAACCCAGTTGGGATTTCCGGGAGGGGCGGCCGCTGGAGCCGCTGGAGCCGCAGCGGCTGGCGGCGGGGCATAGACTTGCTGGGGCTGCATCGTCGGCATCTGGGCAACTGGGGCCATGGCTGCGGGAGCAACCACAATTTCCTGGTCGCTGCCTCGACGCACCGAAAGCTCAAAATTTTCGCCTTTGAGCTGTAACTCCGAGATATCGGTGTCGTTGAGCGACGCGAGGAGCTCTTTAATTTGATTTAGATCAAGTTGCACAGTGGATACCTTAAATGTCCATATAGAACGCAATTTGGCCAGCTTAGGGCGCTATGACAATGTGCCAAGGGATGGGAAAAACAGCAGACCTAATTCTCACGACCCAAGTAGGAATCGTTACGAGTGTCAATTTTAATACGCTCGCCTACCGTAATGAACAGCGGCACCATAACCTGGGCACCGGTCTCAACGATGGCGGGCTTGGTTCCCCCGGTTGCTGTATCACCTTTGACGCCGGGATCGGTTTGAGTGACCTCCAGCACAACTGCGTTGGGTAAGTCTACGTCAATAATTTCGTTGTTCCAGCTCAGAACGTTGACTTCCATCTCTTCTTTGAGATATTTGACGCGATCGCCAATCTGGGCGGGACTCAGACGCGCCTCTTCATAGGTTTCCATATCCATAAAGACAAAATCTTCTGCGTCCTTATAGGTATGCTGCATGGCCCGCTTCTCCAAGATCGCCTGGGGCAACATCTCACCGGCTCGGAACGTGCGCTCCACTTGGCTACCATTCTTGGCATTCTTAAGCTTGGTCCGCACAAACGCTGAACCTTTACCGGGCTTCACATGTAGGAACTCCACCACGCGCCAGACCGCGCCATCCAACTCAATCGTGGTGCCAGTACGAAAATCGTTACTTGAAATCATGGTCCCTACAGCTTTCGGATACTTCGGATGTACAAAGACGTCAACAGCATCGGCTTGAGAAGCACAGGCCGTGCACGAGCAGTCTACGGGGTTCTCTGCCCGTAAGGAACGAGCGGCAATACATTTTACCGTCCTGTGGAGACGTTTCTGTGGCTGGGCTGAGCGACGGCCCCCGCGATCAGTGAAATAGAGGTAAAAGCTGAGCCCAAATCTGCTCACCCCGGATTGAGAGTAAGAGCAAGACAGTGAGTTCCTAGGGCTGTCTTGAATCTTGCTTAACTCACCGCACAATGGGCTGTCTTTCCTATGGCACTATTAGATATTGGGGACGTTCATCGCCCTTGAATCCTCAAGAGAGCCCAAAAAATTCATGCCCTTCGCTTCCCGTCTCTATTCTCAACGTCGCGGTCCTGCGCCGCGCTCGTTATCCCAGTTTTTTTGTCAGGCCCTGTCGAGCTTTCAGCGTCTTGGAGCCATGGTTTGCTCACTGCTGCTGTTGCTCGTGGGTCTATTGGGAGCCGCAGGACCAGCAGCGGCCAATCTTCCTCCAGGGAATGCAGTGACGGATGGCCGTGCCCTATTGCGCTATTCCTTACCGCTCGAATCTCCGGAGATACGGGCAGTACAAAAAGACATCGAAGATATTTCCGAGAGCTTACGTGCCAAGCGTTGGGGAGCAATGCGGAAGCAGGTACAAAAGGCGAACAAAACGCTTAACCTGCGCAATCAAAAAATTCTGGAGGCGGTACCTGCTGAGAGCACAACCCTTGCAGAACCGCTGCTGAATGAAATCAAGCAGGAGTTGGTGACGCTGGCAGAGGCGATCGAAAACCAGGACAAGGAACAGACCTGGAACGAACGCCGCAAATCTCTAGATTTGATTGGCCAACTGGAAGAAGCAATGGTGGGTGACTTCCCCTTCGAAATCCCAGAGGAATACAGCAATCTGCCTCAGCTTAAGGGACGGGCAACCGTCGAGATTGAAACCACCCAGGGAGCTGTCACGATTCTTGTGGATGGCTACAATGCCCCGCTAACGGCGGGCAATTTTGTGGACCTGGTCCAGCGCGGTTTCTACAATGACTTGCCCTTCACCCGAGCTGACGAATCCTATGTGCTTCAGGCTGGTCATCCGAAAGGAAGTGATGAGGGATTCATTGATCCGAAAACGAAGCAATATCGCGCCATTCCTCTGGAAATCCGTGTTGATGGCGATGAAGAGCCCATCTATGGCGAGATGCTAGAAGATCTCGGCATCTTTAATGCCCTGCCGGTCTTGCCATTTTCGGCCTACGGCACCGTGGGTATGGCTCGCCCGAACGAAGATGTTAACCAGGGCTCTTCACAGTTTTTCTTCTTCTTGTTTGAACCTGAGATGACACCTGCTGGCCTCAATCTGATTGATGGTCGTTATGCAGCCTTTGGCTATACCGTTGCGGGCAAGGAAGTCCTGAAGGAGTTGACACAAACGGACAAAATCATCACCGCCAAAGTGTTAGAAGGCGCGGAAAATCTTGTTCTGCCTCAGTCCTAGATCTCGGTCCTAGATCTCGGTCCTAATCAGTCTTAGATTGATTTCTAGATTGATTTGTTGGTCATGCTTTGATGCATTCACAATCCATGGATGGTGAGCCAGGATTTCAAGAAGATATTGGGGAATCAGTCTCGCATCATCAAACGGTGGCTGAGCTGGGGGAGCAGCGCCTTCTAGCCCTGCTTCAGTCCTATGGAGACCCTGAAGCGATTGGTGACGATGCAGCGGTCTTACCAATCGCTTCAGGTCATTCCTTGGTCGTAACAACGGATGTTTTGGTGGAGGATGTGCATTTTAGCGATCGCACCACCCCTCCCCATTCCGTCGGATGGCGAGCTGCGGCAGCGAACCTCTCTGATCTAGCTGCCATGGGGGCAACGGGTATCGGGATAACCGTCGCCCTATCACTTCCTCCGGATTGCCCCGTAGCCTGGATTCAGCAGGTCTACCAGGGGATAAAGGATTGCCTACATCCCTACAGGCTCTCGATTGTAGGCGGTGATGTAAGCAATAGTCGTATTCGTAGCTTAGCAATCACAGCCTTGGGACAAGTTTCCCCAGGGCATCAAATCCGCCGGGATTGTGCTTGCCCTGGAGATGCCATCGTTGTCACCGGGAGTCATGGGGGCTCGCGAGCGGGTCTGGAGCTATTGCTTGACACGGACCAATCTCTGCTTTTGGGGGAAGCTTGGCGATCGCAACTGATTCAGCTTCACCAATATCCGTCTCCTCGCCTTGACTGTGTCACCTGTCTCAATCGTTTGCATCAGGCAGATGTATTGACTGACTTAGAAATTCACATCGCAGGCATGGACAGTAGCGACGGCCTCGCCGATGCTGTGCTACAACTTTGTCGCGCGAGCGGCACAGGAGCTGTGATTCAAGGGGAGAAAATCCCGATTCCAGAGGCATTGCACCACTGGCAGACACCGCAACGGGCAATGGAATGGGCGCTCTATGGCGGAGAAGATTTTGAATTAGTTTTATGCATGCCGCCCCAGGCGGCTCAGCACTTTTGTGCGGCTTGGCCGGCGGCTACCATCGTTGGGTTCGTAACAGTTGAACCGTCGGTTTATGTTGATTGTTCCAATACAGCAGTGTCAACAGGAGCTGAGGGGAATCTGCCTGACTTACTGCTAACCCTAGACAGGGGTTTTCAGCATTTCAAGCCCTAATGTTTGTGACTCATCCCTATTCGTTAGCGGTCGTCATTTTCCGCCATTGTCGCCCTACGCTCCCCTTACCTTGATGTGATTTTCGCTAGTCAGAAATAGCATTAAAAAAGCAGGTGAATATTCACCTGCTTTTTTAATGCCTTACCCACCGGAACTCACGGAACCCTGTGGGTATCTGAACGAGTTATCCCAAGGAATAACTCATCACCGTCCTAGCCCTGCCACTTTTCAGCAGCGAGTTCAGCGAGATCCAGTACACGCTGGCTATAGCCCCACTCGTTGTCGTACCAAGCGAGAACCTTAACCATGTCGCCATCCATGACCAAAGTCAGGCTAGCATCCACGATGGAAGAATCATCGGTCTTACGATAGTCGATGGACACTAAGGGAAGCTCGTTATAGCCCAAAAATCCCTTCATGGTTGTCTCAGCAGCCTTCTTCAAAGCTTCGTTGACTTGCTCTTTAATGGTTGGCTTTTCAACCTGAACCACAAGGTCAACAACAGACACGTTAGGGGTTGGTACGCGCATGGCAATACCATTCAAACGCCCCTTCATTTCAGGAATAACCAGGGCAACGGCTTTCGCAGCACCAGTGGTCGTGGGCACAATGTTGACCGCAGCAGCACGTGCCCGGCGAGGGTCGCGGTGGCTGGCATCTAGAAGACGCTGATCACCAGTGTAGCTATGGGTTGTGGTCATGGTGCCTTTGACAATGCCAAAGTTGTCGTGAATGACCTTCACAACAGGAGCCAAGCAGTTGGTGGTGCAGCTCGCGTTACTGATGACTTTCTTAGACGGATCATAGTCGTCATGGTTGACACCCATAACGTAGGTTCCGACATCACCGCCTTTGCCCGGCGCTGTAATCAGCACCTTTTTGGCACCGGCTTGAATGTGCTTCGACGCACCCTCTTCAGTGACAAAAACACCCGTAGACTCGATCACCAAGTCAATACCCAGCTCTCCCCAAGGCAGGTTGAGGGGGTTGCGGTCAGACACACACTTAATGGTCTTGCCATTAACGGTGATGGAATTTTGATCCGCTTGGACATCTGCATCTAGCCGACCGAGCAGGGAGTCATACTTCAGCAAATGAGCTGCTGTAGAAGGCTCAGACGTATTGTTGATCGCTATGATGTCTAGATTGCTGTTCTCACGGCCCAGCCAGCAACGAAGGAAGTTCCGTCCAATGCGCCCAAACCCGTTGATCGCGACTCGAATCACTGCGTCAGCCCTCTCGTAAAGTACAAGTGTAAATACCTATTGATTGGACTAATCATAGCCTAAAGCCTGCGCCAAACAAATCTGAATTTTGATCAGGAAAAGCTTGTCCCAAAAGGATTTTGCTCTCACCCACAGATATGACTTGTTGTGGAAACTACAGACTGGTTCACAGATTTACGGTTTAGATTTCAGGAGTTGGGCTGGTCGTGATTCAGCAATTGTAGGGAAGACATTTTTTCTCCAAGGTGGATAATCTGGGCTCATAGAACAAGGTCATGCTGTTCACCAAGACAACTGCTTGATTGCAGATTTTTCCTTCTTGAGGTCTGGCAAATCGGACTCGATGTTCTCTCATCTCACTTAAATCTTCGTTGTCTAGCGCTTGATGACACTCAGGTTTCATCATCCAGGGCATTCGGAGATGGGTTGAATTGAACGAAAGAGCCTCCGGAGCGGCATCTTTGAGGATGAAATACGTCTTATCGGTTCCGACTCAAATCTCAAATAACTATGTAGGTTTTACCTTTAGTAAACGCTTACGCATTTAATGAGAGAAAAAGTCAAGTTTGGGTCTCTCGGCCACCTATATGTGGTTCCGATGAAAACCCTGGAATCAAAGTGAATTCAAGCGCTTGAGCGATGTTACGAATCGTTATCGTAATTCAGCAAACCCTGATATGATATCGCCTGAATAGGGACGTAACATCTCTACTTGATTCGCTCGGGACGAACGCTTCGGAAAGATTGAGAGAGGCCTGACTATTAGGCCCATCATGTTCTGGGCGCAGCCCTTGACCTTGCTGTGGTGTGGTGATGCGAGGAACGCAAATGACGCAAGCTGTTGATTTCAGCGGCAGGCCCTTTCACTTTATTGGTGTTGGTGGCATTGGAATGTCCGCTTTGGCTCAGGTTTTAGTAGAGCGGAAACTCCCTGTTTCAGGCTCTGATGTTCGTCGCTCGCACATTACGGAACGCCTTGAGGGACTTGGTGTTCACCTCTTTTGGGGACAGGATGGGAAGAATCTATCCTATTTCCAACCCTCTCAGGAGCCCCTTCATTATGAAAATGAGGTTCGAGGTGGAGGTACTGCGACCTTAGTCCAGTCAGCGGTTGTAACTGCGCCGCAAATAACCAACATTGATGCTGATTATTTACCGCAGGTTGTTTGTTCGACGGCGATTCGTAAGGATAATCCCGAATACAAAGCGGCACTGGAGATGGGATGTCCCATTTTCCATCGTTCGGACATCCTGGCTGCTCTCATCGGTATTTCTGCACGCAGTGTCTCGGTCGCAGGCACCCACGGAAAGACAACGACGAGTGGCATGATTGCGCATCTGTTGACGGATGCTGGCCTAGACCCAACGGTGGTCATTGGTGGTGAAGTCAATGCCCTGGGTGGTAATGCACGTCTCGGTAATAGTGATTATTTAGTCGCAGAGGCCGATGAGTCAGATGGCTCGCTGGTGAAGTTTCAGTCTTACCTCGGCATCATCACCAATATTGAGCTTGACCATCCAGACCATTACTCAAGTTTGGAGCAAGTCGTTTCAACATTCCGCAAGTTCGCCTCCCGTTGTGAACTATTGGTGGGCTGCTACGACTGTGAGAATGTTCGTCAGCACATGGATCTGACGCTGAGTTACAGCCTTGATGTCGCTTCCGGCGCTGATTACACCGTTGATGACATTGACTACTGTGGCAATGGAACAACGGCGACTGTTTTTGAGCGAGGTCAGGCGTTGGGAACGCTTCGGCTTAATTTGCTCGGGAACCACAACCTCAGTAATGCTTTGGCTGCTGTCGCGGTCGGACGGCATTTCGGCTTGGAATTTTCTGTAATTGCGGCAGCGATCGCCCAGTACGAAGGGGCTCGTCGGCGTTTTGAGTGCCGAGGCGATGCGGCAGATATCGTCTTTGTCGATGATTATGCTCACCATCCGAGCGAGCTCAAGGTGACACTGTCTGCGGCTCGTCTCCAGCTCAAAACCCGCACCACACGCTTGCCCGTCCTACCGGAACGGATTGTTGCGGTTTTCCAGCCCCATCGCTTTAGCCGAACCCAGGTACTGATGGATGATTTTCAAACTTGCTTTGTCGATGCAGATGAAGTCGTTGTTTGCGAAGTCTATAGTGCCGGTGAGAAGGATCCGGGACTAGCAGGCGGGAAAAAATTGGCCGATGCGATTGCTCAATCCCACTCCAAGGTTACCTATTGTGAGTCCCTGGACGCGGTTAAAACCCATCTACGGGCGACACTAAAATCGAAGGATTTAGCGCTATTCATGGGAGCCGGTAACCTCAACCAAGTCATTCCTGAGCTGATTGAGCATTTTGCCGAGAGTGACACCGAGGAATAGTTCCTCGGCCACAGGAGCAACCCTGACTTCGGCGTGAGATTTGTTCTACGCCGAATGTCTCAAGATAGGTATACTCCTGAATCATCTCTCACATTTTTGGACTAATCTCGTTTCGAGTCAGCGGTATGCCAAGGGGATACGGTGATTTTTCAGAAAATTCACTCTCTCCACTTGAATTACTGATTGGGTGCCATCTACCACGACCGATCGCCATCTATATCAGAGTCTCATGCTTCAACTCCAAGCTCAGGGCCGTTCCGCTATGCATCAGCCGCTGCTGCCCGACCAGGCGCTCATTCGCCAGCGAGTTAGCTTGGCTCCTTTCACCTCGTTTCGTGTTGGAGGTGCGGCGGATTGGTATGCAGAGCCTAGAACGCTGGATGACTTAGCCTACTGCACACGATGGGCTGCCTCTGAGGGTCTGCCAATGACTGTCTTAGGGGCAGGTTCAAACCTCCTCGTGAGTGATGCAGGGCTGCGGGGCTTAGTGATTTCCACACGGTTCCTCAAAAAGTCCCTGTTTGAAGAGGACTTGGGACAGGTGACTGTTTCAGCCGGAACCCCTTTGCCTGCCTTATCTCGCCGCTTAGCACGTCGGGGATGGCAAGGGTTTGAGTGGGCTGTCGGTATTCCAGGAACCCTTGGGGGAGGCATTGTGATGAATGCTGGCGCCCACGGTGGTTGCATGGCTGATTGCGTCTTGAATGTGAAAGTTTTGGGACCCGATGGTCTAGAGCTTTGGACGCCTGAGAAATTGAACTACAGCTATCGCACCTCTTCTTTGCAAGAGAGCAACTATGTTGTGGTGGACGCGACATTGAAGTTGTCCCCCGGTGCTGATCCAAAGCAGGTCATGGAACAAACAAACTGTGCCCTGCGCTCTCGCAAGTCTAGCCAACCCTACGATCGCCCGAGCTGTGGCAGTGTTTTTCGCAACCCAACGCCCCACAGTGCAGGCTGGCTCATCGAACAGAGTGGCCTCAAGGGCTACCAAATTGGCAATGCCCAGGTTGCTCATCGTCATGCCAACTTCATTCTGAATTGTGGTGATGCGAAGGCCCAGGATATCTTCGATTTGATTCGCCATGTGCAGAGCGAAATCTCCGATCGGTGGTCACTCATGCTGCATCCCGAAGTGAAAATGTTGGGTGAGTTCCAGGGGGCCTAGAGTCGCTTTTGGCGCTCGCTTGCGCTCTGAAAGACCGATTGGGCCGAAGAGTGCTAGAGTTGGTTTGGCAAATTTTCGCCCAAGCGAGGATTCTATCGCACGTGAATCAATACGTTGCTGATGGGTACTCCGATTGCAGCTTGTAGATCATTAAACTCGTCGACAATACCGAGAAACACACGCTATGGCCGGAAAAGGATTTGGTGGTTTTAACCTGGGCAAGATGAAAGAGCTGACTGAGGCTTTTAAGAAAGCTCAGCAGGTCCAGGAAGGAGCCAAGGACCTCCAGGCAGAACTGGAGAAGATGGAAATTGAAGGTCAAGCCGGTGGTGGTATGGTCAAAGTTTTCCTGACAGGCAATCAGGAACCTTTGCGCATTGAGATTTCCGATGAAGCGGTCAAGGAAGGCGCTGAAGTCCTGTCTGACTTGGTGACAGCGGCGATGAAAGAGGCCTACCAGAAGTCTACTGACACCATGCGAGGCCGCATGGAAGAGTTGACCAGCGGTTTGAATATTCCTGGCTTCTAAATCCTTCGCAGGATTCGATTGCAGGTTTTTAGGGCAGGGCAGGCTTCGGTCTGCCCTGCTTTTATTTGATCCTGGTTTTGAGCTGATTTTAATGGCACGATCATTGGCGTGATTTTGGGAGCGAACCATGACTGAACCTTACAAGTTGCTCTTTGTCTGTTTAGGTAATATCTGTCGATCCCCCTCAGCAGAGAACATCATGAACCACCTCATTAAGGAGGCGGGCTTGGAAGCACAGATCTATTGTGATTCTGCCGGGACATCGGGTTATCACGTGGGAGAAAAGCCCGATCGCCGTATGACGATGGCTGCCAATGCCCGGGGCATTGAGATGAAGGGGCGATCGCGTCAGTTCGATCGTTATGACCTCGAAGAATTTGACCTCGTTCTGGCCATGGATCGCAGTAATTACCAGGGCATTGTGGCGCTAGATACGGCGGGCAAGTACGAACACAAGGTCAAAATGATGTGCAGCTACTGCCGCGAGCATTCCGATCAGGAAGTGCCGGATCCGTATTATGGCGGTGCGGATGGCTTTGACTACGTGATTCGGCTCTTGATGGATGCCTGTGAGGGATTGCTAGAGGAAGTCAAGGGAGAGCTAGGGTGAGTGCTGGCATAAAAAGTGAGGTTCTGGCGTTTTGGTTTGGCTCGCCTGATTCGAGGGACTATGGCCAGCCGCACAAGGCTTGGTTTATCAAAAATCCAGCCTTTGATCAGGAAATTCGCGATCGCTTCCTCTCCACCCATGATCAGGCAGCCGCTGGAGAACTAGATCATTGGCAAACCAGTGCCGAAGGCTGTTTGGCATTGCTGATTATTCTGGATCAGTTTTCTCGCAATTTATTTCGCGGTACGCCGCGGGCCTTTGCCGCTGACGACAAGGCGGTAGCGATCGCCCAACAGGCCATTGATCAGGGGTTTGACCAACAACATTTGCCGGTCCAGCGTTGGTTTATCTATTTGCCCTTTGAGCATAGTGAAAACCTGGCGCATCAGGAGCAGGCGATCGCGCTTTTCGAAGCCCTACGGGATGATCCCGCCAGTGCCAGCACGATTCAATATGCCTACCAACACCACGATGTCATCCAACGCTTTGGACGTTTCCCCCACCGCAACAAAATCCTGGGTCGGGACAGCACCGCAGAAGAGCTTGAATTTCTAAAACAGCCCGGCTCTTCGTTCTAGCCTTACCCTTTTTTTTCGAATCGATAAATCTTCAAAATATCGGTCAAGGTTTCAGCATAGGGAGACAACCCAAATTGTCTCGGGCTCGTGGGATTTTGGTGCACAAAGTGACGATAGCGCAGACAAAAACGGTCCCAGGCTCCGACTTGGATGCGGAAAACTTTGATGAAAAATTCAGCTAGCCCCGTTTTGAGGGGGAACTGAAAATAGATTCGCTTGCCGAAATAATCGCAGACTTCTTGAATGGTGCCGTCCAGAGTCATGGAAGCATTGCCGAGGATAACCTTGGCGATCGCTCCCCCCTGAGAACCAGCCCCCATCGTACCTTCCGCCACAAACAGACGCGCCTTGTCTGGGTTGTCCACCAAGTGACAAACCACCTGGGCAATGTCATAGCCATGCATAAAGTGGAAGCTGGCATCCGTCGTCAAAAAGCGAATCAGCCCCAGCCAACGCAACACCTCCGGAAATCCTTCGGTCAGGTGAGAGTAGGGCTTAGCTGCATCACCACCAAAGACAAACGTTGGAAAGACAGCCGTAATCGCAGGCACTTGCCCGGCTGGTAGCTTCTCCAATTCCTGGAAACAAGCGTACTTGGTACGAATGTACTCCGTGCCTAATTCTCCTGCCTCCGGTAACAGCTGATTATTTTGATCCAGGATGCTCTCCGTGGAGAAATAGAGCACCTGCTCACAGACTTGCGGGTCGAATGCTCGAATCAATGCCAGCGTGCGCGTCACATTGATCTCATAGGCTTCTTCAATGCCCCCCCAAGAGGTGGCCGCCAAGATAGCGACATTTATCGTTTTGAGCAAGTCAGCAAACTGATCGATCTGCCGCAAATCAGCTTCTAAAAGATGAATTCCCGGCCGTGCCCCCACATCAAACCGTAGTTTGGCAGGGTTACGAACCAGGATAAAGAGCTCATGCTCTGTGTTTTGGATGAGTTGTTCGGTGAAGTAATGGCCAATGCACCCACTGGCTCCCGTGATTAAAATTCGCTTCGCGGTCACACCCCACCGTCCCTGAAAAAATATTGACAGCCCGATCGTAGGTTCAGAAACACGATCGGGCCAAGGCCGAATGGCCTAGTGCTTCTGCTAGTTGCTCAGAGATAGCAACTCATTCACGTTTTTGCCGGTTTCAAAGTAGAATTCGGCATTTTCCTCAGGTGTTCCGGGCAGAATACCGTGACCGAGGTTCAGAATGTGCTTGGCACCGGATGCCTTCTTGACGGTGTCTAGAATCCGCTCGCGAATGAAAGGCTTGGAGCCAAACAAAACGCAGGGATCAATATTGCCCTGAACACCGATGTCGGGTCCCAGGCGACGACGAGCTTCCGTCATGTCAACGGTCCAGTCCACGCTGACGATGTCTACGCCGGATTGGCCCATGCGCTCCAAGACACCTGCACTGCCACTGATGTAGAGAATCAGAGGCGTATCAGGATGGGTTTCTTTGACCTGCTGAACAATGCGCTGCTGGTAGGGCAGAGCAAAGGTGTCATAGTCAATGGGGCTAAGTTGACCCGCCCAGGAGTCAAACAATTGCACGACCTGCGCACCGCAGTCGATTTGGTAACGGACGTAGGTAGCGATGGAATCGGCAATGTTGCCGAGCAGCTTATGCAGCAGCTCGGGCTCCGAGAAGGCCATGCGCTTAATCACGCTGTAGTTCTTAGAGCTTTTACCTTCCACGGCATAGGCAGCGAGCGTCCAAGGAGACCCCACAAATCCAAGGACAGCCGCTTCGTTGCCGACTTCCTGACGCAATGTGCCCAGAATCTTCTTGATGAAGGGCAGCGACTCTTCGGGGTCCAGGGGACGCATGTTGTCGATTTGCTCCTTGGAGCGAATCGGCGGATCGATCATCGGACCCTTTTGCTCGACGATGTCAAAGGGAATTCCCATACCCGGCAGCGGTGTCAAAATGTCCGAGAACATGATGACACCGTCAGGACGGAAAGCCTTCCAGGGCTGAAGCGAAATTTCGATGGCCAAATCCGGATTCTCGGAGCGCTCCCGGAATGACGGATACTTCTCCCGCAGGTCACGGTAAATCTTCATGTAGCGACCGGCTTGGCGCATCATCCAGACGGGGGGACGCTCAACTTTTTCGCCCCGGGCCGCCCGCAGTAGGAGGGGTACCTGTTCTCCAGCCATTCAAACCTCGCTGTTCTTTAAAATCGTTTTAGTTATGCGAATTGTTTCAAAAATGTCCGCGTAACCCGCTTGTACGCTAGGTCCTGAGCGGACGCGAACGTCTGTAAACAAGCTTAAATTATAGGTGATGTCGGGAGTCACCGTGGCAGAAGCTGGTTGGGATTAGGTGCGCGTTTGTGGAAGAAGCGTTGCAAAGGCATTGGGGCGTGAGCAATAGCATCAGGAGGGTCGGTGGGTTGATTTTGATGCAGACGTCCTGGGAATGGAATGGCCAGGGAACGGGATGGGTAGACTAAAGCCAAATTCCATTTCTTAAAAATGTGTTAGCCCCGGTGGTTGCTCTGCCATGAATATTTCCGCCGCAGTCATGAAGCGTTTAGTGGGTAGTCTGGCCGTGGGTCTGGGGGGGCTACTGTTGGTGGTGCTTGTGTTTGGTGTGCCGGTGTGGGTGACGCTCAGGTGCGATCGCCCCCCCCTTGCCCCAAGCCCTCCCGATGTCACTCAGCCTTCTCTTTCAAATCAAGGCTTGGATGGGGAGATTGGCCGTGCTGCGATCGCTGGCACCGCTCCCGCCCATTGCAAGCTTCGCGGCCAAAATCTCATCGGTATTCCTTGGCGCAATCAAACCATCGACAATTTGGTGGGAGTTGAGCTGAACTCCAAAAAATTCCGCCCAGGTCGGGTTTATCGGACCTATCTCTACACCTACGAGGCCGAGATCCCCATCGCGACCTACAGCGTGGATTATTCCTCCGCCCAACGTACCTACAGAGCCATCAACAGTTTTCTCGAAAGTCCCAGCCAGACTGACCTAAGCACTTTTTATACTCCGCCTTGGGTGACGTTCATCACTGCACTGCTCTTCGCAATGCTGATGCTAGGGATAGGGAGTTTTGTTTTGTGGATTTAATCTCGGGGAATTTAATCTCACAGATTCAAGGCGTTTCTAACATTTCCACGGTGAAATCGAAATTTTTTCCATCAGAGGGCAACTTCTAGAAAATTTCGCTACATTACGGAGATGAATTCTGTCCTGATGAGTTAAGGATTTGGTGAAGTCGCGAATCTCCAAGGATTCATTGACACTTCTTCCTTGCAAACTGGGTAGGATCTTTGCATACTGCGTGTGCGGTGATTGGGCAAGTGGCGCAGCCCCATCGTTTATCTAGGAAGCATCTCCTAGGGCGCTGGTTAGAGTTGGGTGCAATCGCCTGCGGACCTAGTTATTCGTTAGGGTTCTCGTTAGGTGTTCTTTCTCTGAACCAATATCTTCCTGACTAGACGGTCCAACACTGGAGAGGTGACGATCCATGGCAAAAAAACGGTTAACCCAGGCACTCCAAAGTCTGATGAAATCGGCATTGAAGCTCGATCGCAACCTATCGGTCAACGATCGCTTCTGGCTTTGGCGCAGCAGTTTGATCAGCAGTTCCGCTTCCCCTTCAACCCAAGCGGGCTTCATTCTGCCGACCGTAACGTTGTTACTCCTGATGCTGAGCCTTGTGCTTGGCGTTTTGATTTTCCGGACTGGCAACCGCACCAACCAAGTTATTGGTGAACGCCAGCAGCGCCAGGTTTATAACGCCGCCACACCAGCCATTGATCGTGCCCGCTCCAAATTGGAATTCCTCTTTACCCAAGAAGCAATTCCAACCTTGCCGTCTGAAGCGAACATTGACACCGCGCTCAACAAAGACGACCCGTACAAGCTGCCTGACGAAACACGCATTGATTTGGATGGTGATGGTTCTGCCGATGACCCAGCTTGGGTGTTCACCTACGACTCTAAAGGTGATACAACCAGTGACGAAGACGATGTTACTGTTGTCTATTCAATTCTGAATCGCACCACTGGAAATGATAATGGCACCGTCATTTCGCTTCAAGATGATGATGAGACAAAAGCCGAGAACCTTGTTGTTCGCA
>CALIJJ010000196.1 GCA_938017515.1 uncultured Pseudanabaenaceae cyanobacterium
GGAAGACCGTGGCGAAACTGATGGGGCGATCGCGATCGCTCGGTTCGCCCAACGGCGGCAAGGGTTCCTCTCGCGCAATCAGTTCGAGGCTTTCGATTGTGGGTTGTTGTGATGCGCTCTGATTCATTTCGGCCTGGTTGATTTCGGCCTGGTTAATTTCGCGAGTGGCTTGAGACATGGTTGATGAAGGCTTGAAGGGATGGGATTGGGGAGCAGCGGGGGGGCGAGCCTGGAAGCTGCAACCCAGCAAACTCAAGGCAAGGAGAGTAGGGGGAATACGAAACATCGTCTTACGGTTGGATAGAGCAAACGAAGCGAAGAACGAAGGAACGAGAATTGTGTAAGACCACCATCTTGCTGTAGGGGTCTGTATTCCAGACCCTAAGATGCCTTTGGTTCACCACAAACTTTTGAGGGCGTGGAATACACGCCCCTACGGTATTACTCAATTCACATTCCTAACCTTCTAAACAGCTCCCCTCTTCCAAAACTTGAAAGAGGGTTCGGAGGTGAGGTCGATGCTGGATTTATCACCCCCGCACCGACCCAATCCGCCTAGGAGTTGCTGTACTGCACCCGACCCTTCATCGACTGTAGTTGGTCAAACGTGACATCCGCGTGGGTGTTGCCCCAAGGGTTGTGCAGACGGAACTTTTGGGTGCTGGGGTTATAGGACGAGATGGTGTAGGCGTGCTTGTTGACCACCCCATGGCTGGTGCCGTTGACGAAGCCGACGGTCAGCATCTTGCTGGAGTTGAGAATCGAAAGCAGCTCATTCTTGGTCATCGTGTTGGCATTTTTGGAGGTGGTATCAATGCCAGAGATTTGCTCCAGCACATTGTCCATCCAACCCCCGCTGATGCCTGCGTAGCTGTTGGTGCTGTCCTGACCAATCCAGCCTGCTTCATTGAACTGGGCGTAGGCTTTTTCGGCGAGGGCAACCCACAGTTCGTTGTTGGCTTCCGTGTTGGACCCGCCACCCCATCCGGCGTAGACCGCATTGCCGCTGCCGCTCCAGGTGGGGAGATAGCGATCGACCGTGACATAGTCCTTGGAACCGTCAGGCTTGAACAGACGCACAGTGAATGTGCCGTCGCCATTATCTGTGAACATGTTGTTGATGACGTAGGACTTGTCCTTGGCCGCGGCCCCGAGGGAGGCAATGAAGTAGCAGTCACCCACACCACCCTGGTCCACATCATTGAGGCTGATGCCGTTTTGGAAGAGGGAGCCGTTGGTGTAGCGGTAGGTGGTGCCTGCCTTGGCGTCGGGGCGATCGCTGCCAAAGAACCACTTGCCAATCAAGTTTTCCATCTGGGTATCGCTGCTGCCCGATGACAGGTTGCCTATGCCAGACTTGGTATTGCCCACATGACCGTTGACGACCTTATCGGCCAGATTTTCCACGGAGTCGGGCATATAGAACGTCTCGACATAGTTGCGTAGGCCCGTTAGTTCTGTCCCGGTGACGGAACCGTAGTCCTTGGTCTCCCGCAGGACTTCAATCATGTCATTGCGGTTAATGCCGTCGTAGCTGAGGCTGCGGGCGATGTTTTCCAGGTTGGTGTCGCCCATGTTGCGGTCGTACCAGTCACCTTCGGAGACCTTGAACCAGGCTTGGGCACGATCGCCGCTGTTGCCGCTGGAAGACAGCGTATAGCCCCCGCTGCCGCTGACATCGCCGCTAATCTGGTTCGTCAGCAGGTCATAGGTGACGTTGATGTCGCGGCCACCGCCAGCGTCGATGTCGATGCGATCGTCAGCGCCCGCTAGGCCCCCATCGGAGTCGTACATTTGGATGCCGATGCTGACGTAGCGACTGTTGCCATTGACGGTTTTGCTGTAGGACCAGTTGGGCGAAATGTCGTTGTCGTTGCTGACGGAGTTGGTTGTCTTGGTGGAACCGTCGATGGTGATCTTGCTGTAGAAGTCCGCTTGGCTACCAAAGTCGATACCGCTGTTGAGGGCCTTGACCCGGCTGAGGTCTACGGTCACCTGGGGCAGTTTGGCCATGGCCCGAAAGCTGTAGTTGGTGTTGCCACTATTCTGCTTCACCGCTGCGAAGTAGGTGCCGCCGCCGAGGACTTTGTTGATGCTGTCGTTGAGCGTACCGTTGCGGCTAGAGCTGGCCAGGATTTCGCCGGAGTCCAGCAGACCGTTGTTGTTCTTGTCTTCGATGAGTTGCAGGTCCGCATCCGCACTCATGCCTGTTAGGGTCAGTGTGACATCACGAATGCCGCTGAGATCGAAGCGATAGTAATCCACAGCATCGCTGCCACCGACGTAGCCCGTGCGAGCTTTCACCCCTGTGAGCGTGTCCAGATCATTGGCCCCAGCAAAGGTGTTGTCGCTGAAGAGGGGCGTGAAGACGAAATCGGTGTTGAGCTGGACGGTTGCTGCGGTTGCGGTGGTTGTCAGCATTTGTGGTGTTGCTGCAACCGTTGTGTAGTTGGCCATCAACCGATCAACTTCGGCGATGGTGGGATCAGCCATGCCAATGCTGCCTTCCATCGCCGCTGTGCTCTGGAGACCATCCAGGGAGGTGGGCAATGCTGCGGAGATGGGAGTCTTGGGCTGAGCAGACTGGATGAAGCGATCAGAGTTTGCAGTGAGCATGATTATTTATTGCTGAATCAACTTAGAGAACAAAGACATCTCAGCCACGTTTCTTAAGACCCTGAGTGGACCCCCAAATGCTTGGAACGTTTGGCTGTGAATCTACTTAGGAGCGGGTTTCAGCGTTGATGCAAAAAGTGCAGAGAGAAAATAAAAAAGATTTTGGATGCTGCTCTGATTGGTTCTAATCCGCACTTCAAAACGGGAAGGCTAGAATAGGGAAAATCAATCCGTAGGCTGTGCGATAACAATGGCAATGAACGGGGCGGACGGTGGCCAAAAAGGCGGGCCGACCAATGGTTATGGCGATCGCGAACAGGAACTCCGCCGCAAAGAGCAGGAGCTACAGGCGCGTGAGCAGGAGATCCGGCTGCGGGAACTCGAAGCGGAGATCATGAAATCCTCAGAGCCAGCCCCACCCATGAATGCGAGTGATGCGGACTACAGTGAAACCCGCAAGCACCGGGAGCCCCCCAATCGCTGGCAGCGGATGAAGCGTCAGACGAAGCTAGCGCTGCAGTTTGCGGCGTTGGTCGTTGCGGCGTTGGTGATTGTGCAGATCGCGGGCATTGTCATGCGGGTGGTGTTGATTGCTGCGATCGCCGGGATTGCCTACTTCATCCTGTTTGGCGGCGAGAAAAAGTAAGACCCTGCTGAATAAACCGCTGGGCGATTTCTGGGTGAGCCCCCCAATGCAAATGAACATAGGACGCATGAAGGTTCGGCAGGGCTGAAGTGCCGCCCCAGCCTTCCCCCCGCGATCCTTGGGTTAGGTCATTGCCCTGGAGCTGATACAGTGGCTGCGACGGTTCGGGGTCCAGTTTGGAGTGGTGGAACTCGTGGCCGCAGATGGTTTGCCCAGCCTTTAGCAAAGGGGTGTCTCGTTGAGCGATCGCCCGCCGATACCCCAACGTCAACCCCTCCATCCGCGCCACCGTTGGCAATACACCCACCATCGGCCAGCGTTGCCCTTCTAAGTCTTGCAGGGCTTCACAGAGATACATCAGCCCGCCGCATTCCGCATAGGTGGGTAAACCAGCGGCAATTGCCTCCCCCACGGCTTCCAATGCCTGATGATTCTCAGAGAGTTGCTGAGCAAACATTTCAGGGAAACCACCGCTGAGATAGAGCCC
>CALIJJ010000197.1 GCA_938017515.1 uncultured Pseudanabaenaceae cyanobacterium
CTGCCAATGTGACCGGTTCTGCTGATGCTCGCGGTGGCGTTGCTCAGTCCACCAGCATCATCTTCGGCGCTCAGGTTGAGCCCGGAATCTCTGAGTCCTTCGTCAGCGCTGGCGCTGCAATCCGTTACCACTAAGGTGGTAATGACTCAGTCTATCTAGACGGTACGGGGACCTGTCTCTGAGAAGCACGGGTCCCGTGCCAACAACGATAAATGCATTGGAGAAAGTTCCATGAACATTTCTGATCTGACCTATTTAGAAGTTGCAACTGAGGAAGTTGCTGGTGCTCGCGGCATCAACATCAACAGCAACTTCAACCTTAAGCAAGACGTATTCACGACTGTGGATCAACGTTTCAGCAACAACTTCAACTCCCGCGTCAACATCACCGGCAACTCTGCCAATGTGACCGGTTCTGCTGATGCTCGCGGTGGCGTTGCTCAGTCCACCAGCATCATCTTCGGTGCTCAGGTTGAGCCCGGAATCTCTGAATCCTTCGTCAGCGCTGGCGCTGCGATTCGCTACCCCATGATGATGGGCGGTGGCGACTAATCTAAGCGCAATGAATTGCCCTAAACGGTAGCTATTCCGAGGGTACTACAAGCGGTCTAAATTGCTGAAGACTCCGTAAGCTGAGCAGTGATTTTGACCGCTATCGTCTGCCAATTATTATCTTTTCTTCAAGGGTTAGGCTCTACCAACGGTCCGCTCATTAAGACTGAAATTAAAACGGGAGACGTTGCAATGATTTATATTTCTGATCTGAGTTATCTTGAAGCTTCTCCAACGGCTCAGGTACAAGGTTCTCAGAGTACGGGTTGGCAGACTTGGAGAAATCCGGCTTCCCATAACTTCTATACTGCTCTTTTGAAGCATTCCCGTCTGGGGCGAACCGCCACCGCCACCGCGACGAGTCTTGCCCTCAGCAATACCAATAAGCCGACAGCAACCTTCACCCATTCAAACGCTGTAGCCTTTGCTGATGGCACTGGCTCCTATTCCAGTAGTTCCTCCGCAGCGGCAGTCACTCCCGCGGTCAAACCTTTTGGCTAAGGTTGGGATGATCCCTTATTAGAGGGCCTTCGTAATTTTTTACCAAAGGCTCTCTAATAAAGGTTTAGGCCCTCACTTTAACGAGGTTAAGCCTAGATCGGCTTATCACTGTTAACCAAGCAAGCAGCGAATCATGATTATCAAGGATTTGGAAAGCTTCGAATTGCTCTCCGATACCTGCGCCATTGCAGGCAGGGGCAGCACTGTTGCAACCGGTGCTGTCGACACAGGTTATGGCTATGCCTCGGGTATTGCCTACGCAGGAGCAACAGGGAACAACACAGCGACCCATTCGGATGTGACACTTCACACTCGAGCCAGTGGCTGGACAACCTCCAGCTATGCCCAAGCAAGATCTCAGGCCAGCTCCTACAACCAGGGGCAAAGCTCATACTCCTCCTATTCCGGTAGTTCTCGCTTTACAGGATTTGGCGGTGGGTTCATCAAAATCAATCGTGAACGATCTTCCCATGTCGGGTAAAGCCCTGGGGGTTCTATCAACATGAATCACGTCATGCATGATGATATCAATTTATTCACGCATGACGTTTCAGAAGGTAAGCAACCCATGAAGATCCCAGGACATTATTATCAGCCTTAAATCTCTGTGCAACGATGAGTTATAGACCTTGGATTTATGAGCAAGTAATCCATAGGTTGCTGGTCTAAAAGGTATTAAGCGGTTTTCCCATGCGAAATACATTGGAAAAGATTGTCAGCTCAAGCGAGATTATTGACTTTCTCAAAAGCACACTTCAGTTCAAAACGGTCTGTCATAATATTCTCTCAAGAAGTATTATTCAAAGACATGCTGAACGACTGTCCCTTAATTTGACAGATGGAGATGTTCAAGCGGAAGTCGATGTATTTCGAAGACAAATGAGCTTAGAAAAGGCGGCTGAGACCTTTGCTTGGTTAGAAAGTGAAGGTATCTCCCCTGAAGACTGGGAGGTGGGTATTCGCGATCGCCTCCTGACGACCAAGCTCAAACATGCGCTCTTTGACCAAGAAGTGGAAAAAGCCTTTCATCAGAGCCGCATCCACTACGAAAAGGTCATGCTTTACCAGCTCATTGTTGCCAGTGAGACCTTGGCCCAGGAATTGTTTTATCAAATTGAAGACCGCGAAATTAGCTTTTTCGACGCAGCACACTTGTATGACGTCAATGAAGAAAGACGCGATCGCTGCGGCTACGAAGGGCTACTGCCACGGTCAGCTCTATCCCCCGTCCTTGGTGCTGCCGTTTTTGGAGCAGAGGCGGGCACCGTCGCCCCTCCCCTTTGCACCGACGAAGGCTATCACCTGCTATTACCCCAGCGCTTTGTCAGTGCTGAGCTGACGGAGGAAGTGCGTGAAGAGATTCTGGAACAACTATTCCAGGAATGGCTCACCAGGGAGCTGAACCACCACATTCAGCAAAGTGCCGATGTCAAGGTTGCCAGCGTTTAGGAAGACGCCATTTCCCAGTCACGTTGCCCAGTGAAATTGACTAATCATATTGCCCAGTCGCGTGGCCCAGCCCCGTGACTGGGCAAAAGCATCCTTTGCTCAACCAAGATCACAGCCAAGAAACCCACAGCCCAACAGGGCACAGCAAAGGTCACAGTTCTGATTAGAACCGTGACCTTTGACTATTGCGTCAACAATCGGACCGCAATTCTGGGTTTATCTATCTGCGATCGCCCTTAACGCAGGCCAACAATACGGGTCCGAGCGCGACGCAATGCCACAGCGCCCAAGCCAAGCACTCCCAAAGCCAGCAGATTACCGGCCTCCGGAACTTCCTCAACCTCCGTAAGACTGAACTGGCTCTTGACCAATGTCAGCACCGTTGGTCCCTGGAATGCCCGTTGGTAACGACCATTGAGCGAAGCATAGGCAAACTCTTGATTTCCACCAAATGAGTTGTTGATGCAAGGAAGACCGGGTTGGCCACAATCCGAGGGAAACAGCGAGAGATTGAAATGATCACTATAGTTTGCCCCAAAAATATCCTCATTGGTGCTGGAACTCACCAATCCAGATAGGGAGAAATAGTCAATCAGCTCAGCCCCTGTGGCCGTCTCCTGAAACAGCGAAAGCTGAATGTCCCCAGCCGCCAAAGCTCGCTCGCTGTCAGCCTCTTCAATACCAGTCTCCAAGTCCAGCAAAGAACTGAAATCAAACTCAAACAGCCCATTGACCGTAAAGGAGCCCACGGCTTCTGCAGAAGCCGTGGTTTGACCCAGGTAAGGAAGCGTACCCAAACCATTGGATGAGCCAGTTGCAAACGCTCCGAGGAGCGGCGGCTGTTCCTGGAAAAAGGCATCCGCATCGCTCACAGCGAGAACCGAGGACAATCCGCCAATTACCGTGGCATCTGTATCCGAGACAGAATCGGTGACAAAGGGTAAAGCTTCATAGCCATTCACCCGAAAATTTGAGAGCGAGGAGCGAACCGTTGAATCAGCGAACGTTGCCGCTTGGGCCGGTGCCGCAACCATCGTCGCAACCACGACCATGGGCAAACGCGATCCAAAAATGGAGCGAATACTGCACAACATCTTCATTTGTAAAAATCTCCTGAGAGTCTGGTGCTTGTGATGACAAGTAGCGACCGTTAAATCATGGTTATCAATCGATTCCTAAGCGAGCGATTGATAGAAGAAAAAGCACCCAGACTCTAGGGAAGATATTGAGAGAGCTTCGGGTAGCAGAAGCGATAGACTCAATATTTCACTGAATCCAATCTAAGACAAATGATTAGACTTATTTGTGAAAGATCGGCAAAAATACTGATTTTTTATGTAAAACACTGGCAAATTATTCTTCGATCCTAGTAGTAAATTATGCAGATAAAATACGTAAATTTTGTTCGTTCAAGAAAGTTGTTTTGTCTAAGAAAGAATAGAATTTTGCGGATAAATATAGGTTTTATAGACAAGTTTTATAGACTTATCCGGCTTAGCTGATTTCACTTGGGATAAGGGGAGTAATTCCTCCTTATTTCGAACGACTGACACGCCAAATTTTGAACAACTGACAGCCAGAAAGACCCGATCCGAAAACGCGATAACCCATGCAGTCAGCGGACATGATGACAACGCTCATTTTGGGCAATGCAGCCGATCCCCATGCAGCCACAATCCATGAGGCTCTTAAAACCATCGGCAAGCCCGTGCATTACTGGGACACCGACGCATTTCCCACGGAAAATGCTCTGTCTTTGTTGCCCCAGGACAATGAAGCCTGGCTGACCCTGGCCGGGGACAAACGTATCGCCCTAAGCCAGGTCAACAGCGTTTTCTGGCGTAATTTTCCCGGCGTATCTCCCCCAGAATTACCTGCGGAGTCCCAGCAAATTGCCCAGTGGGACTGCTTGAGTTTGGTGCGATCGCTCCTACAGTTCCCCAACATCCACTGGGTCAACTCCTGGGATGCCTATCAATTCCATCAAGAAAAGCCCCGTCAACTCGCCCAGGTTCATCGCCTCGGTGTCACCATCCCCGCCACGCTGATCAGCAATGAACCCCGAGCCCTTCAGGAATTTGCAGCCCAGCAGGATGAGCTAATCTTCAAACCCGTCTATGGGGGGGCCCACACCGAGCGCGTCCGTCCAGAACATCTCGAAACCGAGCGGCTGCGACGCATTTTGCGCTTGTCTCCGGTGACGCTACAACAGTATGTCAAGGGGACCAACGTCCGCAGCTACGTCATCGGCGATGCCGTGTACACCGCCGAGATTCGCAGTGATGCCGTGGATTTTCGGGAGGATGATGCAGCTCAGCTCATTCCGCTTCAGCCCGGCGAAACCATCGAGCAACAGTGTCGGGCGATCGCGCGATCGCTCCACCTCACCTGGACCGCCATCGACTGGCGCGTCACCCCAACCGGAGAATACTTCTTTCTGGAAGCGAATCCCAGCCCGATGTTCATCCACTTCGAGAACCAAACTGGCTTTCCCATCACCCAAAGCTTAGTTGAGCAACTCGTCGGCCCAGACCCTGCCTAGGCGATCGCTGGGGAGACCCCAGCACTGCAGTAGCCCATCACTGCATTAACTCAACCGAGCAGTAACCAAACTGAGCAATAACCCAACTGAAGTAACCCATAGATTAAGAAAACCGCGAAAGAAGGCTGGGATTCCCTGCGACGGATTAGACTGCCCTAGCGAGCAGATTGGATGGAGCAAATGGGATGGAGCAAAATTGTTCTGAATTTGTTCTGAATTGTTGGTTCTGGGTTGTTGATTCTGAACAGTTTGTGCTGAATTGGCAGACCATTCCCCATCTATCCCTACTCCATCCACCTCGCGATCGCACTGCCCCCAACCGCCTCTCTGGCATCCGCCATGAAAACCAGCGATTTTCTGATTAAGCCCAACACCAAAATATCCCTCAAGGATCACCCCACCGACTTCACGGGCTCCTTTAAGGACAAAGCCGAAGGGGCAGCAGCCCTGAAAGAAGGCGTAGAACGCCTTAGCAAATATCAGGACATTCTCTACGCTCAAAACACCTACTCCCTGCTCCTGGTTTTCCAGGCCATGGATGCCGCCGGGAAAGACAGTACGATCAAGCACGTGATGTCCGGCGTGAATCCCCAGGGCTGCCAGGTGTTTAGCTTCAAAAGCCCGTCCTCAGAAGAACGGGATCACACCTATCTCTGGCGCAACATGAAGGCGCTACCGGAGCGGGGTCGCATCGGTATTTTCAATCGCTCCTACTACGAAGAAGTGCTGGTGGTGCGCGTCCATCCCGAATTTTTGCAGGGACAGCAACTTCCGGAAAAACTCAAAAAAAGCAAGAAAATCTGGCAACAGCGATTTGAAGAAATTAATAATTTTGAATCCTATCTTTCCAATAACGGGACCGTGATTCTCAAGTTCTTCCTCAATGTTTCCAAGGAAGAGCAAAAACGCCGATTTTTGAAGCGCATTAATCGCCCCGACAAAAACTGGAAATTCTCCGCTGCGGACCTCAAAGAACGACAGCTCTGGCCGAAATATATGGCCGCCTACGAGGACATGATCAGCAACACCAGCAGCAAGCAAGCTCCCTGGCACATCATTCCAGCAGATAATAAGTGGTTCATGCGCTGGGCCGTTGCCGACATCATTGCCAACAAGCTCAAATCCCTCAAATTGGCCTATCCGACCCTCAGCCCCGAACAGCAGGCCCGGTTGAGTGAGGCAAAGGAACAATTGGAGAACGAAAAGGATTGATCCAGATAATTTAATCCGGACGTTTTTGGATAACCCTTTGCCAATAAATTTTGTGGTTGTACGGAGCTGCTTCTGTCTCCACAAAATGGGATGGTGTAGAAGTGGAAAATCCACCGAGGGGTGAACTCCTGGGAGCTTTTAGGATGGGGCAGTGTCGCCCATTCCCTGCTCTCAACCCCTGCCTTGAAATGACTCTCATTTCGATTATCATTCCAGCGTTTAATGCCGAAGCAACGATTCGGGAAACGGTTCAGTCTGTCCTGGCTCAAACGCTAACGGACTTTGAACTCGTCGTCATTAATTCAGCCACTGAAGCCAATCGTGCCAAGACCGAGGCGATCCTGGCTGAGTTCGACGACCCGCGCATCAAGGTCTTTGGCTACAGCGAGGCCAATGCCTCGCTGAATCGCAATCGCGGTATTGGCCATGCCAGTGCTCCGTTTCTCGCCTTCCTGGATGCGGACGATCTGTGGGCACCCACCAAACTGGAGCAGCAATACGAGGCACTTCAGAGCCATCCAGAGGCAGGGGTCGCCTACAGCGCCACAGAATGTATCAACGAGCAGAGCCAGTTTTTGCGGCGAGGGCCAGCGGCATCCTGGGCAGGCGATGTCTATGGGCGACTGTTGATCTACAACTTCATTGTCAGCGGCTCCAATGTGTTGGTGCGAGCCGAGGCGATCGCCCAGGTCGGTCTCTTCGACGAAAGCCTGCCCAACGCCCAGGACTACGACATGTGGCTGCGCCTCGCGGAGCAGTTTGACTTTGTCCCCGTTAACGAAATCCACGTCCGCTACCGCGTCTCCACCCAGTCCCTGTCGTTCAACATTCCCAGAACCGAACGGCTGATGCTGCGGATTTTTGAGCGGGCATTTGCCTGCCCCAAGGCCCAGTCGCTCCAGGGTCTCAAGCCCTATTGCTTAGCCAACCTCTACAAATATCTGACTTCGAAGTCCCTGGAGGCATCACCGGAACAGCAGAACCCGTTCCAAACACTGAGTTTATTGTTCAAGGCACTGCGCTGGGAACCCGGTCTGATTCGTAAGCCAGTCATGGTCAAGATTTTCCTCAAGGTGATGGCGCTGCTGTTGGTGCCCCGCCCTTGGACACCGGCACTATTCCATAAATTTGCGCGACTGATGGACACCACGACGTTGCTGGGCTACCTGACCCAAAGCGACGCTGTACCACTGCTGGCAGCGGAAGCTTAATCCCCGCGCCCTCTCTCAATCCAACGCATCTATTCAACGCACTGGCAAACGCATCAATCAAACAGCCGCCCCCATCCTCCATCCCCTTCCCCCAATGTTGGGGGGAAGGGGAGTTTAAAAGCCCCCTCTCCCAAGCCTGGTAGAGGGGTGGGGGTAAGGGCCAGCGGAGTGATGCAAAAGTCCTAAATATTCCCCTAGGCTCACAAGCCCTCCTTCCCATGGTCAAAGTTTCCGTTATTGTTCCGGCCTACAACTCAGAAGCCACGGTTAAGGCAACGATCCAGTCGATTCTGGCCCAAACCTTCCGCGATTTTGAGCTGCTGATCATCGATGATGGCTCCACGGACGGGACAGCTCAGATCGCCCAGTCCATCGAAGACGATCGCATTCGGGTTCTCAGCTACACCAACGGAGGCTTGGCCACCGCCCGCAATCGAGGCATCGACGCAGCCCAGGGCGAATTGCTCAGCTTCATCGACGCGGATGATCTATGGACGCCGGACAAGCTCCAGGACCAGATCGAGGCCCTGGAAGACAACCCCGAGGCAGCGGTGGCCTATAGCTGGACGGATTACATCGATGAGAATGACAAATTTCTCTACCCCGGTGGCCGTGGCCAGTACGAAGGGGATATTTACGCGGCGTTGTTCCAGCAGAATTTTATTGAGAGTGGCTCCAATCTGATGGTGCGGGCTTCGGCCCTGGAGCAGGTGGGTCAGTTTGAGGCGGAGGCGATCGCCGTCACAGAAGACTGGGACCTGTGGCTGCGCCTGGCGATGCACTATCCCTTTGCCCTGGTGCCCAAGGCACAGATTCTGTATCGGGTCTTGCCCCAGTCGATGTCGAGCAATTTCCAACGGCAGGAGCGGGACACGCTGAAAGTGATGCGGGATGCCCTAGCGCGATCGCCCCAGCGACTCCAACCCCACTACCGCGCGAGCCTCAGCCACCTCTATCGCTACCTGACATTCCGCACCCTGAGCGTGGGTCGCACGCGTCGGCAATATCTCAGCGGTTTGCGTTTTTATGGCTTGGCACTGTTTTATGAGCCACAGTTGCTGGTGAAGCGGACGAAGTTGATGGGCATTACGTTCTGCAAGACGCTGCTGGGACTGATGCTATCGCCATCGGTCTTGAAGTTGGCCCGCACCTAGCGCGAGCGCTAGCCTCAGTTCACCGGCTCCTCAGCTCGCCAACTCCTCAGCTCACCGGCTCCAGCTCACCGGGTATACACATAAACCAAGTCCCCCAGCCAGTCTTCTAGGCTGTAGCAAGCGGACGCCTCAAACAATCGCAGCAATGTCCCCCTGCGTCCGACCGAGACGACGGGTTGCGGGAAGCGCGTGCCGGTGGCGGCCAATAGCGTGTGAACAGCGCCGCTGTCTTCGACGATGGCCTTTGCCCAAGCCTGTCGCCAGGGACGGGAACTCTGGCCACTTGTGAGGGGTTGGGCTGGGGGAATCGGGGTCTTTGGGTTGAGCAGCAGGAGTGACTGCTGCAACAGAGCATGGGCTGGGGACAGTGTTGGCTTGGCTTGGAGCTGTCGCTCCCGAAGGAGCCACTCCAAACGGGTTTGGAGCAGTCTCAGGTAAACGGCCTCGCTGTCGATGGTTTGTAGCTGACTGGGGGTCAGCACCGCCAGAATACCGGCACAGTCCTGGGGTGCCCAGACGTTGGGATTGTCGATGTAATGGGGCATGGAAGAGCACTCTCACCGGCGATAGCCGGTTGCAAATACATCAGTTATTCGAGTCAGTCATCAAGACAGGTGAGGCATCAAGGTAGGCGAGGCATTGACTCAGCGATCGCCGAGCCAGGGTTGAGCGAATGCTGAGGTCAGAACTTGGAAGCACAGGTCGGAAGGGACAGACGGAAAAGCACAGGGATGATGCTTTTATTATTTATTCGTCATGAAAGAAAAGAAACCCCTTCACAAACTGAGATTGTGGCGAAGTGATGCCATAGGAGGAGGTCTCTATTTTTCTCTGGTGATAGAAATCACTGAACAGAGACTCCGTATTTGTAACGATATGGTTACAACACACTCAATCAGGTTGCATCGTCGAACCCTTCAATGAGTTCAGTCAGTCATTACCAACTCCCAGTAAAACGCGTGGCCTTCATCCCCATGGGATGGAGGTTTTTTATTGGTCAGATTGCGTCTGATCATGGCTAGAGCGTAGAGATTGATCGGGGCGGGATGTGTATCACCCCCTAGGGGTAAGTTCCCTGGGAGCATCGATACAGAGAGGAAAGAATTACTACCGAGATGATGGAGGTTATGAGTGCTGCTCAAAGTCCTGGTTTCGTGACATTAAGTACTTACTCCTAGCGAAATTCCCAGAAAAAACCGACTGTGACAGCGCCACCCAGGGGGGAGCTGTCACAGTCGATTTTGAAAACCAGGGGAAGCGAGACGAAGGGCTATTCGCTTTCTGGACCACCGTCAAATTGGCAGCACATGATCGACGCTTGGAGCAGCAGTTGTTCTTCCAGCGTAATTAATGCTTTGCTCTGCCACTGCCCCACGAGCTGTTGGAGCGAGTTACACAGGGCTTCAATTTTTTGCTCGAATGTTGGATTCATGGGGCACATGACTCGGGACAGATACCGTTTTCCACTGACTCTCTCTATGGAAACGATACATGATTTTAGGGGGTTACGGACTGAGGGGGGCAACCCCTTCCCCAAAAAGAGGATGTGACCCCCTCCCGAGGGTGAACCATAGGCCGGAGCGAACTGCGAGGTCGTGATTTAGCGAAGTGCGGCGGTGGACAGGGAGGATTCTGTGGCTTGCAGCATGTCTTGCAGGGAAATGTCCTGCTGGGATGTCTCGGTTTGGGGTGTCCCTTGGCGGGTGGCTTGGACGGCCGGGTCGGGCAGGGGATGGAGCCAGAGGATGAGGTTGGTGAGGTTAGCCAGCAGCAAGGTGGTGAGAAAGCGTTTCATCGTGACAAGCCTGTTAAGGGGCTGAACGGCTAGGGGGTCCCGAAGTTAAGTTAAGGCTCCCATAGCTTTTGGGATGGGGAAGTGAGGTGAGTCACGGGATGGTCGTGATGTGGATCCCAGCCAAATGGATGTCAGCCAAATCTAGCAAAGCTGAAATTGCGATTCTCACTGCACCTTCCAAGGTGGGAAAAGACGGACAAATCAGATGTACAAACAACTTATGGCGACTATGTTGCTCTCTACGCGCAACACAGTCGCCATAAGGGAGAGAGCTAGGTCCTCGGAGCAGCGCACACAACCCGAAAAGCGTAATTGCCGCTGCGGCTGGACGGATTATTTCTGAGGCGACGCGCGGAGCGACAATTACTCGGAAGGTAGATTCAGGAGCCTCCGCGTCGTACATACATCTCTACTTTGTCATCATCATCGACCCAGGAGGCTCCATCTTTCGATGCTCCTTCGTAGGAGGAGTGATAGTGATCCTGACACCATTCCCACACATTGCCGTGCATATCTACGTCTCGAAAAACGTTCCAAAGGCATGACAAAAGACAGCGCTAAATTACAGCGCAACAAACCAGGGAAAAACGCAACAACAAACTCAGCGAAAAATTAGGGCGCGTCAAACAACATCTTGGTCATATAACGCTCAGCCCATTCCACCCCAAACGACTTCTCAAGAATGCGACGGGTCTTATCATTCTCCTGCTGCTTCCCACAGTAATAGCGCTGGGCCGCAATCAACTCCGCCTCTTCTTCCTTCGTATGCACCGGCTCCGTACGCACCGCATTCTGGCAGTGAATCGTCAGAAACGCCTCCACCCGCGCCAGAAAATCCAGCTCCTCATCCTCATCCTTCGGACGCACAAACACACAATAGGGTGAAAAAATATCACCCCAGCCCGGCAAATCCCGATGCTGCGAAAACTGATCCGTCGGCAACGCCGCCAGCTGACGGTCGTAAAGCTCCGATAGCTGCCGCGCTTCATTGATCGGCGACAGATCCACGATCGCCGCACTAATCCCAGCACGGCTGCCCACCAAATC
This sequence comes from uncultured Pseudanabaenaceae cyanobacterium, assembly GCA_938017515.1. Lineage (GTDB taxonomy): Bacteria > Cyanobacteriota > Cyanobacteriia > PCC-9006 > JAAUQQ01 > JAAUOP01. The sequence continues at coordinate 11,464 of CALIJJ010000197.1, forward strand.
ATTGCCAAACATCGGCAGCGGATAATTCGTGCGGGGGAACATCACACAGTGCAAAATATCTAACCCCGGCCCAACCTTCGCCAGCTCCAAATGCAGCTTACGGAACTGAGGCGTCTGATAACAGTGATTTTCAATCATCACCTTCTCACCCTCCAGACGCCCCTCCACATAGCCCAAATCCTCAGGCATGTCGTAGGGAGCCAGATCAAGGTGCTGTGCCCAAATACTTTCGATGCGCTCAGCGAGCCGACAAACCAGAGGATGCTGCTGCAGTCGCAGCGATGGGGTCGTTGTAGACTGCAAGGTATGAGTCATAACTCCGATGGAATGGGCAATGTTTCTCACTCTAGCGGATGGGAGGAAACAGCCTAAGCCCTATCCCAACTGCTCTACTAATTGTTACATTTGAAGTAGAGCTTTTAAGAAGCGCATTACATAATCGTCGCAAATGTTGAGGAATCGGGCATGGCTGAGAAAAAGCACTCTTGGAAAGGCAGCCCCAATGCCGGTAGCGTTCTGACCATCGGAACCGCCCTACTCGGCCTCTTGATCATCCTGGCTGGCTTCGCAGGCCAATAGACCAGAGCCCGTGGATGGGAACCACTGGCACCGTGATTTTTGACCTTAGGATTTTTGACCCTAGTTCGTCCTCAATCAATCACTGGCCCTCAATCAATCACTGACCTTCAATAAAAAATCACTGGGAAGGAGACCTGCATGAACATTGGTTGGGTAGAAGTTGCCCTCATCGTTGGCTTAGCCACGCTCATTTTTGGCCCCAAGCGAATTCCTCAGCTCGGCAGCGCCCTGGGTAAAACCCTGCGCGGTTTCAAGGAAGAGCTTCAGGGTGAGGAAGAAACCGTTGATGAGAGCAAAATCATCGATCGGTAGTGGGATTTTTACGTCTCATTCGCCATTAAAGATTTTTCCGGAAGGCATTCTCGATGAAGATTTCTCGAACTGAGGAGCTGAGTTGTTCCGATTTGATAAAGAACATTGAGAATGAACAAGGGAGCACTGAGTTAGCTATCGTCTGTCACGAAGGATATGGAATCTGTGTCATTGTTTGAGAACCTAAGTAGCGATTGGTTGATGGCAGCCGGATTAATTTTTGTCGTGCCCAAGCTCATCTTTGGAGCCTTAGCTGTCCTTCTGGCCAATGCGGAAAAGGTTCCATTCCTCAACCGACTCATGGGCGATCGCGTCAAGGGATTCAAAAAGGGCATTCAATCCAGCCTTCGGAACAACATCCGTCCCTTCTCCCGCAGCAGACGCCCCAATGCAGAATCCCCCACCCAGCTTGAATCCGACGGTTCAGAATCCGTGAACAAGCCCTAGGGCACCAGGACTTGATCAGCTCCCCATCAACCGTGGGGGCTTGCGTTCCAGCCCCTGCAAACCTGTGGTGTACCTCCCAGGTCTCTGAGGGCCTGCAATGCCCGCCCCTACGGCAGGATTAACCGCTTGCTCCGAAGGAAACAGGCCATCCCACTTCCCTGTGACACCCTAAGATGCCCCTCGGCGACCCCCTCCCAACGTCAATCCAAGACCCTCCCCTAGCTGAGCCTGTCAGGACTGGGATTGCCGATATTCGCGATCGCCTCCGCAGCGGCCAACGCCCCATCGCAGACTGGCAGGGTGGCGAACTGGCTGTTTCCGCCGTCCCCGGTGCGGGCAAATCCACGGGCATGGCCGGAGCCGCCGCCATTACCATCGCGCGCCATCGCCTCAACCTGCGCCGACAACTCGTCCTGGTCACCTTCACCCGCTCCGCCGCCACCAACCTCAAAGTACGGATCCGTCGGCTCCTGCGCGACCTCAACGTCCCCGTCAATGGCTTTTCTGTCCACACGCTCCACGGCTTGGCCCTCTCCATCGCCAACCGACACCCCGAACTGTCCGGCCTCAGCCTCGAAGACAGCGCCTTGATCACCCCCGCCCGCAACCACCGCATGATTCGCACCTGCGTGGACCAGTGGATTGCTGAATCGCCCCAACAGTATCAGCGCCTGATCGAAGGCCAATCCTTTGACGGAGAAGAGACCGAACGACTGCGGCGGCGGGCCGTGTTGCGCACAGAAGTCTTGCCGGACCTGGCCAATACCGTGATTCATGAGGCCAAGAGTTCCGGCATTTTGCCCCAGGATTTGCGATCGCTGGCCCAAACCGCCCAGTTCAGACAAGCCACCCCCAACACAACGCCCACCCAGGCGCCCAGCGGCAGTCCTACCTACAATGTCCTCGACATCGCAGCAGGTCTCTACGAGCGCTACCAAACGCTGCTCAAGCGACGCAATCTGATCGACTACGACGACATGATCTTGGCCGCCCTCCGCGTGCTCCAGGATCCAGAAACCTGTGCCCTTTGGCAGCAGCAAACCTTCGCCGTCTTTGAGGACGAAGCCCAGGATTCCACGCCGCTGCAAAGCCAACTGTTGGAGATTTTGGGCCGTGACCCCGACCAGCCCGACGCACCGCCCAACCTTGTGCGCGTCGGTGACCCCAACCAGGCGATTAACTCGACCTTTACCCCCGCAGACCCGATTTTCTTTCGGGAGTTTTGCGATCGCTGCCAGACCAAAAACCGCCTCGTCACCATGGACCGGGCCGGACGCAGCAGCCCGGTGATTCTGGATGCCGCCAACTTTGTACTGGATTGGGTCAACCAAAGTGATCGCCACCAACCCTTCCGCCCCCAACATATCCAGCCCGTTCCCCAGGGCGACCCCCAGCCCAATGCCAATCCGGCTCCCCTCGGGGCTGGGCTAGAGCTGAATTTTCCAGACACCACCTTTGAGACGGTGGATCGGATCCGGGCGCGGGCGATCGCGCTCTTTGGCCAAGACCCCCAAACCCAAGCGGCCATTTTGGTGCGGGAAAATAAGCAGGGCCGCTTTTTAGCCCAGCGGTTGGCAGACCTAGAAAAGGACCATGGCATCGTGATTTACGAGGTGGGGCAGCGCGATCGCCGCTCCAACGTTCCCAGCGAAATTCTGACGCTGCTCCAGTTCATCCAACGGCCCCACTCCCCCGACAACCTCAAGGCCGCCCTGACCACACTCATGCGACGGCAGTTGATTCCCAGTCAGGACCTCAATACCCTAGCCACCGCCCCCGAACAATTTCTCTACCCCGGTCCGCTGGACCCGGCCCAAACGCGCCCGGTGCGCACCGCCCGCCGCTACTGCACGGGCTTGATCCAGGCTCGCCTCGCCCTACCGCCCCTACAACTGCTCTCATTCCTGGCGCTGACACTCAACTACGACCCCGCCGAATTAGCCTCCGCCGACAAACTGGCGGAACAGGCTGGCCATCGCGCCAGCAGTGGTGACAGCGGCGAAGTCTCCCTCGCGACGATCATTGCCGCCCTCAGCGAAATCGTCGGTTCAGAAAAATTTGAAGGTGTCGATTTAGAAAACGCCGAGTCTCGTTACACAAAACCGGGCCAAATCACGATCATCACGATGCACAAAGCCAAGGGATTGGACTGGGATGTGGTCTTTCTGCCGTTCCTCCAAGCCAACACCATCCCCGGCCAAACCTGGGTGCCCCCGCAAAGCAAATTCCTCGGCAACTTCACCCTCGCCGAGGTCGCCCGTGCTCAGATTCGGGTGCATTTACATCAAAAAACCAATCAACTCCCCAACCTCGATCGGGCCTGGGAGGAAGCCAGCTTGCTCAAACAGGCGGAGGAATATCGCTTGCTCTACGTCGCCATGACCCGAACCAAGCGCCTGCTGTGGATGTCTGCCGCACAGCAAGCACCATTCACCTGGAACAAGCCAGAGGGCATCGACCCCAAAGCGCCTTGCCCTGCCATCACCGCTCTGGCTCAACGATTTCCAGGATCAGTCCGCTAAACCGGTTGGGCTGCACTTGGATGCCGACGCCCTAGGCGCCGGTAATGCCATAGCCGCGCCAAACGCCCACAAGGATGCCCTGAATCTGGAAGTCTTGCTTTTCCACATCCTCGCTCAGCACAATCGGCTCATAGTTGGAGTTGGCGGGTTGGAGGACAATGTCATCCCCTTTGATGTGGTAATGCTTCAGCGTGGTCTGGCCGTGGACCTGGGCCGCGACAATGGTGCCCTGCTTGACTCGGGAGGGATCTTTGACTTTTTTCATGACGACGATGTCGCCCTCGTCAATGTGATCCTCGATCATGCTGTCCCCCCGAACCTTGAGCGCGTAGCAGCTGGGGTCATCAAACACGCCTGAGAGGTCGAGGCGCTCCGGCGCGTCGGTGAATACATCCACCATGCTACCGGCGGCGATCGCCCCCTGAATCTGAATCCCTTTCTCCGTCAGGATCCGAATCGTGCGTGCCCGACCCTCATTCCAGTCGATGTAGCCCTTCTTTTGCAGGTGCTTGAGGCGGCTTTGGACCGGAGCGGGCGATCGCAAATTCATCGCTCGCATCATTTGTCGGATCGACGGCGGGTGCTGGTTTTCGTGGATGTACTGCACCAACCAGTCAAATAATTCCTGTTGGGCCTCGGTAAGCTTTTCCATGGCAACAATTTCTGCGCAAAGCAGACGAAAAAACAATTTCATTCCTTCGACTGCAAAGACATACCCCAACCAACAAGCAACTCACTGGCAACGGATTCACAGACGAACAGAACATACAGACTTACGTACATTTGTATCCCAGGTCGGGGCAAATGTCCATACTCCTGTACTACTACTCGTCAAAAAGGCAGATTTAGCGGAATTTCAGCGGGTTAGCGGCCAAATCAAACCTGTCATCCGTGAGATGGCTGAGTTACAGATGCGGCTGAAAAGGCAGCTAAAAGCGCGGCTAAAAGCACTCAATCTCAAAGACGCGCTTACACGAGGCCCAAGAGACTGACCAACAGCGCTTTTTGGGCATGGAGGCGATTTTCGGCCTGGTCCCACAAACGAGACTGGGGACCTTCCATCACCGCTTCCGTGATTTCTTCACCGCGATGGGCGGGCAGACAGTGGAGCACGATCGCCTTGTCAGCCGCCAAACTCATCAGCGTTTCGTTCACCTGATAGGGCTGAAACACCGGCAGGCGCGAATCCGCTTCCGATTCCTGACCCATGCTGGCCCAGACATCGGTGTACACCACGTCCGTTCCCTTGGTGGCCCGTTCTGGATCCGCAGTCACCAAGACTTCGCTCTTGCCACCACTGATGGCCTC
>CALIJJ010000198.1 GCA_938017515.1 uncultured Pseudanabaenaceae cyanobacterium
TGCTTTGAGCGCAATGCCGAGGGAAGCGATCGCCCCACGCGCAACCCCGATCCCGATCAGGTGACCGTCGTCTTCTTCCTCCCAGGGGAGGAGATTGCCCTGGATGTAAGCCGTGTGATCATGCATCCCGACTGGCGTAACGACGAAGGTTCCAATGCCGATCTGGCTATCCTCGAATTAGTTGAGAGTGCACCTGAGGAGGCCGAACATTATCAGCTCTATCGCGATCGCAACGAAGTGGGTCAAGTCTTCACCCGCGTCGGCTTCGGTACAAGGGGCACTGGGGAATGGGGCGAGGACGAAGACGATGAAGAGTCGATCATGCGGCAGGGGAAAAACCGCTATGAAGCCCTCGGCGAAATTTTTAATGCAGCAGGAGAAGCAGAAACCCGTCCCGGTAGCCAACTGGTCTATGACTTTGACAGTGGGCGGGCAGAGAATGATGCACTGGGGGTCGAATTCGGTCAGTCAGATTTAGGGCTGGGCTGGCGGGAGATTGGCTCCAGCGGTGGCGACTCCGGCGGGCCTGCCTTTATCAACGGCAAAATTGCGGGGGTGTCCTCGACGGGCATGAGTTCAGAGGTGGACGGGGTCGATGTAACCGGTGAGAATGACACCAGTTTTGGCGAATTCTTCTTTGACACCCGCGTGTCGTTCTTTGCCAGTTATATCGATGGCGTCATGGCAGAGGGGCCAGAGGAACAGTCCGAACGGGAATCCGAATGGGAATCCGCAGAACAGTCAGAGGGGGAGGGCGCTTGGCAACCCGGCCTGATGGTGGTGTTCGTTGCGATCGCAGGTGGTTTCTGGCTCGGCCGTCGCCGCTAAGCCCTAAGCTCTAAACCCCTACCCCTAGCCCCTAAACCATCGTGATGGATGATGCAGTCCTATCAGCCTCAGCCAGGGGCAGCGTGAACCAGATTTCTAAGCCTTGCTCCCGTCGGCCCGTCTCCAGACCAATTTCTCCACCATGGGCTTCAACAATTTTTCGACAGATATAGAGTCCGAGGCCGTGGCCTGAGGCCTTGTTGTTTTGCCGTCCCCGAGCATAGAGCTGAAAGAGATCCTGGCCTTTTTCTCGCGCAATGCCAACACCATCATCGGCAACAACGCAGCGAATAAACCGTGGCTTGTCTTGAGTCTCAGTCGCTTGCACCACAGCCTCCACGGTGATGCGTACCCCCTTCGGGTTATATTTCAGCGCATTTCCTATCAGGTTCTCAAAAATACGCTGCACTTGGTTGGCATCGGCGTAAATCAGGGGTAGATTTTGTGGGATATCAGCATTGAGCTGTGACGCAGTGGCAGCGAGTTTGGGTTCATAGGCCATCCTGAGTTCGGCCAACAACTGTTCCAAGCTAAAAGCCTCTGGTTGAAGTACCATGCGCCACACGTCTGAAGACTGAACCTTCATGAGGGAGTTCATCAGGGTTAGTTGGCGATCGCAACTTTTCTGCATCATGGCCAGTGCCTTCGGGTCAACCTCAATGGCATTCTCTTCCCCAGTTTGATCGCGGCGGCTCTGCCCAGGCGGCTCCAGTCCGGGACTCGCACCGCGATGAACAATGACGTGCAGCACATTCGAAATGCCCATCACCATGTTGCGTAGGTCATGGTTAATGGCATGGGAGTAGATTTGCAGGGCATCTTGGGCCGTTTGGCGATCGCGCATTTCTAGCTCCAGCGATCGCGTCCGCTCCCGCACGGCCTGTTGCAAATCCTGCTCCCGTTGGCTCAGCACCTGCAACATATAGTCAAAGGCTCTCGCTAACTGTCCTGGCTCATCTCGCCGGGGTGTCAACGCAACTAAGGCTTGACGCTCAAATTGTGCTGTGGTCTCGGTCTCCGGCGCACCTCCGAGTGCGGTCCCAAACGCGCTCCCAAACGCGCTCCCTAGCGCGGTCCCCGGTGCCAACGGGACGGGTTGTTCTATCGAACAGCTACTGATCTGCTTTGCGGTACGCGTCAAAATCTTAAGCGGGCGAATCACCGTTCGCCGCAACAGCAGATTGAGAACGAGGACCAATGCCCCCAGAATGCTGAATAACGTTTTGGCGACAGTAACCAGGTTCTGACGTCCCCGCTCAAAGATCCGGTTAGCAGGCACATACATCATCTGAGCCGCAACAACATCCCCCAGCTTCCAGCCAAAGCCATTTTGACTGCCATACATATCCACCAAATGCGATGGTGCCTGGCTGGGTCGACCGTGACAGTCCAAACATTTTGCATCCATCATGACCAGGGGACGCGCCAAATAAAATAGCTTTTCGCCATTCAGCGTTCGGTAGCCCGATAACTTTTCCGACATCCTGTCCGACGATTGCCCGTTCAGCTGCTCCTGGAGCTGAAGAAAAATCTCGGTTTCAAAGGCATCGGTTTGGTCCGCTGGATTCGTGGGATTGAGGGCTGCTTCTTTATAGAGAAAATCTTGGAACTCAGGCTCTTGCCGTCGAAAGTCGGAAAAAATAGTGCGGGCCGCAAAGTTGGGAATGCTTTCCCGAATAAATACATCTTCTCCATCATCATCGCGAGATTCTGAATCAGCGGCGACATCCAATAGGGGCTGAATATTGTCTCGCGTATAATTTCTGGCAGCCTGCATGACAGTCAAGAGAATCTCGGCCCGCTCTTTCACCGCCTGTTCCGCCTGATCGTTGAGGTGCTGAGACAGGCTAAAGACCGCGAGAAAACTGCCAAGCAAGGCAATCAAGGTCAGGAAGAAACTGATTTTTTTGCCTAGGCTGCCATTGATCATAGTACTTACGGGGATCATAGTACTTACGGGTCGTCGTGCTCACATCCAGTGCTGGGTTCCAAAGAATCAGTCAGAAATGATTCAAGCGACGACAAGCAACCTGACAACCGCCGCACAGGCATCCGACTAGGCAGATAAAGGGGTATTGGCGAGGGTATTGGCGGTGTTCATCACAGCACGATTGGCCCAGATGGCAAGCTGGGTGCGATTGCGCAGCCCCATACGATTCAGGATGTTGCTGACATGATTTTTGACCGTCTTCTCGGTGATGTAGAGCATCTGGGCGATTTCTCGATTGTTGGCCCCCCCAGCAATCAGCTTGATCACTTCCTGTTCCCGTGGCGTTGCCCCTTGCCAATCGCAGGCAGTCTCGCAGGCGGCAGGCTGGGGCGTCGCCGACTGAAGTTGGGTGAGCAACGTTTGGCCCAGACTGGGGGAGAGCTGTAGGTAACCCCGGTGGGTCGTTTGGATAAGATGAACGAAGTCCTGGGGTGGTGTGTTTTTGAGCAGGTAGCCCGCCGCTCCCCGCTGGAGAGCTTCAGCGAGGTATTGCTCCTCGTCATGGGTTGTTAGGATCAGAACTTTGCTCTGGGGCAGCATCTGAACAATGGCTTCTGTGGCCGCCACACCATCGAGAACGGGCATGCTGATGTCCATCAAGATGACATCGGGCTTGAGGGTTTGGGCGAGGGCGATCGCCGCTTGGCCATCGCAGGCTTCACCAACCACCTCAACACCATTCTCCATCTGAAGAATAGCTTTGAGCCCATAGCGGATGATTTCTTCATCATCCACAAGCAACACTCGAATCGGATTCTGTGACTGCATCATCACGCGTTTGTCCCCATTTCCATGCGTTTCTTGAAAGAGAGGAAGCGATGGCCATCAACCTTGGCTCGTCCCGAGTTCAATTTTATAGTGTCAGCCCAAGCGGTAGATGAGCAAGCCCTTAGAAAGGTATGGGAATAGACCAAATTACCGAGCACCAGAGAATAGGATTTGAATCCCTGGCACTCGGTGCGGCACTCGGTACGGTAGATGCTGAGGCATGAGCTGACAGCATGGATCTAGGAGGGAACAAGCGAGAAGAGAACTCTAGAAAACACACACTTAAGTGCACACTGAGAAACGCAAACTTAGAAGATGAAGTTGCTGGCACTCAGCTGATTGGCCTGAATACCAACCAGTGTCGCGGAGTCACCATCGCCAAAGTTAACCAGCGTGTCGTTCTGCTGCTGGCTGACGGTGCCAGAGCCCAAGAGCTGCTGGAAGTCATTGAAGAAAGCACCGACATCAAGGCGATCTTGGCGAGTGGAGAAGTCAAGGACAGTGTCGCGATCGCCCCCCACTTCAAACACAAACGTATCCCGCCCGCCGTTGCCACGCAGGGTATCATCGCCCGTTCCACCCACCAGCGTGTCAGCACCGGAACCGCCCGTCAGTGAATCCCGACCGGCCCCCCCATTGGCCACCACCCCACTGCGAGTTGCCTGGGTAAAGACATCATCGCCATCACCCAGCTGGACATCGCCCACCAGCGTGCCACTGTTGCGGAAGTCGATCCTGCCGAGAGCACCTGTGGCATCTAGCGCGAGGCCATTGCCACCGCGCAGGGTACCGGAGTTGCGAATCTGCCCATCGAAGATCACGCTGGACTCAATCAAAATCGCAGCGGATTGCTCTGAGGCAATGACGCCTCCCCGATTATTGGTCAAATTCCCCGAAAAGGTGGCAGAGTCCAGTCCACTACCGACAAACAATCGGACCCCTGCGGGCACATTGCCATCACCCCGACCTTGGATCAAACCTCGGTTATTCAATGTTGCTGATGTAACAGCATCACCGGTTGCCCCCACTTGCACGGACAGACCACTGCCACTGTTGCCCTGGCCTGCATCGATCACACCCCCTCGCTGGTTGTCTACGGTGATGTTGTCGCCAGTGCCATCGATGTAGGTCGTGCCGTTGCGCTGGTCCCCGGTGCCCAGAACCTGACCCCGGTTTCTGAAGATGACATTGTCGCCATCTAGATTGACCACACGACTGCCGGAGGTAATCGTGCCCTGGTTATCAATGGTCAGATCATGGTCCGCATTACCGATGTAGAGACCATTACGGGGACCCGAGATTAAACCACCGCGACGGTTTTCGAAGCGACCCTGGAAACCGACACCGTCTTCAACCACCACACCACCGAGGAAACCGACGTTCGCCTCGGAAGTAATCTGGCCACTGTTGCTGAAGCGACCCGTTACCGTAGCAGCGTCGGTCCCGGAACCATTGAAGAAGCGCACACCACTGGAACCATTGGATGCGGTGCGGGCTCCAGCGGCAAATCCGGGTTGCCCACGGCCAGCAATCGTGCCCTGATTCGTGAACACAAAGTTGCTGTTGAGGGCGTCTTCCGTCGTTGCACCCACCTGTACCGAAATACCGTCACCGAGGTTGCCAGCCCCTGCATCAATGACACCGCCCCGGCGGTTGTTAATGGTTGTGTCATCGGCGGTACCGTCTACATAAACCGTACCGTTGCGCTGATTGCCCGTGCCCAGAACGGTGCCACTGTTGTTGAAGCGAACATTATTGCCATCTAGGTTAACCACGCGGCTACCGGATTCAATGCGGCCACGATTATTGATGGTCAGGCGATGGTCCGCATTACCGATATACAAACCATTGCGGGGACCGGAGATCAGTCCTCCGGATTGGTTATTGATTTGTCCCTGGAAGGCAACGCCATCTTCGACCACAACACCGCCGAGGAAACCGACATTGACCTCGGAAGTAATGGTGCCGCTGTTCGTCAGTCGTCCCTGAAGGATGGCTTCCGGCGCTCCAGAACCATTGAAATACCGAACGCCGCTGGAGCCATTGGCCGCGACGCGTCCAGCGGCAAAGACATCCGGCCCGTCTCCACGGCCGCTAATGAGTCCTGCATTGTCGATCACGATATTGTTGCTGCGGGCATCTTCGCTGGCAGCCCCCACCTGAACAGAAATGCCATCCCCCAGGTTGCCCTCTCCGGCATCCACAACGGCTCTGGCACGATTGTTAATGCGAACGTTATCGGCAGGACCGTCCACATAGATGGTGCCATTTCGCTGGTTGCCAGTCCCCACAATAGTGCCCTGATTAGAAATTCGGGCATTATCGGCCCCGAGATTGAGCGCACGGCTATCGGAAGAAAGCGTGCCCTGATTGTTCAAGGTGAAGGATGAGCCCTGGCTATCGATACCGTTGAAGGCACCGGCAATGGCTCCCCGGTTGGCAACATTAACGCCGATACCGCTGGAGAGCACTGCGGTGTTGCCGGGGTCGGGTGCGGATATCGATCCTGCTGGAGCAACCGTGAGGCGTGCGCCGTTACCGGGGATGGCGATCGCGGGCTGCCCTGCTGGCGCAACAAGGTCTTCATTAACGGTCTGACGCTGGCCATCCCCCAGAGAAACTGTGGAAGAAAGATTGGTTACATTCGAGTTAGCCATGATACTGAAGAATACTCCTTATGCTGTTTTTATGCCGAGCAAAATCGTTGTTTTTCAAAGAGACAAATCTGACATAAGCCACTGCCCTAAACACACAATTCCGAGCATCAATCAAATTCACAATCAGCTCTTCAGACTGAGAAATTAAATCAAACTGATATCAATCTCGACAAATTCAGAGTGACAAACAAAAATGAGAAACCAATTAGAGACAAGAAAGAAAGCCCTTAAACAAAAATCAATCGAGACATAAAAGACAAGGAATAGTTCGCCCCCTTAAACCCTAGAGCTCAATACCAGCAAGCAATACAAGGGTATTTACACATCCAGATTTAGGCTCAAAAAAGAAAGGACAAAATCATATATCTCACTTCAGCAAAAATATCTAAATCAAGCCAAAGTCAGATCAATAGGTCTAAAGTCCCAGACAGATTTAGGACTTTGTTCTCAAGTCAATAAAGAGCATTTTTGGTAGAATCTTTTCACTGAATTAATCATCAAAAATAATCGTCAAACAATCCTAAAATTATCTCCTATCCCACCAAGGTGATTCCCGATGTTCAACAAGAATATTCTTATGGCCCTCGTGATTGGGCTTAGCATTGCGAGCACAACCGCAGTTTTTGCGGAAGAAACAGCCGTCAACGTTAACTTGCTCAATACGTCAGGGGTAGGGCAAGGCATCGGTAGCATCACTCTCCGGGACAGTCCCTATGGCCTTTTGCTCATACCGGACCTCACCAATCTCTCTCCGGGGAATCATGGCTTTCATATCCACGAAAATCCGGACTGTGGTGCCCAGCGGAAAGAAGGACGACTTGTCCCTGGCTTAGCTGCGGGAGGACATTTTGACCCTTGGTCCACGGGCTCCCACGAAGGTCCCTACGGAGAAGGCCATTTGGGCGATCTTCCTCCACTGTTTGTGGATGAAGAGGGCAACGCAACAACAACGGTCCTAGCGCCCAGGCTGAAGCGAAGTTACCTTCGCCAGCGTTCCATAATGATTCATATGAAGGGCGATAATTTTTCTGACACTCCAGCCAAGCTCGGTGGTGGCGGAGCACGGTTGGCCTGTGGTGTCATCCCATAGGCAATTCATAGATCTGGTCTCGCTCGTACTCAACACTCGCTCGTACTCAACAGCGGACAAGACCGACTGGATTGCCAATGCGTCCACTCATGATGAAATATCATCACCGCCTTATGGCGATACAGAAAGTTGAATCAGGTGCTCAATATTTTTGATGCTTTTGTCTGCCGCAAGGTAGCCAATGCCTCGATGCAGATGTAGGCGAAATTGATTCGCAAGGATTTCAGGACTGACTTCTAAGCCATCATTTTTACAGCGCTGCTTGAGAGCCAGGATAAGTGAGTCTCCAATATTTCCACTGAAAACGGGCCATGTCATCTCGACATTGCTATCGGCAGGAATAGGGATGGGGGAGGGTCGAGTGGGTTCTGCTAAGGAGCGGCACAAGGCCCAGCGGCAAAGAATGTTCCACTGCTCAACTTTGGTGAGGCGCTTGAGCTTGATTAGCTGATCTTTGGCTGATTGGGAGAGACGGATGCGTTCGACGGGGGGTTGCATGGAATAGGGATTATGGGCAGGGAGTAAGAGCGGGGGATTGGGGGTTACCAAAAGTAACCGGATTCGATGTGGGTTTGTTGTTTTGTGGGGTTGTGTTTGAGCAGATACTCGCGGGCGATCGCCCCATCTTTCCTCAGTTGCTTGACAGCCTTCTCATCGATCTCGGTATCGGTGGAGAGAATCAGAACCTGGTGGCTGGCTTCGGGGAAGTAGCGCTTGACCAGGTTCTTACGATGTTTGGAGTCGAGGCGACCGAGGGGGGTGTCTACAGCGACGGGAAGTTGGCGACCGGAGGCGCGGGCTAG
>CALIJJ010000199.1 GCA_938017515.1 uncultured Pseudanabaenaceae cyanobacterium
AGCAGCGTTGCGCCTAATCCATACAAATCCGTCGCTGCGACGGCCTGTCCTCGAAACTGTTCGGGGGCCATGTAGCCGTAGGTGCCCACCATCGTGCCGCCGCGCATGAACGTGTCGTAGTAGGCGTTTTGCACCGCCCCAAAGTCCACCAAAGAGACCTTGCCTGCTGGATCAATGATGATGTTCTGGGGCTTGATGTCTCGGTGAATGACTGGGGGAGCTTGGGCGTGGAGGTAGGCGAGGATATTGAGGAGTTGGGTGGCGATCGCCTTGGCCTCGGTTTCCTCACAACGCCAGCCCCCTTCAATCTTCTGGGCTAGGGATTGCCCCTGAGCCAACTGCTGTACTAGATAGAAGCTGCGGTCCTCTGCGGTGTCGAGATAGAAATAATCGAGATAGCGAGGAATGCCGGGATGCTGGAGCTTGGCCAAAACCTGGGCTTCCCGCTCAAATCGCTCGATATTTTTCCAAGTCTCCTGACCGCTAAGCACCAATGTCTTGACCGCCACGGCCTGAGCGATACCGTCCGCCTGGGCGCGGTAGGTCATACCTGTGCCCCCTTCTCCCAGAACGTCTAGTAAGGTGTAGCGCTTCTCTTCGGGAGACCCCGCATGGGCAATGAGAGTTTGCGTTAGAGACTGATCGGGTGGCGGTTGCAGCATCAGGGAGAAAAGACTCAGGCGGTTATTTCGCGCGCTCTCCCCTTAATTTGCCCAAAAAACTTAATGTGACTCGGTCCCTTTTCCAATCCCCGGTAAACTAAACAGTGAACGAATACAGGCGATCTTCCTATGGCGTCAGGACATATCCTCCTTGTTGACGATGAACCCGGCATCCGTGAAGCCGTTCAGGCTTACCTCGAAGACAGTGGGTTCACCATCCAGGTTGCAGCCAATGCCGAGGAAGGTTGGGAAAAGCTTCAGCAATTTACGCCTGACTTGGTGGTCAGCGACGTGATGATGCCTCGGGTTGATGGCTACCAATTTTTGGCTCAGATGCGCGAAGATGAGCGCTTCAAAGCCCTACCCGTCGTGTTTCTCACAGCCAAGGGCATGACGAGCGATCGCATCCAGGGCTACAACGCCGGGGTCGATCGCTACCTGTCCAAGCCCTTCGACCCCGATGAACTCGTCGCGGTTGTCACCAACTTGATCGATCGCAAAGCTGCTACGGTGCAATCCGTCCAGGGCGGTGGCGATGCCCCGCAGCTTGCGGAGCTGGCCCGGCAAATCGAAGAAATACGTCGTGCTGTCATGGGTAAACCTGGAGTCGGCATTGCTTCTAAGCCACCACCGATTCAGATCGACCTCACCCCCCGCGAGAAGAGCGTCCTTGACCTCGTCGCTCAGGGGTTGATGAATAAGGAAATTGCCAAGCAACTCGAAACTAGCGTTCGCAACGTTGAGAAGTATGTCAGTCGCTTGTTTTCTAAGACTGGAACCAACAGCCGGACAGAGCTAGTTCGCTATGCCCTGGAGCATGGTTTGACGACCTAGTTGCTGCATTCCAGTTCTCTCGCCATCTTCCAGAAAATGGGATGAGCTGATATCCCCCCAGAGAAAGACCCCGTATATACGTAGCTTAAACCCTCGTATATACGGGGTCTTTGGTTGCGTCTTAGACATATCTATGTGATTTGGGTGGTGATCTCCCCACCAATCTCCGCCATTTGACGGGGTGTTCGTCTTAAGCCATTTCCATCAATCCTGGTTGTCATGCCATCACAGCATGCGAATGACTCTGTGATTCCCCGTAAAAAGGACAGCAGTAAAATTCTTTCCAACGACAAAAATTCATTTTGAACGCCCTACGATTGCTCGATAACCTTGTTAGAGGTCTGTGGGGTATTTTGTGTTGTTCAAAAGGCTGAAGGCATTTTCGTAAAACACGGAGATCCTCGTCCAAAACGCCGAGAAAAACGTAAAATATTGGCCAAATAAAATCGATAAACGGTGATTCTTTGCGTGTTTCTGACTGATATTTTTTAATTTTAAAGGGCTAGGCATAGTCTCGGAAAAGTTGAGCGCGATCGCAAGCAATTCAGCCCTAAATTGCTCATGATTGTTTTGCGAGAGCAGTTTGTTCACTGTTTTCAATTGCGATCGCAGCTTCACCCTCTGAATTATTCGAGTCATTATCGAGTCATGAAACTACCTTTACTCGCAGCATCGGCGGCTCCATCAGCGGCTCGAACTGTGGCGAAATCTATTGCCACATGCGTGGCTGCATCCGTTGGTCTTCTTGGCGGGGGGCTGTTGATTCAGTTACCTGCACAGGCCTTCTCCTACACCACTAATTTCACCGCAGAACTCTCTGGTGACGATGCATCCAAGGGCAATATCTGGTTGGATTCCGTTACCCTAGGAGACGGGACAGTAATCGATGATTTTGCCATGGTGACGGGGGCCGAGATCATTTCCAACGATCTTTGGAGCGGCGGAAATACGGGAGCTGCCAGTGCCGACAGGGGCGACTTAGCGGATGGTATTAAGGTTGAAGATGCCTCCAATTTAGACATCATGATGGCGTTGAATAACAACAACCTCAACAACATTATTGATACGGAAGACACCGGCAACTTTGCCATGAATCTCTTCTTTGAAGAGAGCATTGATGAAGTCTTCCTATGGGAGCGAGGTCGCAATAGTAAGTTGGCATTGCAAGCGATTGATACCGAAGGCAATACGCTGGGGTCCTTGGTTGAATTGGACTATTCCAGCGAGTGGGATTACGCAGGCTATGACATCGACACCATGGAAATTGGTGATGCGCAGCAGGTTGGCTCCATTGGCGTGAGTTTGGACGACTTTGGCTTATCCAGCTCCATTGCCGGTTTACGGGTTGTGAGCGAAAGCAGTTTTAATGGACCAGACTGGAAACTGATGGGCGCGAAAAGAAAAGTGCCTGAGCCGTCTGCCATGGCCGGTTTGGGGGTCATGATGGGCGGATTGCTGTTGCGCCGTCGTCGGGCTCGTTAGAGCTGCTGGGTTTTGGTTTTCTATCTATTGTTTTTCTGTCTATGAGTGAGTTGGGGGCCTTTTGGCCCCCTTTTTTGCGCTTGAGCAGAGCATTGAGAAGCATGATGAGAAGAGACGGTGGCCAAGGAGCTCCGCTACAATAATTCCCTAGCATCTCTAGTCTGGTGATCTCTGATGGCTCTGGTTCCCTGTAAGGTTTGTGGCGTCCTCAACAGTGACGAAGCCGAAATCTGTTTGAGCTGCGAATATCCTACCCAGGGGCGAAAACGTCCCGCCATTTTTACCTGGGCGGCAGTATTAGTACTGGCCTTACTTGCTCTACCGCTCTTACTGAATACGATGGCTCGTTTGCAACGGCGCCCAGAACCGTCTCCAGAACCAGAACGCTCGGCGCGGCTGATTCAGCCGGTGCAGACCTCGCAAAACCTGCACTGATGCAGGTACAAGATCAGAGACAAGATACCGACACAAAAAGGAGGGCGATCGCCCTCCTCAATGCTAAAAATGGTTCAGTTCAAACCTGAAGCATTTAGCTGGCAGTTGCAGCAGAACGCTCGGTGCTGCCCCGGCTGCGACGACGGGTCAGGGCATTGAACACAGCCATGCCAATCGCCTTAATCAGGTTGCCTTCCAACTCTTGGAACATGTTCATGTTCATACCAAAAGCATCGTTGGCTTCTTCAACAATGCGCTCGGCCATGGCTTGGTCCACCGGCAGCTCATCCATGGCCGCGCGGTAGGTCCCCTTGAAAGCCTTCTCATCTTCGATGTCGTCGAATTCGTAGAACGCCGTACCATTGCCGTCGGTCAAGTTCATGCCATTCTGGGCAATCTTCTTGAGGATCTGACCACCGGACAGGTCACCCAGATAACGAGTGTAGGAGTGAGCCACCAATAGCTCGGGAGTCTCCTTTGCAACTGCGTGAATGCGCTCGACATAGGCTTGGGTCGCAGCCGAAGCCTTCACGCTATTCTTCCAGTCGGCACCGAAGTAGAACTGAAGATCGCGCTCAAGACTTTCCTTCCGGTTCAGCACCGGGAAATAGATCTTGGAGAGAACGGGGTGGTCTTGAAGACGCTCAAACTCCTCTTCCATTGCCGCATAGACAAAGTAGAGGTTGGCCACCAAGGTCCGGTAGGACTTCTTTTCAACGGTGCCCTTAAGGAAGCAGGCAACAAAGCCCGTGTTCTCTGCCATGGTGTGAGACTTCTTGGTCCCTTCCCGCAGCATCGTTGCTAGGTTAACGCTCATATTAAAAAAGTCCTGATTTCAGAAATTAATCCGAATTATGATCCGAATCTTAAAAGCCTTGTTTGTAAACTTAAAACGATTTGTGATGACCTGGCATTAAGAATCGTAAAAGTCAGTCGCCGTAAGAACCTTACCAAAGCTGCCTAAACTATCGGGGGGGAGGAAGATCGCGTCGAGAGCGAGAAGGAGATGGCCGAGCAGGGCGAGGCGGCGGCGAAGGCTTGGACCCGACCTGATAACTGATCGCTTGTTGACGCGGTCGTACTGGCGGGGGTTGCTTGAGCCGACGCCGCTGCTGGCGGCGGGCATGGGCTTGGTCTTCTGAATCAGCCACGATGGCTCCCAATGCGATCATGCCTCCAAGGGCCAAGAAAATGGCCCAATACTCCCAAACACTGGGGTTGAAGAGTTCATCAATGGGACTGTGGACAACCATAGTCAGGCATGAGTGGAGACATAAAAGCGAAGACAAAGGTCGGAGTGCGACCGGAGTCACACCCCAGAACCACACCCCAGAACCACACCCCGAGCTACACCAGGGAAGCGGAGCGGTTGGCGACGGATGCAGCCCCCCCCGGACGACTAGCCACATTGCCGCCATTGCGCTGAACAGCATCGCGGTGAACGGCATCACTGTTGGCAGCGGCGATCGCCCCAATCCCAGCCTGGTCCAGAATGGCCGGAATCAAATCTTCCCGCTTAATGGCCATGAGGTGAACGCCCTGGCAAAGATCCTTAGCTTGACGCACCTGCTCCGCCGCAATGGCAACACCTTCCTGGAGCGGATCTGCGGCCTTGGCGAGGCGATCGATGATGTGATCAGGAATATTCACACCGGGCACGTACTTATTGATGAACTGGGCATTCTTGGCCGACTTGAGCAGGAAGATGCCCGCAAGGATGGGGCGATCGCAGGGGCGTGCCACTTTCTCCATAAAGGTTTCGAGGCGATCAAAATCGGTGATCATCTGGCTCTGGAAGAACTGAGCCCCGGATTCAACCTTGCGCTCGAACCGTTTTTGTAGGGAGGAAAAATTGGGTAGCTGAGGATCCACAGCGGCACCAACGAGCAGATCTGTCGCGCCGTCGGTGAGCGGTTGGTCGCCCCAGTCAAAACCGTGATTGAGCTTGCGGATCAACCGCAGCAATCGCACGGATTCCAGCTCAAAGACAGCGCGGGCATCCTTTTGGTCACCGGCCTTAACGGGGTCGCCCGTCAGCGCCAGGATATTGCGCAGGCCGAGGGCATGGGCACCCAAGAGGTCGGCTTGTAGACCGATGCGGTTGCGATCGCGGCAGGTGAACTGACACACCGGCTCAATGCCGTTCTGCTGAAGCAGCAAGCAGGAAGCCAGAGAAGACATGCGCAGCACAGCACGACTGCCGTCGGTAACGTTCACCGCATGGACATGCTCCTTAAGCAGCTGCGCCATGGCAATCATATGGCTGGGATTACCACCCTTGGGGGGAGCCACCTCGGCGGTGACCAAAAATTCTTTTGCTTGGATGGCCTGGCGCAGTCGTTGAGTCATAGGAGGAGATCAATATAAAAAGAATCGCTCGAAAGCCTAAGTCAAACGGAACGAGTGACGGCACTAAAACCGTACTCAATCAGCGATAAGAGGCAAATCCCTAGGGATTCCGGTCGCTGATCCCATCTCAAAAGTGTACGTGGCATCCCCTAGAACGGCAGCCCCTGATGTCAGGATCGCACGAAAAGTTGACCCACCAGGCTCCCGACCTCAGAGGGGCTTCATAAAGCCCATGGTGTCCTTGACCTTCTGGAGGGTGACGCTGGCTAGCGCATCGGCGCGATCGCGTCCGTCCCGCAGTACCTCGTCCAGGTAAGCCGTATCTGCCATCAGGGCATCGTGCTTCTCCCGGATCGGCGTCAGGGCTTCCACGAGGGTATCAGTCAAGAGGGGCTTGAACTGGCCCCACCCCATGTCAGCACATTCCGCTGCAACACTGTCCTTGTCCTTACCCGACAGCAACATGTACAGGTTGAGCAGGTTATTGCACTCGGGCCGCTCTGGGTTGTCAAAGACCAAACCTCGTTCGGGGTCGGTCTTACACTTTTTGATCTTCTTCTTAATCAGGTCTGGGCCATCGGTCAGGTCGATGCGACTCAGCTCCGAGGGGTCCGATTTGGACATTTTTTTGGTGCCGTCCGTCAGGCTCATGACCCGAGCCCCTGCCTTTTGGATCAGCGGTTCGGGCACTTTCAAAATCGGCGGTGCTTCTTTCTTCGCCTTTTTACCCTTCGGACCAAAGAGATGGTTGAGGCGGCTAGCAATATCCCGTGTCAATTCGAGGTGCTGCTTTTGATCCTCGCCGACCGGAACAAAATCGGGCTCATAGAGCAAAATGTCAGCGGCTTGAAGCACCGGATAGCCCTGGAGACCAATGCTGACGTTCTCGCCCTGTTTAATGGCCTTTTCCTTGAACTGAATCATGCGCTCCAGCCAGTTCAACGGTGTGATGCAGTTGAACAGCCAGGCCAATTCGCTGTGGGCGCTCAGGTGGGACTGGACAAAGACCGTGGAGACCTTGGGATCGATACCACAGGCAAGATAGGTGGCAGCGACTTTGCGAACGTTGTTGGCCAGCTCTGCCGGATCGTGGGGCACGGTGATGGCATGGAGATCGGCCATGAACAAAAAGCACTCGTGGTCCGCCTGGAGATTCACCCAGTTGCGAATTGCGCCCAGGTAGTTGCCGAGGTGCAAGTTGCCGGTGGGCTGCACACCGGAGAGGATACGAGGCTGTGCCATGGCTGGAGGTTCATCATCCGTAACAATGTTCTGAACATTGTAGGGGGCAACCGCCGTTCAGCTTGAATAAATTGCTGGCTGAACCCATTCCAGACAGCAATGATCAAACAGCGATTAATTGCGAATGACCTGGGGCCAGGGAATCAACGGGTCTTCGGAAAGGTGGGTAGACACCTGGCGAGCTCCGTAGCGGTTGAGGTGGCTGGGATCGGAGAAGTTGCCGACTTCCGTAGGCCAGAGCTGGGTGAGGTCTCGGAAGGTCAGTTGGCGCTGGGTCATGCGTTGGAACATGTCCTTTTGGAAGACGCGCTCGTAGCGCGATCGCACAGGGTCCAGATAGTCCGTCGTCAACGGCAAGTTCACAAACACCAGCGGAATCTGCTGCGCTTGGGTGAGCTGCACCACACTGTCCAGCGACTTTTGCTGGATACCCTGAAGGCGGAAGCGCTGGTAATCCCCGTCATACTGACCGCTAACACGGGAATAGCGTTGGTAATAGGTGGCTGGGTTAAACCGAATCGACAGCGGCATGAAGCCATCGAAATCAATCAGGCCCTCACCTTCGGGGGCATCGGGAACGAGGGCTGTGTGGTCGAAGGGTTTCAGGCCGGTGCTGCGCTGTAGGTCTGTGACGCCCTGGGCAAAACGATTTTTGAGGTGAGCCTGGATGCGATCGCGCTGGCCATGGGCTGACGAGAGACGTCCCACGTGGTTATCGAGCCAGCTATCAAAATTCTTCACGCTGAAGATCTGGGTGAGCTGGCTGAGGTTCGGGCCCTGGCGACCGTCAGCGAGTTGGAGCGCGGAGTCACCACCGAATAGGGGAGGCAATATGCCCTGGGTCAGACGACGGTAGGCAGGGGAATCTTCGATGGCCTGGAAGGTGGCATCTTGGCGACCGCTATTAAAGGCCCGAGCACCGTCGGCCCAGATAATAATGCCGGGTTTGTACTGCGATTCCAACAGCAGTGACAGCTGGAGTTCAACCACGCGGGCAGTGGAACCATTGATGCTGAAGTTGAAAATGCTCAGGTCCGGATAGCCCACCTCAGAGAGACCCGAGGCCAAAATGCCAGGGTCGATGCCCCGCAGCGCACGAGAACTGCCCACAATCAGGACATCGGGGGCACCTTCGGTCATGACCCGCTGGCGGTAGAGGGCCAGCTTTTCATCAAAGAGAGCGTTATTGAAATCAGGATAGTCGCGCTGGAGAGCAGCAATTTCAGCCATCTGCTCAGAACTCGCCTGGGGTTTGACGAAGGACTCTGCGCCTCGTCCCAGGTTGGAAACATTGCTGCCCGAACCATTGCTCAAGGCTCCCTTCCCCAACAATCGATCCCCTAGGGCATTGGGTGCCACGGCCAAATCGACAGCAGCGGGGCTCGCCTGGAGACGGCGAAGATTGTGGCCCAGAATGAGGTCGGTGCTGCCTGCGGCCAACAGCCCCAGACTGGCCCAGATCAGGGCGACCCGTCGGCGGGGCAATGGCGTTTGAGCCGCTGGGGTCTCTGGCGAGGGATAACGCTCGGATGCAGGGACAGCCGCCGCGATCGCCTCCAATGGACTGTCCTTACGCACAAACAGTTGGCTCTTCAGCAGACCACGCTGAAGGCTTTCCGCGGTGGTTTGCAGTACCTTGCCGACGGGGCGCAGGGGCAGCCGCAGTTGGGGCATGCCTTCCCAGGGCGCGACCTCCGCATTCAGCCCTTCACTGCCGATGTCACCAGCGCTGATCTCGCCGGGGTGGGTAACGAGCAGGGATTCATCGGGGGCTGTGGCCCGTTCAAACTGGGGCACCACATCAACCGCATCCTGCTGACGGGGAACAAAGTCGCGACCGTACTGCCAGCGAGGTTTGACTTGGCCGGAGCGGCGACCATAGATCCGGACACCGGAAACCTTGGGCAGACGGAGCTGCCGCACATACTTCACCGCAGGGCGACCAATTTTTTTGCGGCGTGGACAAATGGGCGCATCACACATGACGTGGAGCAGGTCCCCCTTGCGCATCATTTGGATGCGAATGCCACCGGTTTGGAGCCGTTGATCAATATCGGGATTGAGAATGCGGTTGAGCAGGAACATGGCCGCATCCAAGTCGCCCTGCTCGGCCAGTTCTAGCGTGGGGGCAGATAGATCGGTGTGGGCGGCAGCGGGCAGGGTAAGCCATTCCACCCACTGGTGCTTGCTCGGGGAGGATGGGCCGTTCTGAGGGTCATTCTGGGGGAGCTGTTCGTCGGAGTGGTCATGGAGACCGTAGATGGTGGCGGCGTGG
>CALIJJ010000200.1 GCA_938017515.1 uncultured Pseudanabaenaceae cyanobacterium
CGCTGCGAGCAGTGTGGGGACCATCAGAACGCCGAACCAACCGATATAAACGCGGTTGTCGGTGCTCGTGATCCACTCACAGAACTGCTGCCACAGAGACGCGCTTTCGCGACGTTGGATTGTGGTAGTCATTATGATTCCTAAGAATGATTGGAGACGGCTCTAAGCGGTCGCCTCTGTAAACATATTACTTCTTCTTTGAGTTTTGTAAACAGTATTTCCTCATGTTGCACGATTTTTTCTCATAATTCGTCTTCTAAAATCGCTGCATCTACCTAAGGGAAGGAATTTTAGAGCTTTACCAGGATAATTAACGCGCAAGAAAGAAGCGATCCCCAGGAGTGAGTGATCGCTTCAAATACTTAAGTTACTGTTACGGGGGCTCTCGCCTCTCATTTTCATAGCGCAATTCTGAGAAATGCGGCAAATCCTTGCTTAGCCTGGGGGCCACTGCATCGGGCGATCGCCGATTAAGTGGACATGCATATGGAAAACGGTTTGTCCACCTTTCTCGCCATTGTTAATTACAACGCGATAGCCCTCTGCAATCCCCAATTGCTCTGCAACTTTCTTAACCGTGAGTAAGAGATGACCGAGCAATGCCTGGTCTTCTTCCCCCGCTAGGGAAAGTTGGGGAATGTATTGCTTCGGGATAATCAGGACGTGGACAGGGGCAACGGGCTGAATATCTCGAAAGGCAAGGCAGAGGTCGTCTTCGTAAACAATATCTGCCGGGATCTCTTTGCGGATGATCTTCCCAAAGAGAGTGTCGTTGGTATCGCTCATAGATTTCTTCTTCAGTTTCTTCCAGGGCAACCACGGGCTTCGGGTCATCTGGCTTCCATGGGGGAGCATAGCGGAAAGCCAAGGGCGATCGGGCGGAGCCTTTGGAGAAGTTAATAGGAAGGTCGTGGAGCTTATTCAGGGACGCTTATTCAGGAACGCTTATTCAGCGACAGGCGGATTCAAGCTGCACATTTGCTTGAGATGGGCTTCCGCTGTGTCGATGTCCTTAAAAAAGCCCTCATTAATAAGAAGGTAGGGAAACTGGACACAGTCTCGGTTGGGCGGAATGTCCTGATAGTTCTCGGGCAGTCGAACATCGCAAAGGAATAAATCCTGAGCGCCTAGCTCGCTGGGTTGAATCGTTAAGCCTTCGGTGTCGCTGCAATCCACCCGTAGCAGCATGGTGCGATCGAATCGGGTTTGGTTGAGCTTGGCTGCTTTAAGTCTGACCCGAGCCAGTTTGGCTCTGCCAAGGTTGGCGTGGCTGAGGTCTGAGGCGCGTAGGTCAACTTGGGTGAGGGTAGCGCGATGGAAATTGGCACCGCTGAGGTTGGTTTGGGCTAGGCGAGTTCCTTTGAGATCTGAGAGCGAAAAGTTGGCGTTGCTGAAGTCAGCGGCGTTGAAACTGGAGGTGGCGATCACCGTCCGCACGAGTCTGGCCCCAACGGCATTGGCCTGGTCAAAGTTGACAGCGGTCAGCCGAGAAAAGGAGAGATCCGCTTCAACCAACTGGGCCTTGTTGAAGTTGGTTTGATGGAGTGTGGCTTCTTTGAGATTGGCTCCGTTGAGATTGGCTCTGGAAAGGTTCGCACCAGTCAGATCTGCCCCTTTGAGGTTGGCCTGTTCGAGATTGGCTCCAGACAAATCGACCCCGCACAGGTTGGCGTGGGCGAGGTTGAGGGGTGGGCGATGGGCTACGCCAAGCTCCGAAGAATCGCCCGAGCTGTTGGTAAGAATCTGGCAGAGCGCTTGCAATGCAGCCTGGGTCTCCAGACATGGCTTGGGCTCAATGGAACCAGCCGGGGCTGTTTGCCGAATCAATGTGGTGAGAGCCTCGACAATGGTCGAAGTACCGACAGAATCAGTTGCCTGAGCAATATCAGGGAGAGCAGCAATTCCCTTGAGGCGACTTTTTAAGTTGGGGTGGTTGAAGTGAGCGATCGCCTCATCAACATCCAAGGAAATCGCTGTGCCTCTATCTTCTGCATTCGGTTCAGAGGCAATCGGTTCAGAGGCAATTGGTTCAGAGGCAATTGGTTCAGAAGCTTTGCGCTTCTGAAATAAAGCATCTGCAAAAGACCCAATGACGCCCCTAGGGGCAGATGAATCAAAGCCAGCTTTCTGGGTGGAACGATCCTTTGGCATTGGGTCCTAAGACATTGGGTCCTAACGGTAACGAACGGTAGCCAAATGATTCTAGCGATTTAGAGGCCAGTCGCTGGAAGAAGGCCAGCGCTCAGCAGGGTCACCGCCTTTCCAACGGGGCCATTCGCAGGCAGGACCCACGGGCTGAGACTTTTGCATCCAGGCCTGGGCTTCAGGTTGAGCCTCGGAATCAGCCTGCATCTGTCGAGAAGGGTGGACCAGAGTCATAGGAGGAATTTGAATACGATGGTTCTTCTTTCTCAAGGATGCCCAAATTTTCCGGAGTCCACGAGGGTCGGATAATCCTCCATTTCCTGTGGGAACCTGCCCCTGACTTAGACTATTCCAGCGATAGGCCACACAAACCTCTGGGCACAGTAAATATGTGCGCAAGAAATATGTACGCAAGCCAACGCATGCGGCATCAAGCTTGTCTTCCCAACGGTTGCAATCCCCAACATCCTGGACCAGTGGACCAGGCACCCTGAACTAAATGGGGCATCTACCGTCGCAACTCACGCTAGCCCCAGAACCATGCCAATCAAATTTTCCCTGCCCCAATGGGCAACCAAAACGCCCTACCGTTCTTTTCTGTGTTCGATCGCAATCGGATGTCTCGGTGTCGCGGTGCCGTCTCTGATGGCGATCGCCCTCTTTTCCTCACCACAGAACCAATTTGCAACTTCCCCTTCTGAACCCGCAATAGAACGCGGAAGACGATAAATAGACGCCTTTCCGTTTCATTTAGATCAGGAGTACCATAGTCAAGAGCCAGACTTCTACCAAGCAATCATCACCGATCGATTTTGCAGGAGAAGCCATGCTGGCCAGAACTTGGAGTGCAGCCCTAGTGGGCATTGATGCGGTCAAAGTCGGCGTTGAAGTTGACGTTTCCGGCGGACTCCCTGGCATCACCGTTGTGGGACTACCCGATTCCGCCGTGCAGGAAGCTCGCGAACGGGTCAAAGCTGCCATCAAAAATTCGGGCTACGCCGTGCCGATGCGCCGGGTTATTACAAACCTCGCACCTGCAGATTTAAGGAAAGAGGGGCCAAGCTTTGACTTGCCCATCAGCATTGGCGTCTTGGCGGCATCGGAGCAGGTGGGGACGGCACTGCTTGAGGATCATTTGTTTCTTGGTGAGCTATCGCTAGATGGAAGCCTGCGGGCGATCGCCGGAGTCCTCCCCATCGCCGCTGCCGCCAAAGCCATGGGCATCAAGGCCATCATCGTGCCCGAAGGCAATGCCAAGGAAGCCGCTCTGGTCGCAGGTCTCAAGGTCTATGGCTTCAAGCACCTCAGCGAAGTCGGCCATTTCCTCAACAATCCGACCCATGCAGAACCCATC
>CALIJJ010000201.1 GCA_938017515.1 uncultured Pseudanabaenaceae cyanobacterium
TTTGCCCAGCGATCGCTTTTGCGAAGCCTGCGGCACCGCCGTTGCTCGCCCCACCTGCCCCACCTGCGGAGCCTCGGCCGAGAAAACCGACGACGAAGGCTTCTGCACCGGCTGTGGCTTTCGCCACCCCCAAGCCCCAGACCAGCGAGAGGAAATCCTGTCGGATCGCTTGGCAGGATTGAGCGATCGCGGTCTGCACCATCGCACCAACCAGGATGCCTTCGCGATCGGCGAACTGCCTGAGGGAACAACGATTCTAACGGTTTACGACGGCATTTCTAGCTCACCTCGGGCGGAGCTAGCGGCTCAAACGGCGGCCATTGTGATGATGAATCAGATAACAATGGCACTGACGGCTGATAGACGAGAAAGGTCGAGGCCCCAAGGTTCGAGTTCCCAAGGTTCGAGTTCCCAAGATGCGCAACGGAGGAGTCCTGTTTTGACACATCCCATAGTCACAAAAGCAGTGCTGGCGCGATCGCTCCAGCAAGCCCAACAGGAGGTGGTATCACTATCGAGTGAAAACGTTGAATCGCCTTCCACTACAGTTGTGAGTGCAATCGTTGAGCCCGACACCGATACCCCCCAGGTCACCCTGGCTTGGCTGGGAGACAGTCGCGCCTACTGGCTCGCCCCTAGCGGCAGCCAACTGCTCACCCAAGACCACGCCAATGCAGAGCAAGCCCTCACCCGTTGGCTAGGCGGCGACGCCGACCTGATCCGCGACCCACCCCAGTTCAGCCAATTCCAAATCCCCGGTCCCGGCTACCTCCTGCTCTGTAGCGATGGCCTCTGGAAATATGCCCCGAAGCCCGAACAACTGCAACAACTGCTGTATCAGCAGATTCCAGACCCAAGCCATCCTCCCCAGAATCAAGCCTTGGTGCGATCGCTCATCCAGTTTGCCCGACAACGAGGCGGCCATGACAACATCACCGCCACCCTCCAAGCCTTTTAGCTCTAATTCTTAATTATCAATTCCCAACCCTCCCATGACAAGCACCTTCACCGCCGATGTCTACCAAAATGCCTACCTCCCCGAAGGCAGCCCCGAAGTCCACGCCATCATGACCGTCACCGCTCCAAGTGAAGCGATCGCCCTCAGCAACAAACGCGAAACGCCTCTGCTTTTTGGCATAATCTGCGACGTCTCCGGCTCGATGAACGGTGGCAAAATTGTCGCGGCGCGTCAGGCCCTCGTGCAGGCGATCGAACTTCTCCCCAACAACGCTTCATTTTTCATCGTCCTGGGCAGCAGCAAGTCTCACCTGCTCGTCCCCACCACCCGAGCCAGCACCGAGAACAAAGCCCGAGCGATTGAACAAGCCAAAAAAATTAACGCCCAGGGGGGCACCGTCATCTCAACCTGGCTTCAGGCAGCATTGGAAGAATTCAACAAGCAGCCCCAGGCCATCGCCCAGGCTCTGCTACTGACCGACGGCCAAAACGACACCTCCGACCACGACCAGCTGGCCAAAGCGTTGGACCGCTGCGAAGAAAAGTTCCAATGTGACTGTCGCGGCGTCGGCACCAACTGGAATGTCAAGGAACTCCAAAAAATCGGTACCCGGCTCCTGGGCAGCACCGATATCATCCCCGAGGCCGAAGACATGGCCGCAGATTTCCAGAACATTTTGGGTCAAGCCCTCAACAAATCGATTCGCGAAGTACGGCTACGGCTCTGGAGCCCTCGGGGGGCAACGGTGATGTATTGCAAACAGGTAAGCCCCGAGATCTTGGATTTGACAGACCGGGCCACCCCCGTCAATCCTCAAACCCAGGACTTTCCCACCGGAGCCTGGGGCAGTGACGAGTCACGCGACTTTCACTTTTGTATTCGCGTCAAACCAGGACAGGTCGGGGATGAAATGCTGGCGGGTCGGGCCAGTCTACTGGATGTGGTCAATGGGGTTGAGAACAACATTGCCGAGGCCAAGATTCTAGCCATTTGGACCGATGATGAGGTGCGTTCAGCCAAGATCAATCCCCAGGTCGCTCACTACACCGGGCAAGCCGAACTCTCGGAGGTGATTCAGAGTGGATTGGCGGCTCGCGATCGCAACCAATTCGATGTTGCAACCGCAAAACTGGGCCGTGCCGTTCAGCTCGCCCACGCATCGGGGAACGAATCCACGGCGAAACTGCTGCGCAAAATTGTTGACGTTGAGGATGCCGAAACCGGCACGGTCAAACTCAAGCGCAGCGTCGAAAAGGCCGATGCCATGGCCCTAGAAACACGCTCAGTCAAAACCACCCGCATTCAGAAGCATCGGTAAACGCCATGGTAACCCGTTCAAAGCTAGACAGTTCAAAGCTAGACAGTTCAAAGCTAGACAGGTCCAAATCAGACCCTTCCAAACTAGGCTCCTCCACCCCGGAGCAGGCTCCTCCCCAGAAGCCGTCGAAGCAACCGTCCATCGTTTTACAAGCCTGCCCGCAATGCCAGGGCGACTATGATCCAAACCTGGGCACGTTTTGCGAAAACTGTGGTTACAACATTGCTCTCGGTCTCCCAAATCCAATCAGTCCACACCCTGAAGCGATTGGGAAAGACTCAGGGGCAGGGATTGAAGTAGCAGCTCCGGAACATGCGCTTCCAGACGCGGTGAGCAGCTCCACAGCGATCGCCTGGACCCTAGAGATCGCCATTGATGCCACCCTGCGCGACCCACAGTTCTCCCCAGAAGCCCCTCAACAGCCCAGCCAACGGTTGCTGCTACAAAAAATGCAAACCCTCCTGGGCCGCACGCACGCGCGTAAAGCCATCTATCCAGACCTCTCCCTCGACTTTGATGACGCCATCTCCTGCCGCCATCTTATGTTGATGATTCAACCGGATGGGAGTCTGCGACTGCGGGACCTCGGCTCATCCAACGGCACCTTTCTCCAAGGACAGCCCCTCCCGCCGATGGAAGATCATCCCCTTCAATCCGGCGACAGCTTTACCCTCGGCCACTGGACTCGCATTACGGTACATTCCCCCGGAACAAATTCATGAGCACTCTCAATCTCGGCACCGCTGCAGAGGTTCCGAAAGGACAGGCCCCGCCTAGATCGATGGAGCCTAAATCCATAGAACAAGTCCCTGATGCAATGGGAGCACAGCCCAGCGCCGAGGCCCCCCTCAGCTTGAACCGCTCCCTGCGCTCCATCACAATGACCACACCGCGATGGCTGCGTTTGGGTGGGGTCAGCATTGGGGCGATCGCCCTACTATTGGCGGCCATGGGACTTTCGACCCTGCGCAACCAGCACCGTGCCATCCAAGTCCTCAGCCAGGAAGTCGCCACCAGCATCCTCACCACCCAACGTATCGAAGAAAGTCTGGCGGCGCTGGATACCAATCTGGTCAATCTGCTGTTGCTGCCCGCCGACCAGCAGTCCGAAGCCCAGCAGTCCTTCGAGGCACATCAGCAAAAAATTGCCCATGATCTCGTCAGACTCGCCCAATCCTCTGAGCAGGGGCAGGGGTCTGCCCGCCCCGGACAAACCCGGTTCCAGGAACGGCGGGCGATCGCCCTGCTCCAGAGCGAATTTGGCCGTTATCTACGCGAGGCAGAACGCGCCCAAACCCAACGCCAAGCAGGGCGTCAGCCCCAGGCTCTACTCACCTATCAACAGGCCCACCAACGCCTCGAAACGCGACTCTTACCCGCCGCCACAGCCCTGCGCATCACCAAAAACCAAACCCTAGATGCGGTCTATCACCCCCTAGAACAACAGGTCACCGAAGGACGGCTGATGCTCCAGCTACTCGGAGCAGCACTCTTGCTCTATTTGGTTCTCCTACAGGCCTTTTTGAGTGTCCGTACCCGACGGACGTTTAATCTTGGACTCCTGCTAGCCTCGGCCACGGTCTTGGGCTTGGGCCTACGTGTCTCCCAGGCCCTGGAACAGTCCGAACAGCAACTCAGCCAGGCTAAACGCCGGACTTTTTCTAGTTTGCAAACCCTGAGGATCTCTCGCAACTTGGCCTACCGAGGCCACAGCAGCCTCAACCGCCAGCTTCTAGAACCTCAGAATACAGCCAGTGCAGCAGCGGCTTTTCGCAATCAGATGGCTCAGCTCATTGGCCTTGAAATAGACGAAGCACAGCTAGACGCGATCGCTCAATCGACTGCCCCCATGCCACCGGGTCTTCTCGGTCTCAGTTCGACCCCCGTTAACTTCGACGAGGAGCAGGAGGCGATGCGTTCGGTTGTACAGGCATTTTTAGACTATCAAAACATCGCAGCAACGGTGCAACGCCAAGAGATCCCATCGGCTGCGATCGCCCTGGCAACGGGCTACCGCAACGGCCAGCTCAACGCGGCCTTTGAAGCCTTCAAATCCCAGCAGCAAAGCGTCATTGACATTCACCAGGCTGCCTTTGACCAAAGCCTCAGCCAGAGCCAATCTGACATCGACGAGCTGGGCTGGCAAATAGCGGTGGGAATGCTCTTGGCGATTGGACTCACAAGCGCAGGGCTTTATCCTCGGCTCCGCGAGTACCCATAAGACTCCAAGGTCGTTAGCTCAATTTCAAACAACGATCCATAACTCCTCTTCGGTGATTGATGATGACTAGCATTCAGAAAAATTCTCCTTCCTTGATCAGGCGCGCCCTTGCATGGAGCATTGCCATACTGGCTCTGATTGTCGCTGGAGATCTGGCAGCTCGATGGTTGTTTAGCCCTGACTCAGCGTCAGCGGCTCAGACCCACGACCAAATTAGTTTAGGAGAAGAGTTGCTGATCCCAACGACTGCCACCGACGATAAACGGGCGGGTATTGCGGCCTTTGAAAAGGAAGATTTTCTCGGTGCCATTCAACATTTTCAAACCTCGCTGCTGCAACAGCCCAATGACCCCGAAACGCTGATTTATTTGAACAATGCGCGATCGCAGCGTTCCGAGGACGATACCCTACGCATTGCCGTCAGTGTGCCAGCGGGAAATAACCCGGCCATCGCCCAGGAAATGCTGCGCGGTATCGCCCAGGCCCAAGACGCCATCAACCAGCTCGGCATCAACGGCGCACGATTAGAGGTCGTGATTGTTGACGACGAAAACAGTGAGACCCAAGCCCAAACCCTCGCCCCCAAGGTCATTGCCGATCCACAGGTCCTTGCCGTCGTCGGCTCCAATGCCAGCGATCCATCCCTCACCGCCGCCGCCATTTACCAACCGGCAGGACTAACGATGATTTCGCCCACCAGTTTTTCGGGTAAATTATCGAACTTTGGCAGCT
Organism: uncultured Pseudanabaenaceae cyanobacterium; assembly: GCA_938017515.1. Classification (GTDB taxonomy): domain Bacteria; phylum Cyanobacteriota; class Cyanobacteriia; order PCC-9006; family JAAUQQ01; genus JAAUOP01. The sequence goes on from CALIJJ010000201.1 coordinate 5,230, forward strand.
ATACATTCCGCACCATTCCCAACATGAAATCCCTCGCCGAGGCCCTGGCCAGCCATGCGGTAAAAACAGCGGGAAAAACTAAAATGGGACTGTGCTATGACGCCACTGCAGTGGACAACGTGTCCTTCAAGGAAGATTTTGTGGTGGCCTATCAAGCCCTCGGCGGCACACTGGTGGACATTCCCTGCGATATGAGCCAAGGCCCCATTCAGAGGGAGGTGCTTCAGCAATTATTGCAGCAGACCGATGCGCTGATGATTGCCCCCCACATCGACCGGCAGGAAGATGCCATCGCCCTGATCGAGGCCACCCAGGGCAAGCTGGCACTGTTCAGCACGCCAACCCTCTATACCAGTACGATCCTCGAAAAGACCCGGCAGGGCATGGAAGGCATGGTGTTGGCTGCACCTTGGTATGCCGAACGCTACTCTGCAACGTCCTTTTTGGCTAAGGCTGAGCAGCGTTGGGGCGCAGCATCGATTACCTGGCGAACGGCGACTTCGTTTGATGCAACAATGGCGATCGCCCAGGCGCTCCAGGACATCCCTCCCCAGAACACCGTGACCCGCAACAGCTTGCAGGCGCAACTGCATCATCCGGAGTTCTCCGCTGCCGGAGCCGGAGAGTCCATTCAGTTTTTGCCCTCAGGCGACCGGGCTGGGCGAGCCATTTTGGTCGAGGTACAGCGTAGAAATGACGCGAAGCAGCGCTTTGAATTTGTGGCTGTGGCAGAGAAGTCGGCTGTCTTGGGAGTTACGAACCGCTAAAAGCGCAAAATCTCAATCAAGTCATACTCCTCTGGCAGCGGCTCAACCATCCAAATCAAGCCCTCACCGGACTCTAGCTGCACATCGAGATAGAGTTCGTCCACCGCCTCTTCAGCGCGATCCTCATTGCCTTCAAAGTTGAGAAAGTCCTCCGTCAAAAGCCGCAAAACATAGCCCGCAGGCACTTGGGCCCCCGCCTCTGGATTGCGCAGGGTGACTCGCCAACGGTTTTCCTCCAGTTGATCCAGGGGAGACACCCGCAACTCGTAGGATGTTTCGTCAATGGTGAGCGATCGCACCATCACGGGCTTCTCCGTCGCCAGCCGCCGTACTCCCACCATCGCCGGTTCCATCCCGGCCGAGCGCCAGCCCGACTGCTCCGCCATCGCCGACAGACCCGACCGCATCCAGTCCATCACCGAGCGTTGCTCTGGCAACCCCCAACGACGCTCCGCTAAGCGCTGACGATAGCCCCCATGGGCCACCAAGGCGGCCCAACGCTCAAAGGGAATCGCCAGTCGTGGCTGCAACTGCTCTGGATTGCTTAGCCGCTCAATCATGGCGTTAGCCGATGCCACATCCAGCTTTTGAATCGCTGCCAATTCAGCCCGAGGCGTCGCCAAATTCAGCGCTGGGTCAAACCCTAAACTCAACAGACTCAAATCCCCACTGAGGGATTCCTGGGGCAGACGGTAGCTGCGATCGCTCCCATCCAACTCCCCCTGAGCCTTCAACTGCTGATGGGAAGCATGACCCCAAAGACGCACCCAACCCTCATCCAAATTCACCTGCACCGCCACATAGTCATCCGCCGCCCATTCCGGAATATCCACCCACTCCTGGGGAACAGCCAACTCATCGAGATCGATGGCCTCCGATGGGATCAGCACGAGCTTTCTCGACCCGACATTCCCTCCCATCCGCACGGGCGTCCCATTCACCAATTCCCAAAAGGCTTGGCACTGCGCCGATTGAGGCACAATCACCCGAGCAGACGCTTCTTCACGCAGCCAAGGCAACACGGCTTCCAGAGCGATCGCATTGAGATAGGCATTCCAGCGACTGACCGGCGTCGCCAGGGACTGACTTTGCTCCCACAGGCGAGCTTTCAACGCCTCAGGAATTTCAAAGTAAAGTTGTCCGGAATCAAAGAGGGTGGCAGTGAAGGACATGATAGAACTCTGTATATTTGCGGAATAGGGTCATCAGGACTAGCAAATCGGGGGCTAGGACAATGTCTTATCAAACTCGTGCGCCTTGGAATAGCGCTGCTGCAACCATTCCTCCAGCACAGTGCTGATATAACTCAGTAGGTCAGCATCAAGGGATGTATGCAGGGTTGCCTCACTCCACTGAGCTAATTTTTTCACCAGCGTTTTGCGAATTTTCGTGAGGCGTCGAGACACGGTGTATTGCTGAATATTAAGCCGCTCCGCCATCTCCTTCTGGGTCAGACTATCTCGATAGTAAAAGCCGAGAAGCTCTTGGGAGGGAGCATCCAGTTGGGCAATGGCATCCACGAGGACATCACCCAGTTGCGATCGCTGCTGCTGCCGCTCCTCCACAATTTCCACCTGAACCAGCGCCTCCATGGGCGAGAGACGCTCGGTCTCGGTCAAATTATTTTCGGTCAGATCATCGATAAATTCGCTATCTTGGCCACCTTTTTGAGCATTGATCGAAACCTTGGTGGGGTAGAGGTAAGAGCGTGCGGCCTTCGCCATCGCCAGCAGTATGGGTTCGATATCGTCTGCAGCAATCTTCGGTGTATCTGAGGCAAGCTGCGCCCCCCGCTCCCGGTTATAAAACTGAGCCATCGCGACAAACTGGCTAGGGTCCGGCTTCGGTAGCTTACGGGTCCCCTGGGCCTGAACGGGCACATAGTGAAGCTTAAACGCCTGCCACACCAACAAATACTGGGCAATGCAATGGGCACCCAGCCCTGCCATTTGCAGCGATTCCACGAGGCGCTTTTTGCTCAACTTACGCAGCAAGCCCCAGGTGGTACAAATATCCACTTCCTGGCGCTGGCGCAGGGTCTCCCGAATGAGACTGGCAAAGGTCGCACTGGCATAGGTGGAAAAGTCTGATCCCTGGGAGGAATCAAACCCCCGCAGAATTTTGTGGAACTGGGCGATCGCCATCTGGAAGCAATCCGAGATGCCGTAGTTAAAACGACTCGCCGTTTTTTGGGCCGCCCAATAGCAGCTCTCTTGGACATGGGCGTTGAGATGGTTGGCGCTGATTGTGCTCAGACCCGACGCTTGACTAGCCCCCTGGGCAGATTGCTCTTGGGCCACAGCATTTTGCCAGCGCTGATGCCAATAGAGCGCCCAAAACGTCGTCTCCAAATGCTTCTGGGATTCCTGCTCCAGTTGACGGGTCATGCTGCGACGCAGACGTGGATCAACCGTCCAGCCGTGGGAGCGATCGCCCTCAAACTGTAAAAAGGTTGAAAAACTTTCCACCAAATCCTGGCGAGACCGCATGTTAATCCTTTTGGAGTATCAAAGAATGGTTAGCAGTAAACGGCGCTTAAAAAAAGCGAAAAAGTACTCAAAACCGCCAAACAAAACCGAGAAGCCTCTATCACCCTACACAATCACCCCCCAAAATGTCTGCCGAAATGGCGAGTCAATCCACAAATAATCTGTGCCAACGTACACCTAACAGCCCATCAAAATCAGTCCAGTTCTCCCCAGTCTCTTAGCAAGAATCGCGAAAAGGCCAAATTCAGCTAATTCCCTGGGAATTCTAGACAATAAGCACCCTCATCCCACCCTAGAGCACCTGCGAGTTGCCGTGCATCCGAATCGCATCCTCATTGTCGAAGACAATCCCACTAACATCTCGCTCCTAACAGCCATGTTTCGGGGTGCTCAACTCTCGGTGACCATCGCAGTGACTGGAGCCGAAGCGCTGGAGCAAGTTGCGGCCAATCCCCCCACGCTGATTCTGCTCGATATCAAGTTACCGGATACGAGCGGTTTTGAGCTCTGCCAGGTGCTGAAGAATAACCCTGCCACCCAGGACATTCCCATCATTTTCATGACCGCCCTGAGCGAGGTCAATGATAAAGTCAAAGGCCTCTCCATCGGAGCCGTCGATTACATCACCAAGCCCTTTCAACCCGCAGAGGTTCTGGCACGGGTTCGCATTCACCTGAAAATGCGTCTCCTTAACTGCCGCGTGATGCAACAGGCCGCCCAATTGGAGCAAGCCAACCACGAACTCCAGCGCTTAGCTCGTCTCGATGCGCTCACCCAGGTCGCCAATCGACGTTGGTTTGATGAATGTCTCGACCGAGAATGGCGTCGCCTGTCCCGGGAGAAAAAGCCACTCTCGCTCATCTTCTGCGATGTGGACTGCTTCAAAGCATTTAACGACCACTATGGTCACCTGCGCGGTGATGCCTGTCTCCAAAAACTGGCCCACACCCTAGAACGAACAGCCAAACGCCCCGCAGATCTCGTGGCTCGCTATGGGGGAGAAGAATTCATTCTGATCCTTCCAGACACCGAGGCCACCGGCGCCATCCGCGTTGCCCATGCCATTCAGGAATCGTTGCATCAGCTACAAATTCCCCACGAGCAGTCATCCGTCACTCCCTTCGTCACCCTCAGCCTCGGCATTGCCTGCCAAATCCCCAATGTGGAGACGACTCCTGATGTCCTGGTGGCAGCGGCTGATCGCGCCCTCTATTTAGCGAAACAAAAGGGACGCAATACATACCACGTTATCCCGGAACTAGCGTCCGAATCCCCATCACCGGAACCGCCATCGCCAGAACCGCCATCGCCAGAATCGACGCGATCCCAAACCGGTCTTCCCCCCAGCTTCAAACCGACCTTAAACCGACCTTGAAATAACCCCCTGGAAATAAACGGCTGGATAATAACCCCCTGGAGCTCAAGACGCTGAAGCAGTGGCCAACGTCTTCCAGAAGAATTATCCCGGAGCGCATCACTCCCCTGGGGTGAGCAGACCGTCCAACGGTAGGGGAGGCAGCAGGGAAAACCAAGCTAAGTTTTGGGCATAGTAGGCCGAATCACTTTCCCAAAATCCCCGCTGGTATTGGGGCAAGAGCTTTTGAGTGAAAATCTCAAAGGCAATCTGAGAATCCACATGCTTCAACGCGGGGTAAAGTGCTGCGTAATGGGCGGTTGCTTCGTAATCCACCAGGGGCTCACCGGACAACTCCATCACGGCAAAAATGCGCGGTTCCGTTTTCCAGCGTTGGGTGATGTAGTCCATATTCTGTCGCAGGTAGGCCCGGGCTCGGGGGGCTCTGAACCAAGCAGCATCAAGGCCAACACGCCACCACACCCGATAGGCATCAAAGCTATAGATCGTTTTCAAGTGAGTGCGGCCTGGGCTTTCAAGTACGGGGCGATAGCGACCGGTCGTCGTATCTAAGGTAATCCAGTCCGGTGGCAGGTGAGTTTCAGACAATGCAGCAATTTTATCCAAGGCGTCATAGCTATCGGTGATGAGCGCTGACCAATTGCGACTGGGGTCAACCTGGGCAAAGAGCCGATAGGCGTAGGGCGCGAAGTAGGAGGGATTGAGGATCATCTCCTCGGGGGTTTGCCAAAAGGCTTCGGCAGGTCCGGGCAGCAGATAATAGCTGCCGTTGGCCTGGGCGATCGCCACCCGCCACACATCCGCCAACTTTTTCTGAGCCAGCACTTCATAGGCTGGACAGTCCCAACGCCGAGCGGCAAAAATCAGCGCCGTGATGGCATCGATATCGCCATCCGTCGCAAAGTTGATGTCCTCGATACTGCCATCGGTCCACTTCCAAGCCCAAAGGGAATCGCTGGGGCGAGCCAGATTCTTCTCGGCCCAGTTGAGGGTCAGGTCAAAGCTGGCACGATCATTAATGAGAACCGCCCGCAGCATGGCATAGGCTTGCCCCTCAGACGTTGTCCGCTGGTCCTCCGAAAAGCGATCGATGACATAGCCTTCGGGATGAATAAAGCGATCGCGATAGGCCACCCAACTCCGACGCAGCAGCGACAAATAGGGCGTAGAGCGGGGAAGCTGCAACGACTCTGTTTGGGCTTGGCCACCCAGGGATTCAGCATTGACCGCCGTCAAAGTGTCCGCACGGCATCCCTCCGACGAGGTTGAGGCAGGTTTCGCGAGAGCAACCTCAACCATCGGCCCACCAACGGGAAGCACGGACAGGAATGTCGCGAGAGCCAGAGAAGCACGGCTCCCAACCCCCTTGGGATGAAGTCGGCGAGAGGGCAAGAACAGAACCATAAATAAAGCGTTGTGATAGAAGGGAATGGATGAAACGGCAGAAAATGAGCTGAAGCTCATCGTCCATAGCCAGGCCAGGCCATTAAGCCTCGGGATGGTTAAACTGCGGCAGCATTGAGCAGCCGAAACGTTGAACTTCTATGACGCGGATTCATTGTAGGCGTTCCCCTTAAACGACATCGTTCTTCCACAGCATCCTTATCTAAGCTTTAGAGGGCAATGCTTTAGAGGGCAATGCTTTAGAGGGCACTGCTTTAAAGGGCACTGCTTTAGAGAGCGCCCTAGGGAGTAGCTTCAGGAGGGCGCTGGAGAGACATGTTCAGACAGGCCTTATGGAAAAGTTTGGCAACCGGCCCCCTGGACTGACCTCAGGAGCAAGGTCCCTGATTTACCATTAAATAGAAATCCCTAAAAACGATTGAGACTTCACGGTCTCCTCACGTCACTCATCCGCATCCCCTCGGGCAAATCTCACCATGGCCCCCAGCATACCGCCAACCTTCTGGCCCATCGAACAGCTCCCTGGTCTCAGCCTGGCAGAGCAGCGATCGCTCCAATCCTGCGATATCCAAACCACCGCCGACCTCCTCAACATTGCCCGCACAACGTCTCAAGTGGAAGCCCTGGCCCGACAGCTGCGTTGTCCCCCAAAATTTGTTCGCAAATGGGCTGCCCTAGCGAATCTAGCCCGCGTTCCAGAGGTCGGCTGTACCTACTGCGGTCTGCTACTCCACGCTGGAATCAGCTCTCCCCAACAGCTTGCCCAAGCCTCCCCCCATCGCCTCCATCCCCAGATCCTACGGCTCCATGTGGCAACCCTCCGCCGCCGCGATTTGACCCCCACAGCGAGCCAGGTCAGTCAGTGGATTCACCAAGCGCAGCGACTTTAAAGTAGCTTTTACCTCTGCATACCTATGTGAACTTACGATAATTGCTAAGTACGATTATTGACCTGGAAGATTATTGGCCTCAGACTGATTACAAGCTCTCAAGAGAATTTATTAGGCGATCGCGGACGACAAAGGGTGCAGCTCACGGTGGTCGCTCAGGTTAATTCTCCATTTACATCTCGATTTGATTGTTCTTCAAAGACTTCACCTGCAGCTTCCAAAATATTCAGCAATCCAGATCCTGTGCGATCGGTTGTTGAGCACATCTACGTTGATTATCTGGCGAGGTATGGTCCGATGGAAGAAGGTCTCTATGCGCTTTTAATGGCGCTGTTCCTCCTGTTTGCTCCATCCGGTGGCAGCAACAGTTCAAGCGGAGACGGCATTGCACAGAATTCGCCTGCGCAAGAGGAGCAGGTGTCAACAACTTCGCTGCCTCCCAATCCGCAAAATAATATGGCGCCTGTGGAGATCACAGCATCACCATCAAACAGCAATGCTCCAACCACAGCTGATGGCAATGGTGATCCGAGCAATGCGGGTGGAAATGGCAGCCCAAGCACTACCGGTGGCAGTGGCAATCCAACCTCTACAGCAGGAGGGAGTGGCGAAGAACAGGGTGGAGCAACCACCAGTCAACCCTCTGAGACCACCGTTGCCCAAAACGCATCCCCCGCAGTCCCTACCCCTGCGATGCTGCCAGCACTGCTAGGATTCAGCGCAAGAATGCTGAAAAAAAAGCAAAAGCCAGCATCTTTGCCTGAACAGTCTGTGGCATCCGCATAGGTTAGCCACCATTAATCCCCGATCAACTCGTCCCCCCTCATTTCCAACACCCAATCAAACAAAAAAGGGTCTGCGCGATTTGCACAGACCCTTTTCTACTGGGAGCAGCCTAGACGTTAGAGTCTCCAGAGAGACAACCGTCTAGGTCGATTGACGGCGACGGGACCAGGCAAATCCCCCACCAATCACCATGCCAAAGAAGGCGAGGGGGCCAGCGAGATAGTGCATGTGAACACCGGGTGCTTCGCTAATCTTTTCTGCATCAACACCACTTTCGGTGACCGGCACCGTCAGGATATCGGCGTGACCTTTCTCCTTAATAAAGACCTCCCAGTCACCGGGGATGGAACTGTCCGGCTCAAAGGCAAATTTGCCATTCTCGTCGGTCTGTCCTTCTAGCCAGGGTTCATCGGGATTGCCCGGAGCATAGACCTTCACACTAGCTGACTGAAGGGGCTCGCCCGAACTAAAGACAGTCTCAAACTCCATCATCTGATCGATCTGGAGATAGTTGGTTTCAACGGAGTGGGCGATCGCCCGACCTGGCACAGCCAGAGCAGTGAGCAGTGCCAAGGGCAGTAGCAATTGCTTCTTCATGGGTTATTTCCACGCTCGACGTTAGACCTGGCTCATTGGGGATGAAGCCAGAGTTGAATTCAGCCACGACCATAGCATTTTTATCGCCAAGGCTGATGGTCGCTGCTCGTTCTAGGACGAGCATGACAGCCACAATGTTGCAGTTCAAAATCCCTCTGAATCTCAATTTTTCCTTATGTGGACGAAATTCTTCCAGCCAAAACTCGGTCATGCAGGGGAAATCACGGAGCACTCCCTCACTTCCCCCTAGATGCAGAGTCATGAAAATCCTATCGAGAGTCTTAATCTCAGTAGATTTTCTAGATACAAAAATAATAAATTCCGTAAACTTGAGCAGGCAAAACCTAGTGAATGATACGGATTTCTCAAATTCGCATGGATGGGACTTCCGGGAAGTCTCCCTGTTTTCGTCAGTAACGAAAAGGCTCACTGGAATGGAATCTTCTCTATTTCACTCAGACTCCATCTATGTCACCGACGAATCCTTCTCTTCCTTTGGTGTCCAACAGTATTGCGTTTGTTGACACGACAGTTCAGGGCTATGCGCAAATTGTGGCAGGCCTGTCTCCTCAAACCAATGTGGTGTTGTTAGGAGAGGGGGGAGATGCGATCGCCCAAATCACCGAGACCCTGGCCAGCACTGCCAATGTGGACAGTGTTCAGATTTTCTCCCATGGTGATGCGGGTTTGGTTCAGCTGGCAGGTACCACGCTGAGCAATGACACGCTGCCTCAGTACCGCGATTCGCTACAGCAATGGTCCGCCGCCTTGAGCGAAGATGCCGACATTTTGTTCTACGGCTGTAATGTGGCGGCAGGTGACATCGGCCAGGACTTCGTAGCAGAACTGGCTCAGCTCACGGGCGCAGACATCGCCGCATCGGATGACTTAACAGGCCACAGCAGCCTGGGTGGTGACTGGAGTCTGGAAGCCGCTACGGGCACAATTGAATTTGGTGCTGACACAACTCAGTTTGAAGCATTTTTTGGCACCCTAGAAACCTTCACTGTGGGCTATGACGCTGCCAACGGCAGCTACACTTCCCTACAAGATGCAGTCTTGATGGCCAATAACAGCCCAGGTGCTGACACCATTGTCTTTGGTCCCGACTTTCAGTCTGACTCCCCAGCAACCATCGACTTCTGGAATGACAATCTGACGATTACCGATGATCTGACGATTCAAGGCACGGGCCGCGAGCAGCTCACGATTCGGAAAGATCCCGGTGCTGGTTCAGGATTCAACAGTGCTCTATTCAATATTGAGAATCAGGCCAAAGTCAACATTTCAGATTTGACGATCACCGGCGGACGCTCTAATCAGGGGGGCGCCTTCATTAACTGGGATGGCGAGCTGACGCTGGATCGTGTCGCGCTCGTGAACAACCGGGCTGAGGATGGTTATGAGGCTCGGGGGGGAGCGATCGCCAACTTCGGTAAGCTCACCTTGAATAACGCCTACGTGGCCAACAATAGTGCGATCGCCCAAGGAGACAACGCCTACGGCGGAGCCATCTACAACAGTGGCGATCTGACCATCACCAACAGCATTTTTGAAAACAACCAGGCACAATCTGAGAAGAATGCTTCGGGCGGTGCCATCTTCAGCATGGTGATCTACAACAGTGATGATGGCGTCAAAGTGCTGGATTCAACGCTGAAGAACAACCGTGCTGTTGTTGAAGCATCCTACGGACCAGCCCATGCCTATGGTGGCGCAATTTTTGCCAATGGTGGTCGCTTCGCCATGCGGGGGAGCGCAGTGATGGATAATCAGGCGATCGCTCGCGCCATTAGTTACCCTGGAGCTGAAGAGGGTAATCCCGTAGATACCGAGGCAACTGGTGGTGGTCTGACACTAAACCATAATAAGGGGGTTGTCCTGAATTCGCTCATCAGCGGCAATCTGGCCGCAAGCACCGCCATTAACGGTGGTATTAGTGAGGCCAAAGGTGGCGGTATTAGCACCTACTCTTCAACGGGGGTACGCATTTCTGTTGTTAACTCAACAGTAATCGATAACCAAGCTGAGGGAGACATAAGCGAAGGGGGTGGTCTCCACTCTCACCAGAATACCGTAGATGTTGGTAACAGCATTCTTGCCAATAACCAGGCTGGCTTTGGCAGTGAAGCTTTTGGGGTTGAGTCCTTGGGCCATAACCTCGTGAGCGACCAAAGCAATATTGACATGTGGCTCAACAATGGCGATCGCGAACTATCCCAACTTCCTGCCTTTCAATCCTTCCAGGTCCCCCAGACCATCACTCTTGCCAACGGCAAAACGATTGCATTGCCGGTATCTGACAATCCCCAATATCCTAGCGATCCTGTGGGATGGGACGAAGGCGATAACTTCATCATGGTTCGCGATGCTTTTGATGTAGATGGGGATGACGATACGCAAGAAATACTGCCTGTGGAGCAGGTTCTGGGCGATCGCATCGAAGATAACATCATCGACATCGGTGCAACAGAGCACCGCGATCCCTATCAACCTGGCAATTTAGAGATCCAAAGCGGTAATAGCTTCTACAACTACGATGAAGCAATGCGCTATCCCGACGGTCATCCCATGCCGATGCTTATTGCCGATAGCGATGACTTCTTCGAGCCCAACGGCGACGGCACACAAGATTTTAGCAACAGCACTCTAGTTGCCTGGATCGCTCGCAACGGTGCCACTGACGATCGCCTCCTCCTGAATACTTACCCTGGAGTAGCAGGTGTGAGCATTGATGGCAGCAAGGTACTGGTAGACGGCATGGAAGTCGCCAGCGCCAAGGGCGGCTATGGCAGCGAACCCTTGCAAATTCAGTTCAATGACCAAGCTGACCGTGACATTGTCGAGCAGGTGATGCAGCAACTCGCCTACAGCAACGCGGCGGGTGATATCTCCAACGGTACCGAGAACCCCGACCCCTACGGTGAACCCAGCCCTGACGCAGCGCGCCAAGTGGCAGTCGTGCTGATCGACAACCA
>CALIJJ010000202.1 GCA_938017515.1 uncultured Pseudanabaenaceae cyanobacterium
GAGCCGTCGCTGGTTGAGCGGAGCCGAAACCAGACCTACAAAGGAGCTGAGGTATTCTTGTGGCGTCGCATGGCAGTCTCCACCGCCGACTGCTGATCTCGCCGAGTAATCCACTTGTGGTAGGTCCGCGTATGGATCGCCACGGAGTGGCCCATCATCTTCGCCGCCACCGTATCCGGAATGCCAAAGTGAATCGTGCGCACCGCCCAGGCATGGCGCAGGTCGTAGGGCGAAAAGGGAATGCCGTAGCGCTTAAACTGGCGGGTCACCTGCTGGCCCACACGCTGAAGCGTGGTCTGAGTCAGATCCGTATTCACCTTCGGTAACTGAATATCACGCAGATCAAAGCGATCGATCCATTCGGGATAAAACGGCCAGACCTCATGCTCTCCCGTCTTGGTTGTATCTAGAACTTCTACCGTATTGTGGACATCACAACTCGCCCCCAAGCGCTTGAGTGCGCGGTAGTCGCAAAAGAAAACCTCGTGGTTGCGCAGGCCATAGGTCGCCATGACCCCGTAGACAAAGCGCCAGGCTGGATTGGGGATCAGATTATAGGCTTCCAGAATTTCGTCATCCTCAGGCAACTGTCGCCGCTTGACCTTGCCAGGGCTATAGCTACCGCCCCGCTGTTTGAAATCCTCCGGCAGCTCCACAGCAACAAATTCAGCAAAAGCCGCCAGGGCAGTACAACAAATTTGGCGACTGCGGGATTGAAACGGCAAAGATTCCACGGTGGTACAAATCGCCTCGACCAGGGTGAGCTTGCGGCTGGATTGAGCCACCTGCTCTAGCTTCTTGAGGTAAGGGGCGTAGGTGCCATCCCAAGTGCTTTGAGCAGAGGACAACTTTGCCTGTCGCTCTGGCGTCTGGAAAAACGCCTTCTCAAAATTCCAAATCTGCTGAGACAGCGCATCGGCATCCAATCGCTCTCGCCCTTTCCAAATCTGATACTTCTCCCAATCAAAGGTTTCGGTAATCAACTGGGCCGCAACAACCTTAGCCTCGCGCTCCGCCTGCTTCAGCCCAGCGGGGGTCATGGGCAACTTAAGGCTGATGCGCTGCTGGTGGGGTTTCGGCTTGCTGCTGCCCGGTTTTGGGGGCAACGTTCCCCGCAGCGCTAGCGCCTTCCCCCGTATTTCAATCTGCATCCCCATCTGAGCAAGCTTGAGACGCTGATTGACCTGCTTGAGCTGAGCCTCAAAGGCATCGGAATGAATCGCAGCGGAAGACATAGGGCAAGACAAAGGAACGGGGCAAGACAAAGGAATGGGAACGGGAAAGGAACGCAACCGAAAAGACAGCGATAGACCTATAGAAACCCCCAAAACAGGAATTCTGAAAAATTCAGTACAAGGATACTCCTGATGCGCCCCAGCGGACACCATCGAGCATTAGCTTGAAGGCCCTGCCCAGAACGACACGCCTTAAGAAAATGTGATAGAAATTAACTAACTGCAACAAACATGAAGCGCAAAGGGCTGGAATTCGTTCCAGGGCTAACGCTGTGAAATTTTGAGCGGCGAAAAATATTTGGCGATCGCCTTATATTGTTAACATCAGTGAACAAGACTGAGGACGCTGGAGTCAAAGAAAGCGGTATGGGCAGAGTAGGAGTTTTACTCTTAAATCTCGGTGGGCCGGAAAAGCTGGAGGACGTGCGTCCTTTTCTGTTTAACCTGTTCGCAGATCCGGAAATTATTCGTCTGCCGTCGCCGCTGCTGCAAAAGCCGCTGGCCTGGCTGATCTCAACGCTTCGTGCGAGTAAATCGCAAGAAGGCTACAAGAAGATTGGTGGCGGCTCCCCCCTACGACGGATTACAGAGGAGCAAGCGACCGCGCTCAAGCAGATGTTGCACGAGCGCGGTGTCGATGCCGAAACCTATATCGGCATGCGCTACTGGAATCCATTTACAGAGGAAGCCACCGACGCCATCAAGCGAGATGGCGTTGAGAAGTTGGTGGTCCTCCCCCTGTATCCCCAATTTTCAATTAGCACCAGTGGGTCTAGCTTTCGCCTATTGGAAAAAATTCAGGCAGAAGATCCTGAGTTTCGCAAAATCGACTATACGGTCATCCCATCCTGGTACCAGCGTCCGGGGTATTTGGGAGCGATCGCCGGTCTCATCCGCAAGGAACTCGATGCTTTGCCGGACCCCAACAGCGCAAGAATTTTCTTCAGCGCCCACGGTGTCCCCGTCAGCTACGTTGAAGAAGCCGGTGATCCTTACCAAAAGGAAATGGAAGACTGCGTGAAGCTGATCATGCAGACCCTCGATCGCCCCAACGCCCACACCCTGGCCTACCAAAGTCGTGTGGGTCCCATCGAATGGCTTCAGCCCTATACCCAAGACGCCATCAATGAAATGGCCGAGGAAGGGGTCAAGGATCTCGTCGTCGTCCCCATCAGCTTTGTCTCGGAACATATCGAAACCCTCGAAGAGATCGATATGGAATACCGCGAAGTGGCTGAAGAAGCTGGCATTCATGGGTTCCATCGGGTTCCCGCTTTGGATACTGACCCAGCCTTCATCACAGATCTTGCCGACATGGTGCAAGAGTCCTTGGACTCACCACAGATCAAGCTAGAGGATGTCTACCATCCACCAGAGCGCACCAAGCTCTATCCCCAGGAAAAGTGGGAGTGGGGATTAACCACGGCAGCGGAAGTCTGGAACGGTCGCCTAGCGATGTTGGGCTTCATTGCCATTCTGGTGGAGCTGATGAGCGGTCGTGGCTTGCTGCACTCCTTCGGATTGCTCTAGCCCAGACGCTACCAATCTAAAGCATCGTCAATGTCCCAGTCGTCCTTCGGCTGGGATTTTGTTTGGCCCGTCGGTTGACCGGTGGGTTGGGGTTTCGAGGCAGAGCCCGCGCGATCGCTCACACCACCAAAGGCATCGGTCTCGCCACCCTCAGTCCTGGAATCATAGGCATCAGCGCGATCGCCATAGTCACCCAAGTTATACCCATCTGAGCGATACCCATCCGAGCGATAACCATCCGAGCGGGAGCTAGACGTCTCAGCGTCATAACTGCCGCCAGCGCGATAGGGATCATCTTCCGACTCGTAGCTTTGACGAGAGTCGTAAGGTTCCGAATCATAGGGTCCTGAACTATAGGGTTCCGAGTCGTAGGATTTGGAGTCGTAGGATTTGGAGTCGTAAGGCTTGGAGTCATAAGGTGTGGAGTCATAGGACTCCGGCTCATACTCAGAACGATGCTCTGGCTCCGGCGGCTGAATCACCCGGTAGTTGGCATCATACACGGGCGGTTCCGTCTCAACCATCTCAAACGCTTCTTGCCGCGATGGCCCCACAAATTCTCCCTGGTCCCGAGACAGATCCACAGGAACATCAACAGGAGGAGCGGGCTTTTGGAACGGTTTCCATCGGCGGCTCTGGCCTACATCGCCATTGCGATCGCCGTTATCTCGATAATCGTCAGCCGCCCCGTCATAGCCTGCGCTCTGATTATCCCCCTCGCCATAATCGGACGCACTGGCAAAGTCCCGTGCATCATATCCGTCATCAACCATCGCAAAGTCGTCGGGTCCAAAGGAAGCCGCTTTTTGGCGCTTGCTTTCCAGCCGGGCCCCCCGGCGCTCGGCCAGACGAAACAGAATGGAAAACCACAGTCCCGTCGCAACTCCAGCCAGTATTGCCCCCCCCATCCATACCGCCAAGGGCAGAGCCATCGATGTGATCCCCAGAAATGTGAGGGCGATAGGGGTGGTGTTGCTAATGAGGAACGCGGCGATCGCGCCCAGCAAAGCAAGCAGCAAAAAGGTAACAAAGGAGCGCATAGAGACAGGGTTAAAAAGTCTGGGGTAGAGCGAGTAGCAGAGATGAACGTTACAAAGCGCTGCGAGCCTACCCTAATTTTGGTCGAGTTCGAAGCCTTCCTATTCTATATCTGGCCTAGCTTGAACAGGAATTGAATCAAGTGCAACAAGCGTGAGACTCATCCTAATGTTTCATTAAATTTTGCTGGGGAATATTCTCTATTCCTTAGAATCATGTGACCTCAGGGACGCAATCAAGCTCTCATCAGTCATTGATCTCAGACATTGATCTCAGAGGATTTTTGACAACGGCTCAGCTACTGCGTTTTTCAATCATCCCCCGACATACTTCTACCCTGCTGAATCACAATGAGTTTTGACATTTTCTCCGAAAGCTTCTACCTAGCGAGCTATCCTGATGTTGCTGATGCAGTCGCAGCAGGTTCTTTCAGTTCAGGACTTGATCACTATCAACAATTTGGCCTTGCAGAGGGACGTTCTTCCATTTCTCAGCTCTTCAATGAAGAACTTTACCTCCAGGCCAACCCCGATGTCGCCGCCGCAGTCAGC
The DNA here is from genome assembly GCA_938017515.1 of uncultured Pseudanabaenaceae cyanobacterium. GTDB lineage: Bacteria > Cyanobacteriota > Cyanobacteriia > PCC-9006 > JAAUQQ01 > JAAUOP01. Next base: position 4,355 of record CALIJJ010000202.1, read on the forward strand.
AGCGGGCAATTTGCGTCGGGTGCTCAACATTTTATTCAGTTTGGCGAGTCAGAAGGTCGGTTCGCCCAATTCGGCAATTACAACGAGGAAGCCTACCTCCAAGCCAACCCCGATGTCGCATCAGCGGTCAGTAGTGGCAACTTCTCATCGGGTTTCCAGTACTACTATCAAAATAGTGTGCAAAATCCGAGTGCCTCGCAGAGCCGTTATGACGGCTTGTTTAACGAGCAGTACTATCTGAACAAGTATCCTGACGTTGCCGCTGCGGTTGCTGCAGACCAATACACTTCAGGTCTACAGCATTTTCTCCAAATTGGCCTCAGTGAAGGCCGTACTGGCTTTGCCCCCTTTAATGAGGGCTTCTATCTCAGAACTAATTCAGACGTAGCCGCCGCCGTCGCATCGGGTGAGTACAGCTCTGGTTTCGAACATTTTGGTCGCTTTGGAGAAGCTGAGGGGCGTTCAGGAACCTACCTCAATGAAAGTTCCTATCTCCTTGGTAATCCTGATGTCGCCAATGCTGTGAATGCGGATATCTATACGTCAGGCACCCAACATTATTTGAAGTTTGGTCAGTTTGAGCAGCGCAATGTCTTCTTTGGGGGCAGCAGTGGTGATGACATTATCCCAAGCTCAGGGAATGGGCAGAAAGGCCTCATTGGCGTGAATTATCTATCGGGTAATCCACAACAGGGATTTACGGTTGGCAGTACTGGTGTGGGGGAAATTGATACCCTAATTGGCAACAGTGCCGGCACTAACGATTTCATTCTTGGTGACCCGATCTCGGGTACCCCGTACTACGTGGCTCCCAATGGAACAGGGACAGGTAATGGCGATCGCGACTATGCGCTGATTCAGGGTTACGAGCCCGGCGATCGCATCATCCTCGGCGGCAACTCCGACGGTTACGAACAACAAGTCGTTAACGGCAACCTCGAAATTTTGGCCCAGCCGAGTGCCCCCGGCCAGCCCGGCGACCTCGTTGCCATTGTGAGCGGTCAAACGACTCCCCTCAATCCAGTCCCGACGGAAGCCTTTACCAATGGCTTTTACTTTGGCAGCTCTGATGACCCCGTCGACCCCGTCGACCCTGTCGACCCCGTCGACCCTGTCGACCCCGTCGACCCTGTCGACCCCGTCGACCCTGTCGACCCTGTCGACCCCGTCGACCCTGTCGACCCCGTCGACCCTGTCGACCCCGTCGACCCTGTTGACCCCGTCGACCCTGTTGACCCCGTCGACCCTGTCGACCCTGTTGACCCTGTCGAGCCTGGACCGACTATCGACATCCCGAGCGATAGTAATGAAATTTTTGGCACTCCCAGCAATGAGACCCTGACTGGTGGCGACGGCGATGACATCATCTTTGGCAATGGCGGTAATGACCTCATTGTCGGAGGTGCGGGTAACGACACACTCTATGGCGAAGCCAGCCAAGAGACCATCCGAGGTGGCACAGGCGATGACACCATCTTTGGCAATGGCGGCGGCGATTTCATTGACCCTGGCACCGGCACAAACTTTGTCTGGGTCGGCTTCGACGGTGGAGCAACGGTTGTAATCAATCCAGGAGGCTTCACTGAAGTGGTGGGCTTTAAGCCCGGTGTGACTCGCCTAGAATTGGGCTCTGGCAGCCTCAGCGAACTGACCTTCACTCGCCAGAACGGTGATACGTCTATCACCCGAGGCAATGATCTGTTGGCGGTTGTCGAAGGCATGTCCGCCGACACGACACGTCGCGCGTTTTTCTAGAGCAGGCTCCTAAGCGATTAACAGCTTGGGTGAGTTAAGACAAAAAATGCGCTGAGCCTCAAGGCCCAGCGCATTTTTATAGCGACCTGTCACCATTGCTAGCGTGCGTTTGTTCCCCCCTCCAACGTCGCAGTGGAACACAGTCCAATTCGAATTGATCCAAGGCTCGCGCCACAACAAAATCCACCAAATCCTCAATGGTCTGTGGATTGTGATACCAAGCAGGAATGGCCGGGACAATACGCGCACCGGCCTCCGCCAGGGCCGTTAGGTTACGGAGGTGAATCAGGCTCAGGGGGGTTTCACGCGGCACCAACACCAGCTTGCGGCCTTCTTTGAGCTGCACATCCGCGGCCCGCTCCAGCAAACTGGCACTGAGCCCCGTTGATAGCTTACCGACAGTGCTCATGGAGCAGGGGATGATCACCATGCCCTGGGTGCGAAAAGAGCCACTGGCAATGGTGGCACCGACATTTCCCCAGGCATGACACGTTAGGGTGCCAGCTTCCGGCACCTCGGCTTTCTCGCGCCAGAAGGCACTCTGTTGCTCCGGCTCCAAGGGCATGCGAATGCCCTCTTCCGCCTGCCAGACCATCGCCACTGATTTGGACGCAACGACATCAACGGTATGGCCCGCATTGAGCAAATGCTTCAATGCGCGGACGGCGTAAATCAGGCCCGACGCTCCGGTAACACCCAGAATTAGCGGACGGGACTGGCTCATATTGTGTGTATCTGCGATTGCTATAGCTCCAATGGGTGTGCATCTGACGGATGGGATTCCGAGGGTGGATGATTGAGCCGACCTTTATTCGTCATCGTCCAAGTCAATGCCTTCGGTCACAGTGACTTCCTCTTCCTCAAAGACAGCGTTGTCATCGGCAGCATGGGTCTCAACACTGTTGTCCTCAGCACCATCTTCGTCTTCACTCCCACCACCAACAACCATCAGATCAATTTGTTGACGGTAGTAATCGACGCTCTTGACTTGGACCTCGACGCGATCGCCCAGCCCGTACTGCTGACGATTCTTGCGGCCCACCAGACGCTGTTGACGAATACGGTGCTCATACCAGTCATCTTTCAACGAACTGACATGAACTAAGCCCTCCACCAGCCAATCTTCGATTTCCACAAAGAAACCGTAGTTCTGAACCCGCGTGATCAAGCCGTTGAAGACCTCACCGGTGTGGGCCTTCATGAATTCTGCTTTCTTAAGGCCAATCAGATCCTCTTCAGCATCCTGGGCTCGGGTTTCCCGCTCACTGAGCTGAACGACAATCGCTTGATGCTGCATCTCCAGTTCCTGGTGCACATCCGGCGGCAGCACATTCCAGTTGATGTTGCCGTGGGATTCGCTGCTGCGTAGATCAACCCGCTCCTTGGAGCGTGTAGTGCGGCGATCGCGTCCCGACTCAAACACCGCATGGAGCACCCGCTGAATCTGCAAATCGCAGTAGCGCCGTGCCGGACAGGTGAAATGAGTGTAGCCATCGGCAATGGCCAGACCAAAATGCCGCCCCGGAGACAGACTGTAGGATGCAGGCTTGAGCGTCTGCTGCAGCAGATAAATCATCACCCGCTCCGCCTCGCTCTCACTGAACTTCTCTAGGAAGTTCTGATAAATCTGCGGTGTGACCTCATCCTGCTCTTCGTCTAGCTCTAGCTCAATATTGAGATTGGCAGCGAGCTTAACCAGTTCCTGGGCATTGTTGCGATCGGGAGCCCGGTGAATCCGATAAAGCAGGGGAATATTCAGGGCCTGAAGATGCTTGGCCACAAGCTGGTTTGCCAGCAGCATAATCTCTGCCAGCAGACCCCGAATCGGAATCTCATCGGCCACCACCATGGCCCCCAAAATCCCTTCATCGTTGTAGGCAAAACGGCTGTAGAGCGCAGGGCTGACATTGTCCTTGTCCTCAGCCACAGCGGGCAGACGCTCGGGAAGATTTAGTTCAAACGCCCCCCGTTGGTAGCGCTGTTGTCGCAGGGAGCGGCCAATTTCAGCCAAGCTGTCGATCAAGTCAAAGACGTTTTTGTATTTCTTAATCCCCTTAGTCTTGGTATCTCGATCAAGGATTTTCTGGGCCTGGTGATAGCTCAAAGACGCATCCGTATTCAGGAGCGACGGCTGCACCTCATAGGACAACACCTCCCCATCGTCATTCAGCGTCATCACAATGGAAACGCCGATGCGATCCTTGCCGGATTGGAAGCTACAGAGGTTTTGGGAAATGGGTTCCGGAAACAACGGAATCACCGTTTCCCCGAGATAGACCGCCGTACTGCGCCGCCGCGCTTCCTGATCAATGGCAGAATCCACAGGCACATAGTGAGCCACATCAGCGGTGTGAACGCTGAGCTGCCAGAGGTCTTCCTCCGTGCGATAGAGGGAGATGGCATTGTCCATAATCCCAGCGGCGGAATCGGCCTCCGCTCCATGGACTGCCACCGTGGGCTCATCACGCACGTCAATGCGGTCCTTGATATCCGCTTTGCGCACGCGGGTGGGCAATCCCTTGGTTGCACCTTCCATTGCCTCGGAGAAGGCACCGGGCAAGCTGTGCTTACAACAAACGATGTCAATGTCGGAGGCCGCTTCTGCATCACTGCCCAGAACCTGGGTCAAACGACCCACCGGCGCATGCCGACCGAGGGGATAGCGGGCGACCTCCACGTTGACCAAATGCTCAACCGCTTCGCTCAGCTCCTTGTCTTCGGCATCGAGATCCAGCTGAAACAACAGCCGATCGTCGAGGGGAACAGCGCTAAATTTATTCTTTTCTTCCTTGACTCGCGCTAGCACCGAGGTATTGGCTCGCTCCATAACCAACTGCACCCGCCCCTCAGGACTGCGCCGTCGGCTGGCTTCTTTTGTAACGGCAACGAGGACGCGATCGCCATTCCAGGCATGGTTGAGGTCGCGATCGCGGATGTAAATATCCTCCGCCTCCTCAAGGTCCTGAATCGCAAAGCAAAATCCCTTACTGGAACAGCGCAACCGACCTTCGATATACCCCGTATCCGGAACTCGTTTGTACTTACCTCGCTCTTTTTCCAGAATGCCCGTTTTTTCTAGGGCATCCAGTGTTATTTGCAACTCACGCAAACTACCCTCATCTTCGCAACCCAGCTTTTTTTCGAGAACTTTGGGCGCGACAAACTTGTCATCAATGAAGGTTGCAAGCAGTGTTGCGACGGAAAATTTCATGGGCTCTCAATCCGATAGATAAGCGCGGTAGACCTGATTGGCCTTACCCTTCAAGCGGCGATCGCAATAGTTCTCGGTTCCACGACTCGAGGAGGACCTGAAACGCGGTGAACCCAGCAACTATATCTCTGTCCACATCAGACAGACGAGCGCGGTGGCAGGTGCTATTCGGCAACGAGGACCAAAACGAGTCCAGCGCATTTCCCAGCGCAGTTCATTGACCGACTTCCCCCGTCCGATTCGTCTGACATGATGAGTCCGGTGAGGAAGGCAAGCCAAAAACAAGCGAAACATAGCACACTACGTCGCCAGTATTGTAACGGTCTACGGGTTTTTGTGGAAACTACTGCCGTTTCCCCGTCACGATATAGACCACTCGGTTACCAATGTTCGTGGCGTGGTCCGCCATCCGTTCGAGACAGCGAATAACAAGCACCAGCAGAACGACAGGCTCAACGCCCTGGTCAAGCTCCGGCGTCTGGACCAAGGCTTTGTAGAGACTCTCGTAGTCGGAATCCACCACATCATCCTTATGCTTAATCGCCTTGGCCGCTTCCAGGTCCAGGTTGGACAGGGATTCTAAGCTTAGGGCCACCATGGCACGACAGCGATCGAGCATCAATCCCACACGATCAATGACCGCCAGCTCACCGTAGGGAAACAGCTTCACGGCCAGCTCGCTAATATCCTCGGCATAATCGCCAATGCGCTCTAGGTCACGGACAAGCTGCATCAGCGCACTGAGGAGGCGTAAATCCTGACTGACGGGCGACTGCAAGGCCATGAGATTGACACAGTCCAGCTCGATCTGGCGATAGAGCTCATCGATGCGCTTATCTTGAATATCCACCGCCGTCGCAGCATCGAGCTCCCGATCAATCAACGCCCGTCGCGCCAACCAGCAGGAGCTCTCCACTAAAGCTCCCATCCGAAGAACGTCCTGTTGAACCGCCTTCATCTGACGCTCGAAATGCGTTCTCGTCGTGCTCGGACTGTCAGAAAAAAGACTCATCATTATAGAAGTTCCTAACCCAAGCTCCTAATCGGCAGATGCACCAAATGTATCCAACGTATCTAGCGATGAGCATGGGAGTGACCTACTCAGCACGTTGGTCAACCTTGTTAGAACAACCTAAAGATTAACCAGAGAGGAGCAAGGACCCATTATATCTCCGTCAAGCAGTCACTCTAGCGAGTCATCCCCACCCGGAGAAGTGTTCTACGTAGCATTTCGGGATAATTATTGGACCGAGGCCAGGGCGATCGCACTGGGATCGATAACGTCAAGACCCAGCATTGAGGCTGACATCCAGACTCGACGCCAAGGTCCCAGAGCGACGAAACCCTCGTCACCCCCTGTTAAGTCATGTGACAGTCCTGGTCGATCGATCGATTAATAACAGAATCTAAGTGAAATACTTCGGCAATCTGTTTTAGGAGAATCTTCGGAAATGTCTGAGACTCAAATTATTGTTGCTCTGTTACTTGCACTTGTTCCTGGCTTCTTGGCCCTACGCCTCGGAACCGAACTCTACAAGTAAGGTATTGAGCGAATCAACTCAGCTCATCGATCAGCTCCCTCGCGGCTAGGCTGATTAGATAGAGCCTGAAGGTTCGTGGATGTCGGCTTAATCTCTGGATTACATCGACATCAGCAAAACGAAGACCGACATGTTGCCTTGCAATTGTCGGTCTTCGTTTGTTTTTTGCAACGAAATGGGCGTCACATCGTTTCAATTCATGACTCGTCGATCGCTCCCGTTACCTCCTCAGCGCCCACTTCATCTGCTATATAGACGACCGAATTGGAGAGGGAAGATGTGAAACAATTGGGGTGAAAGCATCAGGGGCTATCTCCCCTCACAAGCATCACACCCAAGGGGCTTAACCCCTAAGGGTCGAGACCCCCAAGGGGAGTTTTACCAGAGCCGACTTTGTCTTGTATCCTTAGACACTCGGGGAAAGGCCAGATACCTTGAGTCAACTCGATGGAGCTTGAGTTTCTAGCGCCTAGCCCTTGACCTTCTTGGATCTGCTGCTAGACTTCAAGCTACTGGGCACATCCATTCCCCACTGCTGGACTTTTTGAGCTATGTACGCGACTCGCGACAACTACTATCCGCAACCCGCCCGCCGCTCCCGTCTCAGCTCCAGCCAGCGCCCTCGCAGGCAAGCTCAGGGTCATGCTTTCCGCAATAGTGGGAGCGCCGTCAGGGCTCCCCAGCCCCCCGCTCCAGTTGCCCAACCGATGCGCCCCCGCCCCAAGCGTCGTGCAACCCAAGCAGCAAGCAGGGCCGCAGGCCAGCGCCACGTCACGAACTTGACTCGGGAAACCCTCATCAAACTCTCGATCAACACTGTCCTCATTGGCATCTCTGCAACGGCCTTGGCGAAGCTGGTGCCCTCCCACCTCACCCAGCGCAGTCAATTGCGCGAGATTCGTTCTGAGCTTAGCTTCACCCAAGCTCGTGTCGACAAACTACGCACTGAATTTAGTCGAACGTTTGACCCCATGCAGGCACAATCTGTCATGCAGCAACAGAGCCATTTGATTGATCCCAACCAACGCCCTGTTGTCTTCACGCCCAACATTTCCACCCTGAATGGTGAGATGGATTAATGGTGAGATGGATTGGTGGAGTGAAGGGGAAATACGGATCTAATTCGCCTCAAATCGAACCATCAAAGTCTTGATTTACTGAATCAGACCCATTCAATATAGACCATTTGTACTAAAGTTGCAATTTTGAATTGCGATCGCGCCCAACTCACATCCGACCCAGCAGTTCCTGCCCATCCCCTTCAGTTCAAAGACGAACTCAATTCCAATATGAACTCAAGCACGACCCTAGGGCCGTGCTGTTTTTGCTCTGCACATTCATGATAGAGCAGCTCAACGGCTGGGGCCGATAAGCTGCTGAACAAAGGGGGGAATGGCTCGACTGGCACGGTGAATGTCAGGGCTGTAGTAGCGGCATTGTAGCTGTGCCGTCTCAAAGCGCTGCTGGATGTTCTCCATGTCTGTCGCTGTTTCGGTCTGGCGTCCCATGACGTAGGACCAGAGTCCGGAGGGATAGAAGGGAATGAAGCCAAGGTAGAAATCAACTTGCTTGAAGACTTGGCGGAGCTGTTGACTCACGGCGCGGATTTCTTCGGGATAGTACAGCGGCGTACCGCATTGGGTGACATAGATGCCGTCGGCGCGGAGCGATCGCTGGCACATGCGAAAGAACGGCGCTTCGAACAGCGGCACGGCGGGGCCAATGGGGTCGGTGGAATCGACGATCAGAACATCGAAGTGGTCGATGTAGTTGGGCAGGACGTCTTCGCCGGGGGCGACCTGGAGATTGACGCGGCGATCGCTCAGGGCCACCTCGGACACGGTGGGAAAAAATTTGCGTGAGGCTTCCACGACGGCACCGTCAATTTCGACCCAGACGACTTCTTCGACGCTGGGATGCTGAAGAATTTCTCGCACAACGCCGCCGTCGCCGCCACCAACCACGGCAATGCGTCGCGGTTTGGGGTGGCTGAGCAGGGCGGGGTGGACGATCATCTCGTGGTAGAAGTATTCGTCGCGCTCGGTGAGCATGACTTTGTCGTCGAGCATCATGAGTTTGCCGAATTCGACGGTCTCGTAGATGCTGAGTTTTTGGTAGGGGGTTTGCTCCGACAGCAGCGTTTTGGTGATGCGAAACCCGAGGCAGATGTTGTCGGTTTGGTGTTCGAAGACGAAGTCATTGCCTGGGTGGGTGGCTTGTGTCGCGTCTTGGGAAACATCAGCGGGCTGAGTCTGGAGCGGAGCGGTCATAGTCGGGCGCGATGGGAACACGCGTAAAAAACGATAGCTCTATCATCCACTACGGCAGAGCGTTAGCTGTGAAGCATGGGTCAAAAAAAGGCTCTAAGCCCAATGGCCCAGAGCATCATTCAGAATTAACGGAACTCAACCGTTAGGCAAGGACATTGCCTAGAGAAACGCCTCACGAGTCGTCTCCGCAGACATCCACTCCACAACAGCCAAGAGGTCATCACCCTTACGAATGTAGGCATCCCGACCTTGGCGGGTGAAGCTCAACTCACTCAGGCTGAGGCCAGCGCCCAGCTCCAAGCGGGTGACCCCAGGCTTGAAGCCCACCACCTCAGTGAAGCCCTCGCCTTCATCAATCACAACAGTTGCATCACCATCGAATCCAACCCAAACAAAGTCAGTTCCGGTGCCGGGGTCAATGAAATCACCACCACCATTACCAAAAATCTGATCATTGCCCGTGCCGCCCAAGATGGTTTCCTGGCTAGCTTCGCCGTAGAGCATGTCATTTCCAGCTCCGCCAACAATAAGGTCACTGCCCCCACCGTTGCCATAAATCAGGTCATCGCCATCACCACCACGAAGCGTATCCTTGCCGGAACCACCGACAATCTCATCATCGCCGCCATTGCCCACCAGCAAGTCCATACCGCCGTTGCCGTATAGCGTGTCGTCGCCATTACCACCTTCGAGCACGTCGTCGCCTGTATTGCCGACGAGGACAACTCGCTCATTACCAATACCACCACCTGTTGCGCCATCAGAGCCGCTACCAGAACCATCATCAATCGAGATAGTCGCACCTATTGCATCTACATCTCCCTGGGCTAACGTCCCGACCGCAAAGTCCTGAATAATCAGTGCACCCAGATCAATAGACTGCTCTCCAGATGCCGATTGATAAAGACCCTGATCGAGCCCATCTGCATCAACCAAGCTGCTATTGATAGCTGTGTTTTTGCCATCGAGCAGAAAGCCACCGGGCGGAAGGAGAGCTGTTACATTATCTCTATCAGAAGACACTGAAAAGGCAGCAACATCGCTATTACCAGTCCAATCAAAGGACCAAGACACAAGTTCATCGAGGGAAGCAACACCATCAGCGGCATCAGCCTCACTAATCGAGAAAAGGCCCGTGACGGAACCACCGTCACCCCAAAAGCCACTGAAATTGACGCTGTAGTCAACGACTTCGCTAACAGAAATTGAGCCAGCAGTTGCACTGCCCAGGGAAGCAGTTCCTGCAGCAACATCCTCAACAATGAGCGCGCCCAGATCGATCGTCTTATCTCCCGAACCAGACTCATAAAGACCTTGATCCAGACCGTCTGAATCGCTGAAGTTTGGGACAAATGCGGCGTTGGCTCCCTCAATGGAAAATCCACTGGGTGGCACCAAAGCCGTTGCAGAACCATCATCTGAAGAGATTGAGAAGGCTGCTACTTCAGTGTTTCCAGTCCAATCTAAATCCCAAGCTGTGAGTTCATCCAGCGAGATGACACCATCTGCAACAGCATTTTCACTCACCGAGAAAAGACCTTTGACCGAACCGCCACCATCATTTTCCCAGAAATCAGTATATTCAATGCTGTATTGCTGGCTGTTTGCTGTGTTCAAAACGGTTTCCTCCATAGAGCTCTATTCAGCAACCCAAAAGGACACTCCTAGGAACCAATGATGCCGCCGTCCTTGCGGGTAATAACGATGGTGCAATCACGAGGAATGGTCACACCGTCCGTCGCTGCGGGGAAGTTGGTTCTTGTGGGGTCACCGTTGCCGGGGTGCTGGGTGTTGATGAAGCAAGTCTTGCGATCGGGCGTGATGGCAAAACCGGTAATCTCATCGCTAGCAACACCTGCAAAGAGGCGACGGATCTCACCCGTTGCAGGATCAGCGACAAGAAGTTGATTATTCAACCCTTTCTTCTGGCCACCGTCGGTACCAATGAACAGACGACCATCAGGATCAGACCAGATGGCATCAGGATCGCTGAAGGTGGTTTCGTCCCCATCCCCATGGCTATCAGAAGCGATGAACGGAATCGTCCAAGTGAACGTCGTGCCCGTGTGCTTCTCAGCATCGGCCATCTGAAGAATATGACCATCAGGGTTAGGAGCCTGAGGGCTACCGGGGCCAACTTCGGTACGGCGGCTATTGTTGGTCAGCGCCCAGAACACATCACCATTGGGAGCAATTGTTGTCCACTCCGGGCGGTCCATGGGAGTAGCCCCAAGCAAGTCAGCAGAGACCCGAGCATAGGCAAGACACTCCGCCTGACTGTTGAATTCGGTAGCGAGCATCGGATTATTAATGGTGATTTCCAGCCACTCACCGGTACCGTTGTCGTTAAATTTAGCCACGTAGAGTTTGCCATGATCCAGAGGGCTGAGGCCGCGCGCCCGCAGAGAGCGCCAGCTTGCTTTGGAGACAAACTTATAGCAGTAGTCAAAGCGTTGGTCATCGCCCATGTAGGCAACGGCACGGCCACCTTTACCGACTGCGATCGCACACCCCTCGTGCTTGAAGCGGCCCATCGCCGTTCGCTTGACAGCCTTCTTAGAACCGTCCATGGGGTCTACTTCCACAATCCAACCAAAGCGCAATTGCTCGTTGGCATAGCTCGCATTCGACAGGTCAAAGCGAGGGTCAAACTTTTCCCAGCCATAGCCAAAACCAGTGGCGCTAAAACCATAACGCTCCTGGCGCTCGGTGGCGGCCCAAGTCCCGGTTTGGGTTTCAGGATTGTAGGTGCTGTCAGCAAAGTAGCCGTTAAAGTTCTCTTCGCAGGTTAGATAAGTCCCCCAAGGGGTGTAGCCACTACCACAGTTGTTGACTGTTCCCTGCGTTGGATTGTTTGCCATGTTGCGGAGTAAACCGCTGGAAGCCACAGGACCACTAAAATCAACCGGCGTATTGAGGTGGATGCGACGGGCATGCTTGCTCGCGATCCGCTCCCACTTGCCACCCACTTTTTTGATCGCCACCACACTCATGCCGTGGGCATGCTGGGACAAACGAACATCTTCGAGACTTTCGGGAGCATCCTTGCCAGTCACATGGGGGGTCCGACCAAACTCATGGTTGACGCAGAGCATTCCCTCAGTGCTGCTAGCTTCGTTCTTCGCAAAGAACCACATGCCGTCATGGCCAATCCCCACTTGATTTGCTTGCTGAGCAGCCGTAGGACGATAGCTTGGATTCCCCGTATACTCGGCACCACCGGGTTGTAGTGAGGTGCCCCAGGGAATCAACACATCGTACTGATAATCCGAGGAAATGCTAGGTTCGGCTAGCTTTGTCTCACCGTCACGGCTGGTCGCTTGGGCAATGCTCAACGGCGCGAAGTTCATCAACCCACCACCAGTCGCCTGAGCAACCAACGTGCCAGGGGGGTGGCCCATTGCCGTAGCCGCTTTAGACAGCAGGCTTTCGCCAACGAAGGCTCCCAGGAAGCCAGTAGCAGACAGAACGGCACTGCGCTTAAGAACATTGCGGCGAGACAGGCTGGCCCGAAAGATATCTTCAAAGGGACGGTTGCCCGATTTGTTCACAACATTACTGTCATGGTCATGCATCGTTGGACTCCTCTCTAGCTTGAAGGTGATGTATAAGGCGGATACTGGGGGATTGAAACAAGTATGGCTAGTCCCAATAATCCAGTGAATTCTGAATCTGCTTGGAAGACAAAGCACCGCGATCGAAGGCAAAGTCAACAGCAGGATTAGAGATAGATAAGCGTGCTGTGGCAGCAGAACGGGGGACAGCAGCGATCGCCTCAGTCATAGGTCGATCTAGCGGAACATCGTAGCGCTGCAACAAAGCATAGGCATCGTGGTATTTCGACCATCGCCTGATCTGGGGAAACTGACTCCACTGCTCACGAGAAACGGTTGTCGTAAAAACCGGAATGACTTCGCCATGGCGGTTCACTAAAACCGATATCTGAAGCGATAAAGCATCAGGATCCTGTTTGAATCGTTGGGAGATTTCAGACTGCGCCGAAAGCTCCGCCTGATTCACTGAGTCACGATGACTCATAGGATGGGCAATGAGTACTTCAAAAATGATGTTCTCCGGTCTCGCCTGTGCTGACTGTCCCCAAACGATGCCAGATACAATCAAAATCAAGGCCACAGAAGCCGTAGACAATAAACAAACAAACGAGCGAGGAAACCACCTAAACAGAAAATCGGTATCAGTTGCTGAGAAAAAACGCATGGAAAAATTCCACTTTCAGGCGTGAAAGCTGATGGAGAAAGTCAAGTTTAGCGATCAGAAGACACTCTAAAATCAAGAAGCCAACTGGCACAAGACACAACCAAAGTGTGCTCAAGTTTACAAGTTACATCATGAAGTGAAGAGGTTAATCTAGGGTTAAGCTAAGTTCAAGCTTGGAAAAACTGAAACAAATTGAGACAACATCTACAGACGATAACCTCAAAGAGTAGAAAAGTACCAAACCCCTTCCAAGACGTAATCTAGAATACTTGTCAAAATAGCAAGCATCTATCATCAACCTCACGAACTATCATCCAATTGACATCTATCGCTTCCAATAAAAACAATGGCGTCTCCAGAGAACCATCACCGTAGGCATAAACAATCCCCCACCAGCAAGCTGACAGGGGATTTGAACCGAATTGAGTTCTTGAAGATTAGCAGGGAAGCGCTACAAAATTGAACGCCCGAAACGGATAGTGCATCGCCGCCTGAAATTCATCCGCCGACAGCGGAGCCCTCCCCACTAAATAGTCAGGAATAACAAAGATCTGGTAGCCCAGCTCCTGTTCAAAAAATTGGTGCATCTCAGCCGCCGAGACATCAAACAAATCCAGACCGCTCTGGGTACATTCAAACAGAATCACAGGCTGACAACGCCGAATCGTATTGAGGGCACCACGAAGCACCCGCAGCTCTGCTCCCTCCACATCGACCTTAATAAAACGAATGGGCTTTGCGACAGGAATCAACTCATCCAGGGGTGCAACCGCAACATTCAGAATAACCGTTTCCTCAGGATGCTCGGCTTGATGCTGACGCAGACCGCTAAATCCCGACTTATTGGGGTTGTAATGAAACGTCGTCTGACCACGCCGATCACTCAGGGCGATGCTATGCACTTCAACATTGGGATATTTCCTACGCAACCACTCACTTTTATAGGGAAGCGCTTCAAAGGCAATGTGTTCTCCAGAGGGGGAAACACGATGAAACAGATCAAGCACCGAGCCAATATGTGCCCCAATATCAATGCAGTTCATGCCATCTCGAACGGTCATCTGAATGAGCTGCTTGATGTAGCGATCTTCTTTATAAATTGCCTCCAATCCCGGATTTTTCCAGCGGGTGGGCAGGGACGATAAGTCACGTGTTCCTTCCAAAAAATCCTGAAAAGGACTACCGATCACAGCATGGGCAAGGCGTTCATACAGAAGCATAGGGAATAATCCTCTGGGGCAAAGAGACAGTTAAAGAGACAATGGAGTCAGTTATAACGTCCTACCCCTAGGGACTTTTTTATCCCCGGAGAACACAGGTGAATTAACAAAAAAGCGGTGGCAGGTGCCACCGCTTCTGTATAGACCTAATTTTGCTTTCGCCTTGCTAACAAATGTCGCGAAGAACGACATTTTTGCTAAGACATATCCTCAAATTGAAAGAAAGAACGGCTAAAAAGACAGACGCGGCCCCTAGGCCAGCTTCGTCAGCAGCTTCAGCAACTTCTGAGAACGCGGTGTCAGCAGGGTACGCCGATAGCCATCCGCTGCCTTCTTAATTACCTCTGCTTGGGTCGGATAGGGGTGAATCACGCCGGAAAGCTTACTCAGACCAACCTTGGCCACGATCGCCGTCGTAATTTCGCTAATCATGTCCCCCGCATTCTCAGCGACAATGGTCGCCCCAAGAATCTCATCCGAGCCACTCTTATAGATGACTTTGAGGAAACCTTCGGTTTGGCCCTCGGCGATCGCCCGGTCCACACCACTCATGGGAATGTGGATCGTGCTGTATTCCACACCATTCTCCTTCGCATCACGTTCATACATGCCAACGTGGGCAATTTCCGGCGCAGTGAACGTCACCCAGGGCATCACCAGGTCACTTAGCTTCGACTTACCCAAGCCAAAGGGAGAAAACAGCGTGTTTTTAATCACGATGCGTGCCGCTGCATCGGCTGCATGGGTGAACTTCCAATCCATGCAGATGTCACCCGCCGCATAGATTTTAGAATTGGTGGTTTGCAGGTAGTCATTCACCTTGACACCACGGCGGGGATGGAATTCAACCCCAACGGTTTCCAATCCCAAATTGTTCACATTGGGCTGACGGCCCGCCCCAATCAGAATTTCATCGACCACCGTCTTGCCCATTTTGCCATTGCCCAGGTCGTAATGAAGCACCTTGCCTTCGGCAGTGGTTTCCACCTGGGTCAGTTGGGCACTGAGCACCAGCTCTAGGCCATCTTCGCGAATTTGGTTCTGGACAATGTCAGCGGCATCCGGGTCTTCCTTATCCAGCAGGTGCGCATTTTTGTGAATTAGCGTCACCTGGGAACCAAGACGGTGGAACGCCTGGGCCAACTCGCAACCGATGGGACCACCACCAATCACCGCGAGGCGCTTGGGTTGCTCCGTCAGACCAAACACAGTTTCGTTGGTCAGGAATCCCGCCTCTTCCAGTCCGGGCACCTGGGGCCGCACCGCGCGGGCTCCCGTGGCAATCACAGCCTTTTTGAAGTTCAGAACCTTATCGCCGACCTGAACCGTCGAATCACTGGTGAATTGACCGCTGCCCAGAAAAACATCGATCCCCAGGTTTTGGAAACGCTGAGCCGAGTCGTGGTGACTGATCCCCGCCCGCAATTTGCGCATGCGCTCCATCACCGCCGGGAAATCAACGTCGATGTTCTCCGGTGGATTAATCCCGTAGGGCTTGGAGTTGCGCATATCAGCCGCGATACGGGAGGAGCTGATTAGGCACTTCGATGGGACACAGCCCACATTCAGACAGTCACCCCCCATGAGGTGCTTTTCCACCAGGGCAACTTTGAGACCGATGTCGAGCCCGGCAGCCCCCGCTGCAACCACGAGTCCCGCAGTACCTGCACCAATCACAACCAAGTCGTAGGTTTTAGCAGGTGAAGGGTTGGTCCAATCAGGAGGATGGACGTGGGAAAGAAGTTCCTGGTTGTACTGGTCGTAGGGAGGAAATTCTACAGCGGACTGGAACGTGGGGTTAGCCTGAGCCATGGGTGATGAATTGAATTCTGTGATGTGGAATCGAGAATCGGGGCTGGATTCGGATCTGGACGCGTCAGGATGAGGCTCTACGCTTGAACGGGTGTATCACCAACGCTTTCGTTCAGGGCTTTCTTGGCAACCTTGGTGACATAAACCGTGACGGCGACGGTTGCGATGAAACCAACAATGCGAATAATCCACTGAATTTTGGCGGTCTCGGGGTCAACGGTGCTGCTGCCGAGTTGAGCTAGGTTACCCGCCAGAGAGCCAATGTAGACATACATGATGGTGCCGGGGAGCATGCCGAGGGAGCCGATGACGTAGTCCTTCAATGACACTTGGGTCAGGCCCAGGGCGTAGTTCAGCAGGTTGAAGGGGAAGATGGGAGACAGACGAGTGAGGAAGACAATCTTGCGGCCTTCTTTGGCAATCGCCTCATCAATTGCCTTGAAGCTTTGGTTGCCAGCAATCTTATTGGCCACCCAACCACGAGCCACATAGCGACCAATCAGGAAGGCGATGGTTGCGCCCAGAAGTGCTGCGCAGAAGACGTAGACGGAACCATTGACAACACCGAAGAGGACACCGCCACCTAGGGTGAGCAGTGATCCCGGAAGAAACAGAACCGTCGCTAAGTTGTAGATCACCATAAAGGCGATCGGTCCCCAGGGGCCTAGGCCATCCACCCAGGCTAATGCGTTCTGAAAAATCGTCTGGAAGTCGAACTGTCTCGCGAGAAAGATAAGAACGGCCACTGCTGCTGCGATCGCGATGTACTTCAGAATCTTACTGGGTGCCATGGGTCTTTTCTTGTTTTCGAGTGATTTGGGTCTATGGCTCCTAATCTAGCCGCAGTTCCCAAGGAAAAGATGAGAGCTTCCTGAGTGATGGTCCAGGGTTTCCTGAGGCTTTGCAAAAGAGGCTTAAGCTTGCTCAGGTGTTGGCTTTCAGTCCGTAGGAATTCGGTAGTAGAAACCACAGTTCTTGCTAGTGGTGGGCAAAGATGCCATTGGTGACGGGAAGCGTCAGCAGCAAGGACAGGGTGTTAATTCCGACTCCATTCTTAGGGTTCCCTTCAATTCGGGCACGATGGGTACAGAAAGCGTAATCTTCTGCCCAAATCGCAATTTCCCCCATCTCTCCATCTTGGATAGCCCATACATTCCCATATCCCATGGCCTATCCTCCATGGCCGATCTCCCATGAGCTACCTCCCATAAATTGATGCCGAGCAAACATCGCACCCGCACCCGCAAAGGAAGCTTAACCGGGTTATTGACCGGGTTATTGATCATGGTTGGATTGGGAGCTGCCCTGGACAATTGGCTTCCCTACGCCCTCATTAGCCATCACAATCGCGCTGTGGAGGCCATGCCAGCCCTGTTTCAAGACGGGGGGGTTGAGCCTGAAGTCTTGGCCTTTTCCAGCCCCAACAACAACAGGGAGCCCGGCGGACAGCCCGTAGAAATTCGCGGTTGGCTGCTGCGGACAACGGAGGGTGCCCCCAGCAATCGTCCCAGCCTGATTGTGCTGCATACGCTTGGTGGCAATCGGCAGGATGTTCTGGACTTTAGTCTGCCGTTTTTGCAGGCCGGGTTTAATTTGGCGCTGGTTGATTTGCGCGGTCACGGCGAAAGCGGCGGTGAGTTTTTCACCTACGGCGCCCATGAGGCGGGGGATATTTCGGAGCTGCTAGATCTCTTGGCAGAAGAAGGCTTGGCCGAGTCGGTGGCGGTGATGGGGGTATCAGCGGGCGGGGCGGTGGCGATCGCGGCGGCGGCTCGGGACGATCGCATTGACGCAGTGGTGACGCTGGGAACCTTTGCGGATCTGGAAGAGACCATCGAGGCACAGACACCGATGTTGCCAGGATTTTGGCGACGCAGAGCCGTGGCACGGGCAGAAAGCATTGCGCAGTTTGATGTTGCAGAGGCATCACCCGTTCGCCAGATTACTGAGGTGTCGGTGCCAGTGTTGATTATGCATGGCGATCGCGATGACTACATTCCGCCGGAGAATGCTGAGCAATTATTTGAGGCAGCGGCTGGTCCGAAGGAAACTTATTGGATTGAAGGGGGAACGCACACGAATATGTTGAGTGGGGAGGGGTTGCGATCGCAAATTATTCAGTGGTTGAGCAATCAAGCCACCATCCCTCTCTTTTGAATCTGTCTTTAAGTGAAATTGGGACTTGCAGCGCATTAGCTTGGCGATAACAATCACGGCTTTTCTCAAGATTATTTCTTGCTTGTTCGACCCTCGCAACATAGCAATAGCTAACAGCTCGATCAGTTTCATCATTGTCATCGTGGAGCAGGGGAAGAAGGAATTGTAACGCTTCCTCATACCGCTCCAGCTCTACTAGAATTGCACCACGAGTCCCTTTAATCGTCGGACTGTTGGGAGCCAGCTCCAAGGCTTGCCGAGATAGGGCATCCAATTTGGGTAAGATATCTTGATAGCCGTGATACAAGGCCAAGCAGCAGAGATGATCGAGAACCAACAGCTTCTCTCCGTCAGAAGAGTACTTGACAACCAGAAGTTTTTCCAGTTCTCTTACCGCATTTTCATATTCTTCATCCTCGGTTAACTGAGCCGAAAAAATCAGAGTCATCAGGCTATCGACATCACCATCAAATAATTCTCGGGAACTGTGCTTTGAAGAATATCTTGCCAGGCTTTGCTCCATGATAATTTTATAATTATTGATTGACTGATGCATATTTTTGCTAGTCAACAATCGCAGCGCACTCAAACCATCTGAGTCGAGGGAAACACCATTAATAAGAGTTGTACGGGGATATATGTTAGAGGTGAAAACCCCAATCTCAAAAATCATCAGCAAAAATGCTGGCCAAGAAGCTCCATTTTTTCCGACTTCGTTGAAGAAGATAAAAGTCAATAATAAATTAGTCGCTGGCCCCCCTAAGGTAAAAGCAAGTAAGCGCCACCGTATATTTTTGATGGTTTTGTATTTGGCATGAGCCAGTCCATGGCTCGGAAAGAGCTTCAAGTCGATGAAAAGATTGCCGATACACCCCTTCCACAGGCTTGGTCCAGAACCAACTTCGAGCTTGTATGCTTTCAGACCGACGAGGTAAGCAACACAAAGATGTCCCAGCTCATGAAGGACAACGGATATATACGGCCACAAAAGAAGCAGGCAGATAAACATTTCTTTGGCGACGTCAAGACCAACAAGACTAATTTAGAGTTCCCCAAAAGACTAGAGCAGTAGCTGTGAATCAATTTCGAGAAACCTGCTAAGAAAAGGAATTTCCTACGTTAGAGCCTGAACCAAAATCCTCATCAACGGCTCCACATCCTCCGATACACAGTAGCTCTCTAATCCTTGAGTTACTTGCTTTATTTCCCGCTCCAACATCGCAAACTCCCAAACCTTTGCTGTTGTGAAAGCATCTAGAAAAATAGGTTGATCAGGCGTCCGGTCCCACTGGTCCAACGCAATCATCTCCACCACAAGCTGCGTCATACCCATGGCAGTTTTGGGAAGACTGTAAATAGCCGGACCCAGCTCAGTACGCTCGTATGGCTCACCATGACTCTATCTTCTTCACCTCGGCGTAAATTTTCACCCAGCATTTGGCTGGCCACGGCGCTGATCGGCCTCTATCAACGCTACATCTCGCCCTACAAAGGCTTTCGCTGCGCCCACCGTGTGCTCCACGACAGCCGTTCCTGCTCCAGCTATGCCAAGTTCATGATTCAGCAGCAGGGCATCTTGGGCGCGAGACCGCACATCCGTCAGCGCTTTGCCGATTGCTCCGCCGCCGCCAGGATTTTGCATTCTCAAGTAAACATCAACGATCCAGATCGTCGTAAACGACGCCGCGATAACACAATTGATTTTTGCTGCAATTGGGGCGACTGCGAGCTTCCCATCCTTGACTGCGACTGG